>CAYZXN010000280.1:0-12438 GCA_964482425.1 uncultured Syntrophobacteraceae bacterium | reverse complement strand
GTTAATTTACGAGCTCCCTTGTCGGTTTCGAGACCCACGGCCCGTTTGAGCTTGATTACCTCGGTGCGCAACAGCGGCCGGATCTCACCCTGGGCGAGCCTGCCCAACTCGACCGGGCCAACGCGGACACGGATCAGTTTTTCCACGAAATAACCCAACGCTTCAAACATGCGCCGGACTTCACGGTTACGGCCTTCGTGAATCTCTATTTCGACCCAGGCGTTTTTCTTCAGTTTCTCCAGCACGCGCACACGCGCCGGCGCCGTCATACCGTCTTCGAGCCGGATGCCTTTGCGCAACCGGCCCAGTTCTATCTCGCTGGGACAGGCACTGAGCTTCACATGATAGAGTTTTTTGACGCCGAAACGCGGATGGGTCAGGCGTTGCGCCAGCTCGCCGTCATTGGTGAGCAGGATCAGTCCCGATGAATTGAAATCCAGGCGTCCGACCGGAAATACTCTTTGCTTTTCTCCCAGCGGTTCGAGAAAACGGGTGATATCGGGACGCTGCTGCGGATCGTTAAGGGTAGTAATAAAACCGGCAGGCTTGTTCAGGACCAGGTAAACAGGCTCCGCGGCGGGTTTGATGCGTTTACCGTCGACACGGATGCTGTCTCTGGAAGGTTCCGCTTGGCTGCCCAGCTTGCGCACCACAACGCCATTAACGCTGACCCGCCCCTGTAAAATCCAGCGCTCGGCTTCGCGTCGTGAAGCAAGCCCGGCGCGCGCGAGAATCTTTTGCAGGCGTTCCATGATGCACTAAGTCGGAATCTCCTTGACCTCTTCGACTTCCTCCGCCTGTTCGGCCGCAACCTCCTCGCCTGGAATGGACGGCAAGGTGATTTCTTCCATCTCTTTCAGGGTCGGCAGATGAGAAAGGTCTTTGAGATTGAAAAGCTCGAGGAACTCCTGGGTCGTGCCATAGAGGAACGGCCGGCCCGGGACGTCCTTGCGCGCAACGGCGCGCACCAGATTGCGCTCGAGTAACGTGGTGATGACGCCGTCGACATCGACGCCGCGGATCGCCTCGATCTCGGCTTTGGTAATTGGCTGGCGATAGGCGACGATCGCCAACGTCTCCAGCGTCGCCCGGCCCATTCTCGCCGGCCGCCCGCCGAGAAACTTCTTGACCCAGTCGGCGTTGACTTTGGCCGTCCGCAACTGGTAACCGCCGGCGACCTCCACGAGCCGGATGCCGCGCCTGTTGCCGTCCAGCTCTTCGCTCAGTTCCTGCAAAATCGCGCGGATCTCGTCCTTCCCTGCCCCGTCAATGACTTCGCTCAAACGTTGAACTGTCAGCGGGCCATCGGCCACAAACAACAGGCTTTCGACTATGGATTTTACATCTTCACGTTCCATGTTGTTCTTCCTCGTTATCATCGACGGCCACAAGCTCGGCCGCCTGCTCCATTGCGGCGCTGGCCTCGATGACAATCGGCCCACCGGGTTGTTCCTGGAAAATCCTTATGGCGCGCACTTTCACCAGCTCCAGCATCGCCAGAAAAGTAACCACGACATCCATACGGCTCGCTAGATCGTTGAACAACGTTTCGAAAAGCACCTGGCCGTGAGCGCGCAAGGTGTCCAGCAACAAAGTCATCTTCTCGCGCACTGTGATTTTATCCAGATCGACCTGATGAAAGACGTCCTTGGGCAATCGCTCGATGACGCGGCGCAGCGCATTCAACAGCTCAAAGACTGACACCTCACGGAACCCAGGCGCCGCTTTTTCCTCGCTCGGCGACGCCGCGCGAATGAATACGTCTCGCGTGAGTATTTCCCTTTGTTCGAGTTGATCGGCGGCGTCTTTAAAGCGCTGGTATTCCAAAAGCCGGCGCACCAGCTCCTCGCGCGGATCGCTGCCCTCGTCTTCATCGTCCTCATCACTGCCTGCCGGCAACAACATGCGCGATTTGATGTGAATCAGTGTCGCCGCCATGACCAGGAACTCTCCGGCGACGTCGAGGCTCAGGGTCTCCATGAGTTCCACGGTGGCAAGGTACTGCTCGGTGATGCTGGCGATGGGAATATCGGTAATGCTGACTTCATTCTTCTTGATTAAATGAAGCAGCAAGTCCAACGGACCTTCGAAAATCTCTAGTTGAACTCGGGTGCTCACAGCCCCAGTGTTTCCCGCACTTCACTCATGGTCTTGCTGGCCTGTTCCTGGGCCGCCTCATGGCCGGCCTGCAGCACGTCTTGGACGATCTCGGGCCTTTTCTCCAACTGCGCCCTCTTTTCCCGAAACGGTGCGAGATCGTCGATTACGTGCTTGATCATAATCTTCTTGCACTCCAGGCATCCGATGCCGGCGGTGCGGCAACCTTTAGCGACGAAGTCGAGCTCCTCAGGCGTGCAGTAAATCTTGTGCAGCTGAAATGCCGGGCATTTCTCCGGCTCGCCGGGATCGGTGCGTTTGACGCGGGCGGGATCGGTCATCATCCGGCTGAGTTTACGGTCAACTTCTTCCGGAGAGTCGGAGAGAAAGACCGCGTTGCCGTAGCTTTTACTCATCTTGCGCCCATCCAGACCGGGCAGTTTTTGCGTCTCGGTGAGCAAGACTTCGGGCTCGGGAAAAACCGGCCGGTAGATTTGATTGAAGCGCCGGACGATTTCACGGGTCAACTCCACGTGCGGCGCTTGATCGACGCCGACCGGCACTCTGTTGGCCTTATAGATGGTAATATCGGCGGCCTGCAGCACCGGATAGCCGAGAAACCCGTATGTCGAAAGGTCCTTGCCGGTGAGCTCCTTGATCTGTTCTTTGTACGTGGGGTTGCGCTCGAGCCACGGTACCGGGGTGATCATCGAGTAGAGCAGGTGCAATTCGGCGTGTTCTTTCACGCTCGATTGCCGGAACATGACGGCGCGCTCGGGATCGAGCCCCACGCTGAGCCAATCCATCACCATATCGAGGGTGCTTTGCCGTATCCCCTGGGGCGTCGCATAATCGGTGGTTAACGCGTGCCAATCCGCAACAAAAAAATAGCAGCGGTAATTTTCCTGCAGCCGGATCCAGTTTTTCAGCGCGCCGTGCAGATGGCCCAGGTGCAGTTGTCCGGTAGGTCTGGCTCCGCTAACGATGGTTTCCATAATATCCAATCTTAAATCAATCCGAGAAAAAACTTTAGAAGAAAATTCAGCGGCGGCCCGATGACGCGACTCAACGTATGGCTCATCAGCAACACGATTAAAATGATAAAGCCGAAAGGCTCGATTCGAGCCAGAATCGAGGAATACGGCTCGGGAAGCAAGCCGACCATCACCCTGCCGCCGTCGAGCGGCGGCAGCGGCAGCATGTTGAAAACCGCCAGTACGATGTTGATCAGTATGCCGCGCTCGAGCATCAATATCACCGGCATGAAAAAACTAAAGATGGAAGCGGAAGATCCGGCGCCGGCCTCGCCCGCAATCAGAGGCAGCAGCAACTTCAATAAAAGAACGCACGCAAACGCCAGCAGGAAATTCGTCGCCGGACCGGCCAACGCCACCCAGATCATGTCTCTTTTGGGATTGCGCAGATTATAGAAATTCACCGGAACGGGTTTGGCGTAGCCGAACAGGAACGGCGCATTGGCAATAAGCAACATCAATGGGATGAGAATCGTGCCGAATAGATCGATATGAGCGATAGGGTTTAAAGTCAGCCGCCCCATTTGCGCGGCAGTGGGATCCCCCAACCGATTGGCCACCCAGCCGTGGGCGACCTCATGAAAAACGATGGCCAGCAAGACCGGCAGAGCCCAAATCGCAATCTGTCTTATGGTTTCTTCCAAGATCGTATGTGTGCTTGAGGATAGTTTATGTTTTTACGGTACGAGCTTTGAAAACACAACCTGGTGAAGAACGGCGGTTGATTGACCGTATCAATCGCATGCCGGGCGAACGGTTCTTCATGACTTGTCGGAACCGCTCTCTCGTGGATGATAACGCCGGTGCGCCTCTTTGAGACGATTGGCATCGACGTGCGTATAGATTTGCGTGGTGGAGATATCGGCATGCCCCAGCATCGACTGCACCGACCTGAGATCGGCGCCGCCCTCGAGCAGGTGAGTTGCGAAGGAGTGGCGCAGGGTATGGGGCGATACCTTCTTATCGATACCGGCGGCCAGAGCATAGCCGCGTATGATCTTCCAGAACCCCTGGCGCGTTAAAGCGCAGCCGGAACGATTGACAAACAGAAACGGACTGGCCTTGGACTTAAGCAGGCGCGGCCGTGTCTCTTTAAGGTAGCGATCCAGCTTCAGCCGCGCCCATTGGCCAAACGGCACCGCGCGCATCTTGGAGCCCTTGCCGTGGACAATTAAATAATTTCCCTCCAAATTGACTTGCCGCACCGGCAACAGAACCAGCTCGGAAACCCGAATCCCGGTGGCGTAGAGTAGCTCCAACATTGCTTGATCGCGCGCCCCCAGGAGTTTATTGTCGTCCGGTTGATTTAACAGCGAGCGGATGTCGTCGGCGCCGAGCGCATGGGGCAATTTTCGCCTTGCGGCGCTCAAATGAAACTCCGGGATGGGATCGCGGCTCACCCTTCCTTCGGCTTGTAAGAATCGATACAGACGCCGCAACGTGACAACTTGACGGGCGATCGATCGCACGCTCAAACGGCGCGCGCGCAACGAAGAGACGAACCCACGAAGATGGATCGACTCCACCCCATCCCACGAATCGACTCCGTGGCCGGAAAGAAATTCCGCCAAGCCGGCGAGATCGCGACTGTAGGCTTCGACCGTGTTTCGGGCGAGGCCTTTTTCGACGCTGATCATCGTCAGAAAGGCATCAATGTCGGGATGCAGCGAATCTTTCATCTTGGAGCGCCAGGCTGGCGTAAAGGACCCGGCGAATCTCTTCAAGCCGTGCGGGATCCTCGACCTTCTTGCCGGCCTCGTCGGTGACGAAGAAGACATCCGCAACTTGGTCGACATTGGTAGAGATCTTCGCCACGTGAATTGAAAGGCCGAGTTGATGCAGCGTATGAGTGATCTGGAATAAAACTCCGAGGCGATCGGCCGTGAAAACCTCAACCACCGTGTAAAGTCCTGAAGCTTCATTGTCGATCTGGATCACTGTCGCTACCCTGGGTACGCGCTTTTGTAAGAGCGTCGATTGGGATTTTTCCACTAGCGGTTCGACCTCGATTGTTCCCTCCAACACAGCTTCCAGGGTCGAGCGAAACCTGGCCCACCTTTGCTCCGCCATGGCGGTTTCGGAGCGACCCCCGTGGGACACGCGAAAGACATCGAGAATACGGCCGTCACTGGCGGTGAAGATCCGCGCATTGAGAATGTCCAACCTCATTGCCGCCATCACCCCGGCGATGGAAGCAAACAGCCCGGGTCGATCGGCGCTACAGATCGCCACGGTACTGCAGTCTTTCTCCGGAAAGTGCTCGACTGAAACAGCCGCGCCGCGGCCTTCAAACTGCTGCATCAACGCGAAATGCGCCGGAATCTCATCTTCCGCCATGGACAGGAAGTAGCGTTCGGGCATTACCTCGATGAACCGATCGACCGCCTTAGGGGCATGGTTCTCCAATAGCTGGCTTCTGACCCTGGCCTGAATGCGTCTCAGCGCAGCACGCAAATCCTGCCGCTCGAACTCGCCTTTCTCCATGTCCTCCAAGACCGTCAGCGCTTTAACGTAGAGCTCGCCCAAGAGGGACGCCTTCCAGGGATTCCAAACGTCCGGTCCGACGCCCCTGACATCGGCATAGGTAAGCAGATAGAGCATCTTCAGATTATTGACGCCGCCGATGGTGGCGGCGAAATCGTAAATTGTTTTCTCGTCCTCGAGATCGCGCCGAAACGCCGTATGGGTCATGAGCAGATGATGGCGCACCAGGAACTCGACCAGTGCGGCGTCGTCCTCGTTCAACCGCATGCGCTGGGCGATCTGCCGCACCATGACCGCGCCGCGTTCGGAATGGCCGCCGCCGAAACCTTTACCGATATCGTGAAACATCATGCCGAGATAGAGCAGTTCGATTTTTTCGGCCTCGCGTGACAGTTGCGTTAACAACGGCAAGGTATCCTTGAATTCACCGGCCTTGAGCCGTTCGATCTCGTGGATCAAGCGCAACGAGTGCTGGTCGACCGTATAGATATGATACGCGTCGTGCAGAACCATGCACAGGAGCCTGCCGAATTCGGGAATGAACGCGCCAAGAACTCCGCTCCGGTGCATTTCCAAAAGCGTTTCATACACGCCTTCTTTCCATTTAAGAATCTGAAAGAACGGCACATTGGCGGCGGCTGAACGGCGCAACCTGTCATCGATCAGGTCCAAATGCTCGCGCAGCAGTTCCCGGCTTTCGTGGCTGAGCGAGCAGCGGTTTTTCTGTATATCGCCGAAGATCGTGATCATGTTTCCCGGCTCGAGTTTAAGAATCTCCGGCCGGCTGATTGTAATGTGATCTTTCGAAATCGTGACACCGTCCCGCACGGTTCTGACCGAGCCGTACCTGCCGCCGAACAACGGCCGCTCGCAATCGGTCAGACGGTGAATGATCAACGATGTGAGTCGGCTGATTTCTGCGGCATACCGGTAATAGGCGCACATGAACACTTCGACTGCTTTCAAACTGCCCTCGCCCTGGAAACCCAGCGCCTGGCTCACCTTTTCCTGCTCATCGAATGTTAACTGATCTTGATGCCGGCCGGCTGAAAAATGCAGCTCGTTGCGGACTCGCAGCAGGAAATCCTGGGAGATTTTGAGCTTCTCGACCTCCGCCGCAGCGATGATGCCGTTCTCGGAGAGGCCGTCCAAATCCTTCACCTGCTGTTTAACACGGGCAATCCAGCGCGCCGTGTGAATATCGCGCAGCCCTCCTTCGCCCTCTTTTACTTCGGGCTCCAGAAGATAGACCGAACCGCCGTAACTGGAATGTCTGGCGCGACTCTCCGCCAGTTTCTCCTGGATGAAACTCGCCACACGACGCTTCGTCAATCGGTTCTCAACCGCCCTTTCGAAATCGCTGTAGAGGACCGTGTCCCCGCACAAATAGCGAATGTCCAGGAGCGCGGTTCGAACCTTCATATCGTTGCTCGCCAGGCGCACCGACTCATTGACACTGCGGATCGCATGGCCGACCTGCAGCCCGGCATCCCACAGCGTGTAAAGAAGCTTTTCCGTTATGGCTTCTATAAACGGCGAGACTTTCCAAGAATAAAGAAACAAAAGATCGATGTCTGAGTAGGGATTGAGTTCGCGACGCCCGAAGCCTCCCTGTGCAACGATCGCGCAGTGCGGCGAGCCGCTCGGATATCGTCTCTGGAAATCTCGACTGATGGCGCTGAAAAGATGGCGAATCAATTCGTCCATGAGGGTTGAACAAGCGGCCACGATTTCGCGCCCGCCGGCGCCCTGCCGGTGCCAATCAAGCAAAACCGCGCGCCCTTTTTGGATGTAGGCGCGGGTCATGCCCGTGAAGTCGGGGATGTCCTTGGCTTCCTGGAGTAAAGAACGCGAGAGTTCGACGGAGTTCACGAATCAGTCTACCTCTACAATGTCTTTATCGCCATGGTTCCCTGATGGTATTCGCGGATGCCCCTTAAGAGCGCGTCCGCCATGGCATCCTGATAGCTGTCCTGGCTCATGGCGCGGCCTTCGGATTTGTTGGTGATAAAAAACATTTCGACCAACACGCTCGGCATGCGAGCGCCGACCAGCACGTAAAACAAAGCCTTTTTGACGCCGAGGTCTTTGACCTCAGGCATCTTTCGCGACATCCCGTCGACCAGGGACCCCTGAAGACGGTGCGCCAGCGTGATGGAATCTTCGAGCTTCATATTCTGAGTCATGTCGCTCAGGATAAACTGCAAATCGGAAATGTTTTTTCGTGATGTGCTGTTTTCCCTTGCCGCCAACCGGATAGATGCCTCATCGGTGGTATTATCGAGATAATAGGTCTCCAGGCCCCTGGACTCGGCGTTGTGACTGGCATTCATATGAAGCGAGATGAACAGATCGGCTTCTTCCGAATTCGCTATAGCGGTGCGATCCTCGAGGGCCACATAGCGATCGTCAGTCCGCGTCAAGACCACGTCGATAGCCATTTCCTTTTTAAGTTTGACCGCCAACTTTTTGGCGATCGCCAATACAACATCCTTTTCCTCGATCCCGCCCACGCCAATGGCACCGGGATCCTTGCCGCCATGGCCGGGATCGAGAACGATCTTTCGTATACCGGTTACCGGTTGGGCGGCGGGAGCTTTAGCTTTTGCGGCGGGAACGGCAACTTTCCTGGTGGCCGCGGCGCTCGACGTCTCCCCTGACTTGGGATTTTTAATATCGATCACCAGCCGATAAGGATCGCGTAATGTGAATGACTTGTAATCCCTCGCTTCATTCATGTCCAAAACGACGCGGACCACTTCCTCACTGTATTGGCCCACTCGCACCTGACGCAGAACGCCGTCGTCCACAGCAATGGCATCGTTTGATTTCAACGCCAGCCGCGCGCCCGCGATATCGATAAAGACGCGCGGCGGCAATCCCTTTGCGGAATCCTCTTTCAGACGGCCCATCTGGTACTTTGCTTCTCTAGAGAGATCGAGCGCGACACGCGTGTAGGTTGCAGTGGACAACAAATGCACGGCCGTAAGCAGGCTCCGCTCCGACGCCAAACTCGGTGCATCAGTCTCGGGGTTTTTAACGTCTTCGCCGCTGCTACGAGCCGCGGGACTGTTTCTGACAGTCGCTTCTGTCCGGGCTGCGGCGCCGGTTGTATCGGTCAATCGCTTGGCAGCAGCAATCTTTCGACTCTGGCCCAGAGCATCAGAGCCAACGTCCACTAAAAGGGCGCTATGGAACAGCAGAACTGCAAATGCAAACGCCATGTAGCGACGGATGATCACCTTCATAGCCACCTCGCTCCATCCGAAATCATTTTTTTGCCTCTTCCGAAAGTCTGAAAAGCGTGTTCAGCGCTTCCACGGGAGTCATGCGCGCGACGTCGATGCTGCGCAACTCCTTGCGGAATTTGTCATCGCCATTGTTAAATAACATCATCTGAACAGGCTGCTCTCCGCTCGGCTGTCCGAGTGTCGCCAAGCGTCCTCGATACTCCTCGCCGCCGCCCTCCAACTGCGTGAGAATGGTCTTGGCGCGCTCGATCACCGGCGCCGGCAGGCCTGCCAAGCGGGCGACGTGGATGCCGTAGCTGTGGCTGGCCGCGCCTTCTACAAGATTGCGCAAAAAGATGATATCGCCCTGCCATTCCTTGACTGCAAAGTTGTAATTCTTGATGCGCTCCCGGGTGCGCGCCAGATCGGTCAGCTCATGATAATGGGTGGCGAATAAAGTCCGCGGTCGGTCCGGTCGTTCGTGCAATGACTCCGCAACCGCCCACGCAATGGAGATTCCGTCGAACGTGCTCGTGCCGCGGCCGACTTCATCCAACAGAATCAAGCTTCGTTGCGTCGCATTCTGCAAAATGCCGGCGGTTTCCTTCATTTCGACCATAAAGGTCGATTCACCGCGGGACAAGTAATCACTGGCGCCGATTCGAGTAAAGATTCGATCGACGATACCGATGCGCGCGTCGGTGGCCGGAACGAAACTTCCCATTTGCGCCAGGATGGCGATAAGTGCGATCTGCCGCATATAGGTCGATTTACCGGCCATGTTGGGACCGGTCAGCAGAAGAATTTGCCGATCCTCCGAATCGCTGATGCAATCGTTCGGCACAAAAGCGCCGCGTCCCAGCGAGGCTTCCACCACCGGGTGGCGTCCCTCGCGTACCGATAACACCAAGCTGTCATCGATAATCGGCGCTGTGAAGTGGCATGATTCGGCCGTCTCCGCGAGCGACAACAGCACATCGATGGAAGCCAGAGCGATGGCGGAAGCTTTCAACGCCGGATAGCTGCGCGCGATTCGGTCACGCAAGCCTGCCAGCAGGTCCGATTCGAGCTTTTCCAAGAGGCTTTGGGAGTTGAGCACCTTGGCTTCATATTCCTTAAGTTCCGGCGTGATGTAACGCTCGCCGTTAACCAAAGTCTGTTTACGAATATAGTTCTCCGGGACCGATCTTAAATGAGATTTGGTGATCTCGATATAGTACCCGAATACACGGTTGTAACGGACTTTAAGGGAGTTGATTCCGGTTCGGCGGCGCTCGCCGGATTCGAAGGACGCAATCCAATCTTTGGCCCGGCTACGCCCGCCGCGTATCTCATCCAGCTCAGGGTTAAAGCCGCCTCGGATATAGCCGCCGTCTTTCAACGAAAACGGCGGATCGTCGACGATTGCCTGGCTGATCAATTCGACAATCTCCGGCAACTCCGATAACTGCTCGCGCAGGTCGCCTAACAGCGCGCTGTTTTCACCGGACAGCACTGACCGCACCGCCGCTACGCCAAGCAGTGTTTCCTTCACGGCCACCATGTCCTTGGGCGAAGCGGTGCCTGCCGCGGCGCGCGCAGCCAACCGTTCGAGATCCTGAATTCTTTGCAGCGCGCGCCTGAGATCCTGGCGCAGCGGGAAGTTATCCACCAGCGCCTGCACGCCGGCTTGTCGCTGGCGAATCGCTTGCACGTCCTGCAAAGGATAAAGCAGCCATTGACGCAACCGGCGCGCGCCCATGGGAGTCTCAGTTCGGTCAATGACGGAGAGCAACGAACCTTTACGGCTACCCTGATGGCTGCCGACGAGCTCGAGATTGACGCGGGTGTTCTCGTCTAGAATCAGATAGTGGGAAGCGACATAAAACTCCAGGTCGCCGATCGCCCTGAGAGATTCTGCAGCGTTAGCTTCCAAATAGCCGAGAATCGCCGAAGCAGCCGCGATTCCTTGCCGGCGGCTGTCCACGAGAGGTTTCTCGGAAGGTTTATCGGCAATCAGCCGGAGCGCCGCTTCACCGGAAAAAAGACTGTCCGGCGCCAAGCTGATGTGACTTGTAGAAAACTCCTTGCGTAGCAGTCTCAGCAAGCCGGAGTCGCTTTGACAAACGATGATCTCACTGGGGGCGATCCGGCCGATTTCGTCGGTCAACGATTGCTCTTCCGCGAGCTGAGTATAACGGAACTCGCCGGTCGTGATATCGGTCACGGCCAATCCGAAGTTTCGATTCTCCTGCCACAGGGCCATCAGGTAATTATTACCACGCGCATCGAGCGCCTCGACGGCCGTAACCGTGCCCGGGGTAATCACCCGCACCACGTCTCGTTGAACAACCCCTTTGGCGTTTTTGGGATCTTCGATCTGCTCGCAAACGGCGACCTTGTGGCCTGCCTCTAACAGTTTCTGAATGTAGGGCTCCGCCGCATGGTAGGGGACACCGCAAAGCGGCACGGCGAACTCCTCGCCCTTGTGGCGCGAGGTCAAGGCGATATCGAGAATTCGCGACGCAGTCTGCGCATCCTCAAAAAACATCTCATAAAAATCGCCAAGGCGAAAAAACAGGATCGCATCGCGGTACCGTTCTTTGATCTGAAGGTACTGCTGCATCATCGGCGTGATCCTGTTGGGCTCCATGGGCGGCTACGCGGACCCCGGCTTTTTCTCGGCGCCATGATCGATTGAGCGCGAGCCGGGTCGCGCCGACGCCGCTGCAGCGCGTTTGAGATCGTTATTGAGCTGGCGCACCAGATTGCCGATGCCCAGAGAAAATACGAATTCCCGGTCGATCGCATCGAGAATTTTCTTTCGATTGCTGGTGATGACAAAAAGCTTTTCCCCGTCCGTGAGATATCTGACCGACTCCAAAGCTTGGCCGCGTTCGCCGCTGTATCGCCGTAGGGGTTGTAAACAACGGCGGATTTTTTGCAGGCTAAGACCGCGCTGCGTCAGGTCTTTCATCACTTTGAGGCAGAGAAGATCGTGGAATGAGTAAAGTCTTTTACTGCCCCGGCCGCGCGCAAGCTTCACCGAGGGACGAATGAAGCCGCGCTCATCCCAATACTGTATTTGACGGAGAGAAACGCCGACGATGCGGCTGGCCGCCTTGCTGTTAAAGGTCTCCATGGAAGGGCGGAATGAAAACAAGAGTGTTTTTACGGTAAACGGAGGCCGTGACAAAGTCAAGAAAATCCAAAGGCAAATCGACCCGCTTCTCTTGGAGCCTGAAAGGCCGCAACAACATGCGAGGCCGGCGGTCGGGCACACAAGGAGACGCTCGAATATCGTAGCTCGCTAAATCGCCGCACGTAGATAGTTGCTGCGGTGTAAATCCCCGCCGTCGAATTCGGCGCCGTTGACCGGTTCTTTTAGATATGCTGAATGTCTGGCTATGTCTCTTCCCGAAAATCTTTACGTGGGAACTTCCAGCTGGTCGTGTCCGGATTGGCTGGGATCCTTTTATCCGGCTGGCGCGAAACCGGCCGACTTCATCCAATGCTATGCGCGGCACTTCCGGGCCGTCGAAATTGAATCGACTTTTTACAGCATCCCTGCTCCGCCAGTGGTCATCGGATGGAAGGAAAGAACGCCGCCCGGC
>CAYZXN010000279.1:0-4848 GCA_964482425.1 uncultured Syntrophobacteraceae bacterium | reverse complement strand
GTGCGGCCTTTGATCTTACCGGACATCACGTCGGTAAGAAGCGGCAAGTCGGTGGAGAAAATATCGACGCGCGGATTGGCGATCCGCTTGATCTCTTCTTCGTTGCCGGCGACAACGGCGGCTTCGCCGCCGATGCGACGCATACCGACGTCGAGGTTCATGGTAGCGCGTCCCATCTTGATGACCAGGTCGGACTTCTTGACGATCGCAGGATTCCATTCGTTTGATTTGACGCAGGTGAGGTGCATGCCGGGTTCGATCCACGAAGGCTCGTTGACCACTACTTGAATGGAATCGGTGCAGGTGGCAACGATGTCGCAGCCGTGAACGGCATCCTCAGGGCGCTCCACTGCGACGATTTTGATTCCCAATCTCTCGTGCATTTCGCTGGCAAAGGATTCGCGATTCTTTGGGGTCGGGCTGTAAACCCTGACTTCGCCGATCTTTCTCACCTCGTTAAAAGCGAGCAGATAGGTACGCGCCATGCCGCCGGAGCCAAAGATGCCGACGACCGAGGAATCCTCGCGCGACAGATACTTCACGCCCAAGCCGGCGCAGCCGCCGACGCGCATGTGCTGGATGATGCCGTCGTTGATGATCGCCAACGGCTCGCCGTTGCGGGTGGAAAAAACCATCACGATACCGCAGAAGGTTCCCGGCTCGACGCAGTATTTTTCGACCGTCTTGCCTTCCGGCCACTCCAGCATGTCGGACTTCATGCGAATGGCGAAGGTCTCGAAGCTGCGCGAAGCCCCTTCCATGGTGCCCCAGCGATACATTAATTTGGGATCGTCGTTGGGAACGAATAGATCGTAGCGGCCGCGGTAGGTTGCGCGCTCTTCGATAAGATCGCGGTAGCCGGTTTCCAACGCTGCCATACAGCCCTTCATGTCGAGGATCTGCTCGACGATCTGGTTATTGATCAGTAGCATGAGGTCTCCTTTGGGTAAGAAAGACTAAGGCTTCTCTATTTCGCATCAGCCGCAAGAATGCAAGGGAGAACTGCTTCAAACGAAAGCGGCGACGATGCCGATCAAAACTGACGGGCTTGTAATGATCCCGAATTGCGGTTCAAAGGCAATCTATCAAGAGAGGCGAGCCATCCAGAACGAAGGCACGGAGTCTGTGGCTCCGTGCGGTTATGCAGTCTCCAGTTGCAGCGACCGTTCTGGGAGGATTTCACCATCGGCCATGCGTTGGCCGAAATTGATACTCTAACTACGGTGCCTTCGCTCCTCCAGCTCAACCCTGGCTAAGCACCCCCTGTCAATCGCACTGCGAATCCGGATGATTGGAAAATGAAGTGAGTAGGAAAGGTCAGCTGTCCAGTTCCGGTTTGGGAACAATCGCATGGGGAATGCCTTCCTCGGCGAGCTCGGCTGCTTCCGCCGCCGTAGCCGTGCCGTGAATGGGCCTTTCCTCGGCTTTGCCGTGATGTATCTGCCGTGCCTCGTCGGTGAAGCGAGCTCCGACATCCTCAAAGTTTTGTTTGATGTAGTGGCGAACCTGTATCAGCATCTCGTTAAACTCAGCCGGAGACGGCGGCATCGGCGCGGTCTTTGGCGGTTTGCTCGAGGGCTTGGCAGGCGGCTCTTTTTTTACGTGAACCGCGCAGGCATGCGGCACCTTCTCGACTTTCGTTGTGCCGCAGGTAGGGCACGACAGCAGCTTTTGCTCGGCCTGTTTTTGAAATTCCTCGAAGCTGGGAAACCAGCCCTCGAAAGCATGTTTCTTTTTGCAGACAAGATTATAAACGACCATTGGTAACCGTCCTCTGATTGCATCATTAGGAACGTTGAGACGGATGTCAAGGGTGCGGCGCGGTCTACGCCGGGCGGTGTAATTTGATCGATTGCGCGATCATGGTAGAGTCTGTGCAATGCCCGGCGACTTCACCATCAAAGTTGTGCGCAAAATGTCTCAAGTGGATCAGGAACAGTGGGACAGCCTGGCCGGTAAGGCAACGCCGTTTCTTAAATGGGCGTGGCTTGAGAGTCTGGAGCAATCCGGTTGCGTCAACGAGCAAACCGGCTGGTTGCCGCATCATCTGGTAGCGGAAAGTGAGGGTAAGCTGATCGCCGCGTGTCCCATGTATCTGAAGCTCCACAGCATGGGGGAGTTTGTTTTCGATTACGAATGGGCAGAAGCGGCGCATCAAGCCGGCATCCAGTATTACCCGAAAATGCTCGTGGGGGTGCCTTTCACCCCGGTCACCGGACAGCGTTTTTTGACTGCGGAGAATGCCGACCGCAAAGCCCTGGTCGCTCTCCTGGGGCAGGCACTCGCGAAAATCGCCGCAGACAATAAGATTTCCTCGGTCCACGTGAACTTCTGTCTCGACGACGAAAGTCAGGCGCTGCAGGACGTGGGTTTTATCTCGCGGCGCGGCCTTCAGTTCCACTGGCAAAATCGCGGTTTCGATTCCTTCGATCAATATCTCGGCAGCTTTCGCAGTGACCGGCGCAACAAAATCAAGCGCGAGCGGCGCGAAGTAACGCAACGAGGCGTTATCATCCGCGCCATCGAAGGCGCGGAGTTGAGCCACAAGCACATGCGCACCATGTTTCGGCTCTATAAGGGCCACGTCGACCGGCTCTACTACGGGCGCCAGTATCTCACGCCGGAGTTTTTCGATGAGCTTTATCGGCGTTTTGCCGGAAACGTCTGTTTGATGCTAGCCGAGCGCGACGGCAAGATCATCGCCGGAACTTTCAACATTCGCGATGACTCGGCAATGTACGGCCGCTACTGGGGCGCGTTCGAAGACCTGCCTTTCCTGCACTTCAATGTCTGTTACTACTCGGCCATCGAGCATTGCATCGGCGCTCGACTCGAGCGTTTCGAGGCAGGCGCGGGCGGCAGCTTCAAACAGCTCAGAGGTCTCGATCCGCAGCACACCACGAGTATGCATTACATCGTCGACGGTAAATTCCGCCGCGCCGTGGAGCGCTTTCTGAAGCAAGAGCGGGAGCTGATACGCCAGAAGCGCGAGCTGCTGCTCGAGCGCAGCCAACTCAAGCGTGAGCAAGAGGAGCCTTGAGCCTGATGAAAAAGGCACACCTGCTTCGTTGCGCTGGGTCCTCTCGCTCAAACCTATAATCAGAGTACGCCTTCGCTCCGGACTCTGCGCGCGCCTCAAATCTGGATTTTTTTGATCAGGCTCAAAGAATTGAAATGCTTCTCAAGTTGGCGAGAACGTAATCGTTCGTTATCCTTGACACCACTGGAGCTTTCCATTAACGTCGGCGCGGAGTGCAGCCGTGAAGTCTTCGTGGAAAAATGTCGTCGAACCCGTTTTGTTTTTTCTTGCGCTTTTGGTGCTTTGGGAAATTCTCGTCGAAGTGATCAAGGTTCCCGCCTTCATTTTGCCACCGCCGCGCGAT
Organism: uncultured Syntrophobacteraceae bacterium; assembly: GCA_964482425.1. Lineage (GTDB taxonomy): Bacteria > Desulfobacterota > Binatia > UBA9968 > UBA9968 > WHTF01. The sequence continues at coordinate 1,465 of CAYZXN010000279.1, read as the reverse complement.
CTCTGGACTGCGTTTTTCAATAAACTACCGATTCTCGGACATCATGCACTGATCACCTTTATTGAAGCTTTCGGCGGCTTTGTCTTGTCCCTGCTGCTCGGCATTGGCTTCGCTATTTCCGTGGTTTACTCACGCCATCTGCAGAACACCATCTATCCGCTGATCGTGATTCTTTACGCCATGCCGAAGAGTGCTTTCGCTCCATTGATGGTGATCTGGGTCGGTTACGGTTTGATGTCCAAGATCGCCATCGCGTTCCTCGTGGCCTTTTTCCCCATCGTCGTGAATACGGTCGTCGGCCTGAAGGAAGTGGAGCCGGAACTGCTGGAGCTGGCGCGTATCAACCGTGCCTCCGTGCTGGACGTGTTTAGGAAAATTCGCTTGCCTAATTCGTTGCCGTACATGTTTGCCGGCATCAAAGTCGCCATCGTGCTATCGGTGACCGGCGCCATCGTGGCCGAGTTCGTCGCCGCCAACGAAGGGCTCGGTTATCTGGTTCTCCAGGCCAATTACAGCTTGGACACCGCCTTTGCCTTGGTGATCCTTTTGATTCTGGCGGTGTTGTCGCTTGGTTTGTTCGCGCTGGCGGAGCTGGCACAGCGCAAGCTGGCGCCCTGGAGCGCCGCCGTGCGGGAAATCGAAGGCTCATTCTAATTCATTGTTAATGGAGGGCATAATGGCTCAGTTGAAACAGTGGAAGGGGCGAATCGTCGTCGCGGCTTTTTGGTTTGCCGTTCTCGGCTTCGGCTTGCAGGCACAGGCCGCCGAGCTCAGACCGGCGAACGTGCGCATGGATTTCATCATCGGCGGCAAGCACGCGCCCTGGTTTGTGGCGCTGGAAAAAGGCTTCTACGCCAAGCGCGGCCTAAACGTCACGATTCAGTCGAGCACGGGCTCGGCGGATACGGTTCGAACGATCGGCGCCGGCGGCGCCGACTTCGGTTTTGCAGACATCTCGACCACGATCGTCGCGCGCTCCCGGGGAATGCCGATTCAGACGGTGGCGCAGTTCGGCTACGTGCCCACGACCATCATGTGGCGCGAAGACACCAACATCAAGCAACTCAAGGATCTGGAAGGGAAAACGTACGCGATCAGTCCTGGGCAAGCCCAATGGTATTTGATGCCGGCTTATTGCCGCATCAATAAGATCGACTACAAAGCCATCCGCATTCAGGAGACGGCGGCGCCGCTTCAGCCCGCGGCGCTGGCGACCAAGAAGGCGGATTTCATCGTGATGTACCGAGGCTCGAACGACGAGATCGCGGAACTGGCGGCAAAAAAAGTAGGAGTCAATGTCAACCGCATTTTCATGAAAGACACCGGCCTCGATATCTATGGGACCGGCCTGGTCGCGAAGGAGGATGACGTTAAGAAGCGCCCGGAATTCGTGCGCGCCTACGTCGAGGCGACTTTGGAAGGGTTGCGCTATGCGCGCGATAATCAAGAAGAGGCGCTCAAGATT
>CAYZXN010000278.1:0-5435 GCA_964482425.1 uncultured Syntrophobacteraceae bacterium | reverse complement strand
GAGCCGATCGACCTGCCGCCCATACTGATGCTGCTGAAGGCGAACGATCGCAACCATCCATTGGAAATGCAGGAACGCTTCATCTTGTCCTATCGCAAACGCGGTGGAGCGATCGAGGCGCACACGTTCGACGGCTTACCGGAGCACCGCGTGATTCCGTCACCCGAGCAGCCGGACACCATGCGTATGATCGACATGATGACGGCATTCATCCGGCGCCATAGCGTCTAGTTCTGTCTGCAAAAGTTTCCAGCGTCACCGCGCAACATCAACGGAATCCGAGCCGCACTTTTCTTCCTTCTGCTAGGGAAGGAAAAAGGGTCGATCCAGTCGCGCTAGCCTCGCCCAGCTTGCCGGAATGACAATTCCTATCTCGGTGCAGACTTGTCTTGCGCGGCATGGATATTTTGCCGCCGGGAGGTGGTTGTTCGAGCGGTAATCTGCTATCGGACTATGAGAGTAGCCGCCAATTCAATCACCGATGGGACGATCGACGGATGAGCAAGGCCGCCAAGGATATTCAGTTCGTTGTCAATGACAAAGCCGGCGTGGTTTCGGGCTTATTGATGAATCCCCCCGAAGCGAGAGCGCTGCTTATCCTGGCGCATGGAGCCGGCGCCGGCATGCGCCATAGGTTTCTCGACCAAGCGGCGGTGAAGCTATCGGCGGCGAACGTGGCGACCTTGCGTTATCAGTTCCCGTATATGGAAAAACGAATAAAGCGGCCGGATTCCGAAGCGGTCTTGAAGGATACGGTGCGGGCGGCCGTTGCCGCCGCGCACAAACTGGTGGGAGATCTGCCGTTGTTCGCCGGCGGCAAATCGATGGGCGGACGCATGACGTCGCTGGCGGCGGCGCAAGAGCCGCTGGACGGGGTGCGCGGACTGATCTTCTTCGGCTTTCCTCTGCATGCGGCGGGCCGGCCCGGAGCGGAGCGCGGCGCGCACTTAACCGATGTAAGAATTCCCATGCTGTTTCTCCAGGGGTCGCGTGATGCGCTGGCGGACCTAAAATTGCTCAAGCCGCTATGCGCAAAAATCGGTGAAAGTGCCGAGCTGATGGTGGTCGAAGGCGGCGATCACTCGTTTCACATCTCGAAGAGGGCCAAGCGCTCAGACGAGGAAGTGCTCGACTCCGTGGTTGAAAAGACGACGGCGTGGATTGGAAAAAATGGCTGAGTCGTTCAAGCGTTCGAAGGTTCAATGTTCAAGATGTCAGGGCTCCATAGATGCCCAAACCAGGCCGGATTCGTCGAGACCCTAAACTTTTATGAGGTACCCCGCAACTGAACAAGAAGCTCTGGACGCATTGAAACGGGACGATCCCGAGCTTGCGGCGACTGCTGAGGCGATGCTGTGGAGCGCCTGGTGCCGCTCAGGCGATCACGAAACCGACCGGCTGTTTCGTGCGGGCGTCGATGCCATGCAGACTCGACGCCTGGAAGAATCGGAAGATCTCTTTACGCGCGTGATTCAAAGGCAACCCGATTTCGCCGAGGGCTGGAATAAGCGCGCGACGGTGCGTTATCTGAGAGAAAATTACCGTGGCTCCATCCTCGACTGTCAGGAGACTTTGGCGCGCAATCGCAATCACTTCGGCGCCGCCTCGGGCCAGGGGTTGTGCCACATATCCATCGCGGAGTACCGCGAAGCAGCCATGTGTTTCAGGCGCGCTCTGGAAATTCATCCGCATCTCAACGCGGTCCGCCATAATCTTGGCCTCGCGGAAGCGGAAGGCGGCGGCAGCGGGTATTTGAATTAAGAGCAGGGTTCCAATCGTTCCACTGGTTTCAATGGCGTTCCATGTTTTCCAAACTTCAAAGAGCGCTCTTGCTTGACCTTGCCAGTAGGGAATTCTATGTGACATCGATAAAATAACACGGAGGATGGATGGCTATACGCGTTGCCGGGATTGCCGGGAGTTTAAGAGAGGGTTCGCTCAACAAGGGTTTGCTGCGCGCGGCGGTGGAGCTGGCGCCGCAGGAAATGGAGATCCAGATTTTCACCCGGCTCGGCGATGTTCCACCCTACAATGACGATGTCTTCGCCAAAGGAGACCCGGAACCGGTGGCGGCGCTGAAGGCTGCCATCGGTCAGGCAGACGCCCTGTTGATAGCGACGCCGGAATACAACTATGGCGTTCCGGGCGTGCTCAAAAATGCCATCGACTGGGCGTCGCGTCCAAGCGGGAAGTCCGTATTGAACCGCAAACCGGCGGCGATCATGGGCTGTTCGCCGGGATTGGGAGGGACAATCCGCGCGCAACATGCATGGCGGCAGACTTTTGTTTTCACCGAGACCTACGTCATGCTCCAGCCGGAGATCAAAATTCCCTCGGCGGCGGCGTTGTTCGATTCATCGGCCAACCTCACTGACGAAAACACCCGCCAGCACCTCAAAAGATTCCTCGAAGCCTTTGCTGCATGGATCGGGCGTCTGGCGGCGTAATCGCCTATGTTGATGTCGGCGGCTTTTAAGGTCTTGGCGTCGCAAAAATTTCATGCCAATGATTTAGCGAGCTTTCATAAATAATATTGTCTTCGATGCGAATAGGAGAGGAAGTCATGTTGAATTTTTTATTGGCTCTGATGGTGCTGATATTTGGCGTCCAAGTCGCACATGCTCAAGCGCCGCTTTATCAGGGAAAGACGATCACCATTATCGTTGGTTACCAGCCCGGCGACGGTTACGATATCTGGGCGCGCCTGCTGGCCGCGCATATGCCCAAACATATTCCGGGAAATCCCGGCACGATTGTCCAGAACATGCCCGGCGCGGGTTCGATGATTGCCGCCAACTACGTTTATAACGTTGCAAAGCCGGACGGCACGGTGATGGGCTCCATCGGGCCGTCGTTGTACTTCGATCAGCTCATTGGCAAGAAGGAAGTGAATTTCGACTGGGCAAGGTTCGGCTGGGTCGGCTCGACCGAGAACACCCCATGGCTGTTCTACATGAAGGCCGATACGCCCTTTAAGACGATTGAAGATGTGCGCAAGGCCAGCGAGGCTCCCAAATGCTCGGCCACCAGCACTGGCACCAGCGGACATTTCATTCCCAAGCTGCTCGAAGAAGCAGTGGGCGCCAAGTTCAACGTGATCATGGGCTACCGCGGCGGTTCGGAGCAGGACCTGGCGTTTGAGCGCGGCGAAGTCGTCTGCCGCTCGCTCAGCATACCGACTTTTTTCGCGCGCGAGCCGTTTATCACCTGGCGCAAGAACAACGTGGTGCGCATCCTCATGCAAACCGGCCGCAAGCGCGATCCGAGGATGCCCGACGTACCGACCATTCACGAACTGATGGACCAGTACAAGACCCCGGCGGGCACACGAGGTCTGGTAACCGCGATGCTGACCTCCGGCGACCTGGGACGGCCGTTCATTGCACCGCCCAAGATTCCAGCCGATCGCTTGAAGATTCTTCGCGATGCTTTCCAGAAGACCATGGCAGACGAGGCGTTCTTGGCCGATGTGAAGACAAGAAAGCTCGCTACCGATCCGGACTTTGGCGAACAGCTGGAAAAATTGGCCAAGGAAGCAGTCAATCAACCTCGTGAAGTCGTCGAGCGCATGAAAAAATTAATGGGAGATTGAGCCAATCGTTAGCGCCAGGAGCAGGCCGGCTACTGTTGGTCAAATTGTTACAGCATCGCCCAACGTTGTCCGCGCTGGCAGTTGACAGCCTTGACGAAGCCGCTCGCGGTTAAGTAGAGTGGCCTCAATTTCATAAAACGGTCCCGCGACGGTTTCAAAACTGAAAGGAGGCATGGCCATGTTTGTATGTTTGTCACCCGGAGGGCAGTCGCTTACACGGGGCGAGACGGCAAAGGACAAATTACTGGTCGGTACGGTCGACGGCATTTTCGCCTTTGAAAAACGCAACGGGGAATGGGAAGGTCAGGATACCTTGGTTCCTGGGAAGCACTTCAGCTCGATTATCTTCGAGCCCGCCAGCCAGACGCTCTTCGGCGGAACCTACTCCGGTGAGATTTACGCCAGCGCTGATTTGGGCAAGAGCTGGGAGCGCCGGGATAATGGCATCGGCGACAAAGAGATTTATTCTCTCGCCAGCCAGATGGTCGATGGCAAGCCGCGTGTGTACGCGGGGACCCAGCCGGCCCATTTGTTCTACAGCGACGATCTCGGCAAGAGTTGGACGGAGCTACCGGGCTTGCGCCAGGTACCCGGCGTGGAAAAATGGACTTTTCCCGGCCCGCCGCACCAAGCGCATGCAAAGAGCATCACCTTTCACCCGGAGGATCCCAACATCATTTACGTTGCCGTGGAAGTCGGCGGTTTTCTCAAGACCACCGACGGCGGCAAAACCTGGACGACGGTCGACAACATCAATCCTGACGCGCATCGCGTGCTGATCCCGACCAACGATCCGACTAAACTCTACGGCACGGCGCCGACAACCAATTGCGGCCCCGAAACGCCTGCGGGATTTTGCGTCAGCAGCGATGGTGGCACGAGCTGGAAGCCCATGACTCCGCGTGATTTTCGTATAGGCTATGTTGATCCGTTCTTCGTTCATCCGGGCGATCCGAACTTGCTGTTTGTCGCCGGGGCAAAAACCGGTCCCGGTACCTGGCGCAAATTGCATACAGCGGATGCGCGCATCGCGCGCAGCCGCGACGGCGGGAAAACCTGGGATATTCTCACCGGCGGGTTGCCCGAACATATTCGCGCCAACATCGAAGGCATGGCGATGGACGTGTGGAACGGCGGGTACGCAATATTTGCCGGCACCACCGACGGCGACATCTTCTACAGCGACGATGAAGGCGAACATTGGAAGACAATCATCAAAGGCATCGGCCCGGTTTCAAAGTCGCACCATCACATCAATCTCTCGTTGGACGAACAGGCCGCGCATCACTGATTGGGCTCAATGGTTGTTACAAAGGGGCACGGAATGCCGTGCCCCTTTTTGCTTTATACCCTAGGGCTCTGTGCGCCTTCCGCACGGTCATAGATTTCGGATTTGACTCTTTATCGCGCCCTTTGCGTGAACATGCAGTCGCGGGCCGATATGCCAACCGCGAAATCCGAAAACAAAGGTCAATCCAAACCTCCAAAATCGGATCCAAATTGCTGCAAAACCGCTGGTGAGTATTGACCGGCAACATGACTCATCTCGGACCGATCCGGCGCCTTGTCGAACGCATCCTTCATCTGAGTCCTGGACTCGGCGGCCGGTGCAGTTACTATCCTTCGGCATTCACAATTCAGAGGCATCTCGCGGCATCATAGGCGGAAGCACACTTTCGCACGATTTTACCTAATACGTCTCCTGGTCGCTGAACTCCTGTCATCTCTTGCCCTGTATGACGCTCTTCTGTGTATTTTCGCCCAACTCCATGGATTAAGGCCACAGAGGCATAATCATTGCTGCAATTGTTACACGCGGTATTGGTGAGGCCTCATGAGAAGG
>CAYZXN010000277.1:0-4229 GCA_964482425.1 uncultured Syntrophobacteraceae bacterium | reverse complement strand
CAGTGGCTGAAGCGGCGCGCAATCTCGCCTGCGTTGGCGCTCGGCCCATTGGCTTGACGGATTGCCTGAATTTCGGCAGTCCGGAAAACCCGGCGGTGATGTGGCAGTTCGCTCGCGTGATTCAAGGCATGCGCGATGCTTGTACGGCTCTTAAGGTTCCGGTTGTGAGCGGTAATGTAAGTTTTTATAATGAGACCGATGGTGTTCCCATCTATCCAACTCCGACGATTGGCATGGTGGGGCTCCTGCCCAAGGTCGAACGCGTGGTTACCCCTTGGTTTAAAGCACCCGGTGATATTGTCGTCCTGCTCGGGCGTACGCGCGAAGAGCTGGGCGGTAGCGAGTACCTCAAGGTCGTCCACAATCTAGTCAAGGGCACGCCGCCGTGGATCGATTTCAGACTGGAGCAGGCGATTCACACTTGTTGCATCGATGCCATCGATAGAGGGATTCTTCGCTCGGCCCATGACATAGCCGACGGTGGTTTGGCCGTCTCGCTGGCTGAGTGCTGTATCAGCGGTCCGGATAAACCGGAGGGTGCTCGAATCGAAATGCGCGAAATGATTCGCGGCGACGCTTTGTTATTTAGCGAGTCTCAGTCGCGCATTTTGGTGTCTTTGCAGGAGAAGGATTTAGCGCAACTGCAGCAAATTGCCTCAAGCCTCGGGGTTCCGCTGCAGGTTATTGGCAGCGTCGGCGGGTCGCGTTTGGCGATTCAGCCGATTTTACAGCTGCCGGTGGACGAATTACGTTCGATCTGGTCATCGGCACTGGCTGACCGGCTTCAGTAGATAGCTAAAGGTCACGAGTATACGATGTCGCCGTCCGAGAGATGATGGACAAACTTCACGAAGAATGCGCCGTTATGGGCGTCTACGGTCATCCCGAAGCCGCCAATATGGTCTATCTTGGATTGTACGCCTTGCAGCACCGTGGCCAGGAATCCTCCGGCATTGTCTCCTCTGACGGCAAGGCTCTGATCTCGCACCGCCAGATGGGATTGGTCGCCGACGTTTACAAGGAAGACATCATAAAGCGGCTAGAAGGTCATAGCGCCATCGGTCACAACCGTTATTCCACCCAGGGACAAAGCCATCTCAAAAACGCCCAGCCGTTTGTGGTCGAGTACTCCCAGGGCCCCATCGCTATTGCGCACAACGGTAACCTCGTCAATGGAGCGCTTCTGCGCGACGAGCTGGAACGCTCCGGATCGATCTTTCAATCCACGTCCGACACCGAAGTGATCGTTCATCTCATTGCCACATCGAAAGAAATTTCGTTGATGGGGCGGATCGTCGAAGCATTGAGCCGCGTTCGCGGCGCTTATTCATTGTTGTTTATTACAGCCGATCGCATGATTGCGGCGCGCGATCCCTATGGTTTTCGACCACTGGTTTTAGGCAAATTCCGCGAGGGAGTGAATAACGGAGCCTACGTTGTCGGCTCGGAAACTTGCGCCTTGGATCTCATCGAAGCGGACTATCTGCGGGAAGTCGAACCGGGTGAAATCATCACCTTCGGACCGCACGGCATGGAGTCGATCAAACCGTTTCCGCCGGTGCCGCATGCCAAGTGCATATTCGAGTACATTTATTTTGCCCGGCCTGACAGCCGTCTCTATGGCCACAATGTTTATAATGTGCGCAAGTCCTTGGGTAGACAGCTGGCGCGGGAGAGCGGCGTGGATGCCGATCTCGTGACGCCGGTGCCGGACTCGGGAGTACCGGCGGCCATCGGCTATGCTGAGGAATCCAAAATACCGCTTGAGTTCGGCCTTATTCGCAATCACTACGTCGGCCGCACCTTTATCGAGCCGCAGCAAACCATTCGTCATTTCGGGGTCAAGATCAAACTCAACGCGCAACGCGACGTGCTCAACGGCAAGCGCGTAATCGTCGTCGACGATTCGATTGTGCGCGGCACGACCAGCCGCAAAATCATTCGAATGTTGCGCGATGCGGGAGCTCGAGAAGTGCACATGCGCATCAGCTCGCCTGCGACCACCGGACCTTGTTATTACGGGATCGACACGCCAACACGCTCCGAACTGATCGCGTCATCGAGTTCCGAGGAAGAGATCCGCCGCTTCATTGAAGCCGATAGCCTTGCCTATCTCAGCCGCGACGGCATGTATGACTACTTCGATGGAAAGCAGCAGGGATTTTGCGATGCCTGCTTCAGCGGCAACTACCCGGTTCATTTCGAAGACGAGGGACACACGCGCCAGCTGCATCTGTTCGACGCTCTGCAGAGCCGGTAATATCACTCCGACGGCGACAACTTGTCAGATCCGACCAAATGACGAACCGATGCATACAGGTCAGTGTGTCTCACTGAGCTTCAGTTGCAGAAGCAATCCTGGGCCGGTAAGAGCGTCAAGACCGATGAGGTTTCACCGACCTTGACGACTGATACTCGGCTCTTACGAAGCGGGAGGAATTCTTACTTGAGGTGTTTGCTGACCAGCTTGGTCATTTCAAACATCGTGACTTGCTTTTTACCGCCGAACACCACTTTGAGATTGTCGTCGGCATTGATGTTGGTCTTTTTCTTTTTATCTTGTAGCCCGTTCTTTTTAATATAGGCCCAAAGCTTTTTGGTCACCTCGGTGCGAGGGATGGCTTTTGTGCCCACAACCGCGCCCAAAGCGGCATCCGGTTGCACGGGTTTCATAAAAGCTGCGTTCGGTTTGCGGGTCTTTTTCTTTGCTGTCGCCATTGTTCCTCCTTCAAGGGGCGAATGTGTTAGCTGTGCTTATAGCAGAGGCGACTGGTCTTTTCTACATTTTTTTTACTTTTTTCCCTCGTAAGATTTGCGTCTGAGGTAAGTTTAAGCGCGGCTCACCCTCAGCGAGCTCTATAGCCACCCCGTAATTTGACTGGGCGCGCTCAATGGATATGTAGCCTTGACGCACGTCCTCCAAAACATTCTCGGCCGGGCGTTCAAGGGGATCTCCCAGGCCGCCACCGCCGGGTCGTTCGATGCGCAGAAGGTCGCCGTTCCTCAGTCTTTGATCGCCAAAGCGCGAAGGAAGGCGCCTTTCATCCTGCGAGCCGGGATTAATGATGCAGGAGCCTTTGCCGCCGGGTAGCCCGTTATCGGTGCCGAAGGGTTCGACCGAATGTTTGTCCGTGCGCATCGAAAAGCGCACCTCATCGGTGAGTATGCGGTAATCCCGCACGAACCCCAGACCGCCGCGCCAGCGGCCGGCGCCGCCCGAATCCCGTGATATTTCGAATTTCTCGACAAGGGTCGGAAACTCCGACTCGATAATCTCCACGGGAGCGGTTTTGCAATTGCTCAGGTGAAACGCCGTCGCGGATACGCCGTCTTTGCTCCAGCGTGCCCCGGTGCCGCCGCTGAAGATCTCGTAGTGCACATAGGCTCGTTGGGTTTGCGTGTCTCGGCCCCCCAGCACTAGAGCTGCGCTGCCGGAGCCGCCGGCAATACGCTTGGCAGGCACGAATGGCGCCAGCGCTCTGAGCACCGCTTCCGCTACGGTGAGAGCGGTCGGCATATAGGTGTTCACGGCGGCGGGAAAACGCGGATTGACTATGCTGCCTTCTCGGAAAGTTGCTTCTACCACCCGGGAGAGACCCTGATTGATCGGCAGGAACCGATCGACCAGCGCAACCAGGCAATAGACGCACGCCGCACGCACCAGGGGCGGCCGTATATTGGCCGGTCCCTGGGTCTGATCGCCGCTGCCGCTGAAATCGAAGAGAATCCTGTCGGCGGATTTCTGTACCTTCACGTGGATGCGCAGGGGCCGGGTCAGGTCGATGCCGTCATGATCGACGAAGCTTTCGCCCTCGGATTCACCGTCGGGCCATGACGCGATTGCCTGGCGCAGGCGTTTCTCAGTGTGACTTGACAAAAGTTCGGTGGACTCAAGTAGGGTCTCTTTACCATAGCGTTCTATGAGCTCGACCGTTCTGCGCTCGCCAAGGCGCGCTGCGCCGACCTGGCCGCGCAAATCGCCGATGACGACGACCGGAGTGCGGCTGTTGGCGCTTATCATGGCTTCGATCTCCTTGACGGGCTGCAGGCGCGACATGATTTTGACCGGCGGCAAATGCAGTCCTTCCTGATAGATCTCGCGGGCGTTGCCCGACCCGCTCCCCGGCACGGTGCCACCGATGTCGCTCTTGTGCGCCATATTGGCGGCGAAGCCGACCCATTCCCCTTGGTAAAAAATCGGCGTGAAGATGCCCATGTCGGGAGCGTGC
>CAYZXN010000276.1:0-5697 GCA_964482425.1 uncultured Syntrophobacteraceae bacterium | reverse complement strand
CGCATTCTTTCGACCGAAAACACGACGTCTCTGGATGTCAGCGGCGCGCCGTTGTGAAACTTGATTCCTTTCTTCAGCTTGAACGCCCATTGTTTTCCCTGAAACTCCCATGACTCGGCGAGGACGCCGACCCAGGTTTTTTTTGCATAATCCAATTCGACGAGAGGCTCTATGACATGCTGCCAATTACCGTAGATCGAACCGGAACTTTGATTGTAGGGATTAATCGAATCGGCGACGGTGTTTTGGTAGATGGTCACGCGCTCTCTCGATGCCGCGAAAGCGTTACGATACAGGTACGGTGCCATTACGACACTCGCGCCAAGTGCGGCGGTTTCTTTTAGAAAATTCCTCCGGCTGATTTCGGTGTTTTTCTTAGGCATGCGATCCTCCTCGATCGTGATCGGCGAACTTACTTGTCACCCCGAAGAACACGAAAAACCCAAGGGTTTGGGATATGCAGGCTGCGGTTAGAACTTTGTTCCAACTTCGTGGCCTTCGTGAGCTTCGCGGTGAAAATTCCTGTGTTCTACGCTTTGGCCAGCGCAGGACGGCGCGTGTGCCAGTCCGTCAGGTTTTGGTACGCGAAGGCAGTATTTAAAACCGTCTGGTCCGAAAACCACGAGCCGATGAGTTGCATGGCGATGGGCAGACCCTCAGTGTTAATCCCACAGGGAAGCGAGCACCCTGGCAAGCCGAGCATGCTCGGGAAGCGCAGAAGATTGGAGTGATTGTAGCTGGCATGGCGCGTGTCGTCGCCGTTGCCTTTGACCCCATCGGATATCAGCGGCGCAACTCTGGCTGTCGTCGGCGACGTGATGATATCCACCTTTTCGTAAGCTGTCCGCAACGCTTCACGAATTCGGTGCCGGGCGCGCTGCACGGTGAGGTACTCGGACGCTGTGATCGTCATACCTGCTGCGATGCCGCGGCTTACGTGCGGCACAAAGTCCTGATGCCGCTCGCGAAACCAGCGGCGGTTTATCCCCGCGCTTTCAGCCGAGCTGGTGATCATCGAGGTCATGGCCGCGTAGCAGGTCTCGGGCACGTCGAGGGCGACGATCTCGCAACCCGAGTCGCCAATGACTTTGAGCGCTGCTTCAAATGCCTGCCGCACTTGGGCGTCTACTCCTTCGGAAAAGCCTCGCAATACGCCGACTTTCAGTCCCTTCACCATTCGATCGAGCCGCGCCGCATAAGCGGGTGTTTCTTGATGCACACTAGCCGGGTCGCGCGCATCGTACCCGGCTAGCGGATCCAGACCCAACGTTATGTCCCTCACGGAGCGCGCGAAGAGCCCGACGTGATCCTGGCTCCATGCACCCCGGAACGAGCCGTGCCTGCTGATGATGCCGAAGGTCGGCTTGAAGCCGACGATACCGCAATACGATGCCGGCCGACGCACCGACGAGCCAGTTTCGGTGCCGCAGGAGAGCGGGCCTATGCCTGCTGCCACCGCGGCCGCTGAGCCGCCGCTGGATCCGCCGGCGATCCGATCTGTATTCCACGGATTGTGCACGGGGCCGAAGTGCGAGAGGGTCGATGTGCCACCGTGGCCAAACTCGTCCAGATTGGTTTTTCCTATGATGATCGCTCCGGCGGCCTGCAACTTTTCCGCCACGGCAGAGTCCGTTTCAGGAACCCAGTCGGCTAAAATCTTCGATCCAGCGGTGGTGCGCACGCCAGCCGTCTCGAAAAGATCCTTGAGAGTCACGGGCACGCCGTGAAGCGGCCCGCGATAATGCCCCCGGCCAATTTCGTCATCCGCTTTTTTTGCTTCACTGAGGGCCTGTTCACGAGGAACGGTGATGAAGGCGTTGAGCTTATCTTCCAGCCGATCCAGCCGCGTCAAGGCGGCCCTTACTACCTCCGATGCCGATAGCTCCCGAGCAGCTAGAAGCTTGGAAAGATCGGTGAGATTCAATTCGCAACTGTCGCTGTCCGCCATGATTAGATCTTTTCTGTCGAAGGCTGTCGTTGCATCGAGACCCAAGGGATCGCCCCGCTGAATTCTTCAAGCTCAGCGATAATCCTCTCGTTGTCTTCGATGTCCCTGACGATCGATTCGAGATCAGCTGGCGAAAGACTCACCGCTTCAAGCAGCGCCAGCCTGTGGGCGATTCTGTCGTTATTGTTCATGCGCTGCATCCTTTCGAGTGAGCGGCACGCCGTGCAATCAAGCCTGGCCGGTTTTTTTCAGAGACTCGGCGAGCTCTCGCAAGTATTCTTCCTGTTCCTTACCTTCGTACAACGACAGCGCACCGTCATTTTTCAACGGAATGCCGCCGAAAAAGTGGAAGGCATGGCCGTCCCAATCGTAGAATTCATCGCCGCGTTGATAGATTTCCTTCCAGCGGTACCCGACCGGGCTGCGGTGCAGACCCGTGCGAGCAGGAAAGGCGTCCTCGATCTCGCGAGAGTCTTTTAAGTTCTCCTTTGGCCCTGCTTCTTCGGGTAGCCCTTCCCACATGCGACGGTAGTTGGGAAAGAAGTCCTGCTCGCGAACCGTCAGCGCCGTGTGCATATCCCACCATGGGCTATGTCCGGCAATGCGCTCGTCGACCTGGTCGACCAGCTTGTATACCAGCCGGGCGCCCGCCCTCATGCGCAGGACCAACGTCCCCTCGGCGGTGCGGGAATTGTGCTCCACTTGCATGCCGCAGTATTTCTCGAAGAATGCAGCGGTTTTTGCCAAGTCGCGGGATCCGTAGACCGCGTGACTGATGCGGCCGACTTTCTCCGAGGTGGCTATCTCCATGGCGCCTTCGGGCATGCGCACAGGCGCCCAGAACTCGTATTGGTTACCGTCCGGATCAGCAAAGTAGATAACCGTGCCTTCTTCGCCATCGGCGGCAGTTTTTATCATGTCGGTGTGCGGGATTTTGTGTTGATCGAGCCTGCGCAGGTGCGCGTCAATGTCTTCGGGCCGAATGTAAAAGCCGCAGCGCGGCAGATCTTTCCCCAGTTCTTTCCCCGGAGGGTAGACCTCCGGCTGAAGAAACGCGCCGATCCGGCACGATCCGCCGTCCCACCACATGAAGCAGAATATCGGCGTATTCTTCTTTCTCATGTTCGTCGTGAGTCCGTTGATCGGTCGAATAGGGAGGCCCGTGGCGTTGAGCGCCCAATAAGTCCACGCCGGCAAGTCGTTGGTGCCGACTACATAATGATCGATCCAATGCACTGCGCCGCTGGGTTCATCGGTTGCCATAAAAACTCCTCCGTTGGGGCCCATAAAGTTGAGCGGTACTAAAGTGACACAATAAGAGCGTTCACTGGTTCAAGGTTAATATCAGAAACCAGTTCCAGTTGTTCCAAAAGTTCCAGTCGTCAATCGTTCAACTTGTTTGAGCGTTCCAATTGTTCAACTACGTCTGAGCTGTCCCAAGCCAGACGGTGCGATAGTTGCGAAGCTGGGGGACATCAGCGTTCGATCCTTTGATCCTTGGAACTGTTGAACGGCTAGTTTTCTTTTAAACCCCATACAGCGCGGCTGCGTTGCCGTTAATGACTTTTCTTTTCATCTCCGGCGGCAGGTGGGCGGAGTCCTTATCGATGAACTCCCTTGAGAACGGCCACGTGCTGTCCGGATGGGGGTAATCCGAGCCCCACATGATATGCCCGTCACCGAAGAATTGGATCAGGTGCAGCCCCACCAGATCGGTTTGATAGGTCGCCCAGACCTGGCGCTTGAATATCTCGCTGGGCATCGCCTTTAGCGGAATATCCTGTGACTTTTTTCTCTCAAATTGTCGTTTATAGCGGTAATCCATCTCTTGAACGACGAATGGAATCCAACCTATGGCCGATTCGGCCAGGCAGAATTTCAACTTGGGATGGCGCTCCAATGTGCCGAAGTTGAACATGTTGACGAACGGATTGAAAAAGGACGTGGCGCCGTTACTCAGCCCCATGTCGAAGACGCCCTGCCGCTCGCCGGGTTTAACGGCATCGAGGGTTGCGCGAACCGTTCCCGACTGCACGCTACCGCCGACGTGATAGGACACGACGATGCCGGCATCTTCGGCTGCGTCCCAGAAGACGTCCCAGGGCTTCAAGTTCATTTCCAGAGTGACGTCATTGACCAGAAAGTTGGCTTCGCGAAAGCCCATTTTCGCCGCCCGGACGACCTCGTTTTTGGCGTCTTGCGGATCCACCGGCGAGAGCATGGCAACGGGGAAGAAGCGCCCCGGCGCGGTCTTGCCGAAGTCGAACGCCCAGTCGTTGTAAGCTTGAAGGCAGGCATTTCTCAGCTCGGGCTCGCCTACCTGCATGGCAATAATCGGCGGGAACATGAGCGAAGCTTCGACCCCGTCGCGATCCATGTCCATAAGGCGCTTCTCCGGCGTGGTCGGACGGTGCGCTTCACCGACCCCGCCTCGGTCGAGGGCCAATCGGGTGCGGTTGGATCTGGCAAACCAGCGCTCGCCGCGGTATTCGGCCCAGGTTTCACCGTCGCACACCCAGTACTCGCCTTTCTCGCCTCTGTCCTCGACGTGTGGCGCGCGGTCGCGCAAAGATTTGGGCAGCCGCTCGGTCCACAGATCTCTGGGCAAGTATCCCAAGTCGATATGATCGTCGGCGGATATCATTGTGTACGTCATCTGCGTTTCTCCTCAAAGCGGACTTATAGGTACATTACCCAGACTCGACAGCGATTCCAACAACACAAATATCGCTGCAGCGGCTGTAGAAGCTTAACCAAGTTGTGACGGATCTTTCTACGGACTCTCTGCCGGCTTTTCTTCAGGCGACTTCAGCGCGTGCTGGATCAATCTTTCCAATTGCTCGTACGGCTGGGCGCCGACCATCAGGTATCGGCCGACCAGGAACGTCGGCACGGCGTTGACGCCATAGGTGGCGCAGCGGCGCCAATCCTCGTCGACGGCATCTTTGTAGGTGCGACTGAGCAGGACATCAGTCGCTTCGCCGGCCGGCAATCCATTGTCTTCGGCGATCTTGGCAAGTTCCTCGACTTTTCCGATGTTTTTCACATCCACGAAATACGCGCGGAAAACGGCATCGTTAATCTTCTCTGCCGATCCCTTGGTTCCGGCCCATTTCGATAATTCTTGCGCTAGCCGGCTGTTGTACGACATGGTGCGCTCGGCATTGAACGGCAGCCCTTCCTGTTCCATGTTCAGTTTCATCTGCCGATTTCTTGCGATGACTTCCGGTCCCCGAGGGCTGCCCTCCTCGGGGGTTTCGGGATGAAGCGGGAACTGGGTGAACTTCACCTGCAAGCCGTACTTGTTCTTAAGTTTCTCGACACGCCCGGTGACGAGATAGCACCAGGGTCAAACGAAGTCGGAGAAAACTTCGAGCACCAGCGGATCGGACATAAAGCCTCCTACTCTTAAGATTTCGTTCAACGGTTCAAAGGTTCAATAGTTCAACGACGGAAGTTTCGAATCGTCTACCTGTCCCAGCCGTCGCATACGTTTGCTGGTTGTTTGGTTAAAGAGTCGTTTCAGACCGTTGAACTGTTGAACATTGAACCTTTGAACCGTCTTATCGTTATTAGTTGATTCTATGTTTGTTGGCCGGGAGAAGTCAAAAAGATTTATCAGCCGTCCATGGAGGCCAATTTGACAATGCTTGAGGTGCGGGGATAGTTTCAGGATCGATATGGCACTTCGATTTTCGTTAGCGGGAAATGCCGGGGAGCGGAGCTTTCAAGATCAGATCCAACGCGCC
>CAYZXN010000275.1:0-9276 GCA_964482425.1 uncultured Syntrophobacteraceae bacterium | reverse complement strand
TTTGGGCAAGAGCCTATGCTCTATTTCGCAGCTAAAGTAAAGATTACGTTAAAAGATTAGGTTAATTGAGGTATTCGTCCGATACTTGGCTTAAGAGTTATTTACAGAAGAATTGTCGAAAAATTCCCTTCTGAATGTTCGGACCGATTGTCCAGACGTCGGTAACGAAATGAATCCGATGGCCAGCTGGTTTCAAGGAATGCCGCCGCTCACAAGAGCCGAGCCATCATCACAGCACCGGCTTCTATCGGCATGGATCAAGCTCATGATCCTCGTCTTTTCGGTAGATCCTATTGCCAGCCGTAGAACCGTTTGGCGTTTTCCCTTAGAACATTCGTCTTGGCTTGTTCGGAAATATCCTTACGGCCTCGGATGGTGGAGACCACGTAGGGGAACATACCGTCCCAATGAGGATAGTCGGAGGCAAAAAGAATTTTGTCGTCGCCAATCCGCTCCATTACATAGGGAAGCGACTCTTCCTCCGGCTCCATGGCGAAGAACCACTTGCCGTGCTTGACGTATTCGCTGGGTTTGTTCTTACATTGAGGAGCTTCCACTTTTCCTCTCTTTTCCCATTCCTCGTCCATTCGTTCGATCCAGTAAGGAATCCACCCGACGCCGCATTCGAGAAAAGCGATTCGCAAATTGGGAAATCGCTCGGCAATGCCACCGTACATCAATCCGGCAAACTGGATGAACGTTTCCACCGGGCGGCCGATGGTATGCATGTAGATGAAGCTGTCGAATCGGATTTCGCCCGCCGGTCCTTCGCGCCGGTTATGCACGCACAGTGGAACGTTTAGCCGTTGAAGCTCCTCATAGATCGGCCAGAAGGTTTGTGAACCCAGATGTTCCTTCATGCCCTGAGTCGCTACTGCGATGGCGGACAGGCCGAGTTTCGTAACCGCCCGGTTCGCCTCTGCTACCGCCGCCGTTGGGTCCTGCAGCGGCAGAAGAGCGACTGCTTTCAGCCGCGGAGTTTGCCGGCATATTTCGGCGATGAAGTCATTGTAGGCGCGGGCATAGGCAACTGCATAATCGCGCTCCATCAAACTGTTGACGGCAAAACTGCTGGTGGGAAACAAAACCGAAATTTCTATCCCCTCTTTATCCATATCTCTGAGCCGAGTCGCAAGATCATTATCTTCAAGGCCGCCCACGAGGCCGCCCATGCCGGTATCCATTCCGTCGGAAGGGAGGAGAGAACCGGCGCGTTTTGAATGGGGCTCGGGTAGGTATTTTCGGATATCGGAATTTCTCTCGACGATGTGTCCATCTGCATCAATGGCATTCATGGGTTGCTCCTCCTTGGCCCAAGAAAATTGTTCTCTCGACCAGACGAACTTAGTCGTGGCGGAGGAACGTGTCAATAACAAAAGCTTTCTCGAAGTTCAGGTGTCGGAGTGCCCGCGGGCACTCCGACGTTGGGCATGAGTGATTTGCAGCGAGCGGTGGAAGAACGGCGAAGGTTTTGCTCTAGGCTCACGTACCTTTCACCAAGAGCGATCTGGTAGGATCAATATTCGTTCTGCTGGCGCTGCATTTTTTGAATATTTTCGCGGTTACGGTTGATCTCGGCTTGATTCGCCCGGATCTGCTGTTGCTGCTGATAATTGGTGTTTTCATGGCCTTGCAATTGATCCCCCACGAGCGCGCCAGCGCCTAGGCCTACCGCGCCGCCGATGGCCGCCCCGGCACCCGGCCGGCCCACTGCGGCGCCGATCAGTCCTCCAGTGGCCGCGCCGCCTAGGGCGCCGATCCCCGCGCCTTTTTCACGCGTCGATAGCGGACCGCCGGCGCAGCCGCTTGCGAACAACGTTCCCGCTAAGATCAAGATACCGGTGCGTCGAAATTGTTTTTCATTTATGTTCATTTCAGTCATTCCTTTCTTCGCTGCAGGTTGAGTACTTTTATGCTCAATATCCTTTCTTCTTTTTTGCCGTCTTTTTGTTCTTGCCGCGGTCGTGCCTGGCCGCCGAGTTACCGCGGTCGTTAACCTTATGGTGCCCGTCAGTGCGAACCCAGCCGAGATCTGGATCGGCTAACCACTTGGCTCTGCCGTCCGAAGTCGTTTGGCTGTTTGCCAGCTTCGAGTTCTGGCTTTCCCGCGACTTGGGAGTTTTTTCCGATCCGGCGGCAGTCATGGAACCCATCACGCTGGCCAATAACATATTGATGATTGTCATTATGCTCACGTAGCTGGCTGTTCTCATAAACGGCTCCGTTCAAGCCTCTTCAGCACTCGCGTTGCTCACGCACCCCGCCGCCATCACGTCGCCTGCCGATAATGGCTGGCCGAGCGTCGCGCGATCAACTTTACCGATATTGTCGTTGAAACAGGGCACGATCATATTGAGTAATCCCCTGACTTCGACATAGTTGTCCGATTCCATGTTACCGATGCGCCTCCTTACCTGGCACTGAGCTACATTCGCAACTCGAATGCCATGGCAAAAGGTAAGCTGTAACGAGTAGTTAGGCTTATCGTCGAATTCTGTCGAGGAGGAAAAATGATCCTGACCGGAAGAAATTACACTGGCACCATAGCTTTTTAACGAGGATTTACGCCGTGCTGTAAAGCGCAAGCTTGGCGTTCAGTGTCTTCGGTGTAATGCCGAGAAGCCGTGCCGCTTGGGTTTTGTTACCTGCACTGGCGATCAAAGCTTTTTCGATGGCTTGACGTTCAGCTTCGGCGAGGGACATGGGTGCGAAGTCAGATTTTTCTTGTACAATGGCGCTGAGGCAAAATTGCTGCATGTCGCCCGCTGTGAGTGTTGGCCCAGGTGCCAATACCGATAGACGTTCCATGGCATTGCGTAACTCGCGTACATTACCCGGCCATGAGTGAGCCTGCAGAGCGGCTGAAAAATCAGCGCCCCAAAATAAAGCAGGACGCTCATATTTCTCAGCAAAGGACTCCAGAAAGTAACGCGCCAGCAGTACGATATCCTCGCCCCGCTGGCGCAGCGGCGGCAGCTCGAGGTGAAAAACGCTTAGACGGTAAAAAAGATCCTGGCGCAGTCTTCCCTCTCTCACTGCAGTTGACGGTCCTCGGTTCGTAGCAGCCACGACCCTGACGGAAATCGGAATACTTGTGTTGCCGCCGATGCGCCGCACTTGGCGTTCTTCTAAGACTCGTAAAAATTTGGCCTGAACTTCCGCCGGCATCTCGGTGATCTCGTCGAGAAAAAGCGTGCCGCCATCGGCCTGTTCGAAGCAACCCGGATGGCGTTCTATGGCGTTGGTAAAGGCGCCTTTCTCGTGACCAAAGAGCTCGCTTTCCATCAACGTTGGCGAAATCGCCGCGCAGTTAAGGGGTAAAAAGTTTGCATCGCGCCGCGGGGAAAGGTCGTGCAGTGTCCGGGCTACTAGCTCTTTACCGGTGCCGCTCTCGCCGCTGACTAAAACCGCGGCGTCTGTGGCGGCAATCTGGCCGATTTGCTGATAAAGTTGGCGCATAGGTGCGGATTTGCCGATCAGCGCCCCATAGGAGCCTAGAGGTGATTCGAGGCGCCGGCGCAGTGCGCCGGCTTCGCGCGCGAGGGACACCTGTTTCAGAGCCTTTTCCAGGACCGACCGTAACCGTTGGGGTTCAATGGGCTTGGGTAAATAATCGTAGGCGCCGAGCTTGATCGCCTGAACGGCGGTCTCCACGGTGGCTTGACCGGTCATGAAGATAACGGCAACTTGCTGTACCCGCTCAGCGAGTTCGGCGATGAATTCCAGCCCGTTCATGCCTGGCATCATGAGATCGGTGACAATGGCATGCGGCAGTTCTTTGTCGCAGCTCTTGAGCGCCGTTTTACCGTCCGCTGCCGCGGACGCGTTGTAACCCCAGTTTTCCACTAGAGTGGTTAAACCGTCGCGAGTAGCGGCGTCGTCATCAACCACCAAAACAGTGGCGCATGGGCGGATCATTCAATTTGCCTCTATCGGAAGCGTTAAGCGAAACATCGCGCCGGCGCCATTACCGTTGCGCTCCTGGTAGGTCAAGGCGCCTCCGTGCGCCTCGACGATGAGCTGACTGAGCGGGAGACCGATGCCGCTACCCCCTGCCTTGGTGGTTTTACCGAACTCGAAAAGTTCGGACCGGCGCTCCGGTGAAACTCCCGGTCCGAGATCGCTAATGTCGATCGTTAAGACAGTTTGATTCTTTTTCGCCGCCACGTGAATCTCCCCTCCGTCCGGCTGCGCCTCCATGGCATTGCGCAAAAGGTTGTCGAAGGCCTGGCGCAATCGTGTCGCATCGCCTTTGGCGTACCACGGACCCACAGCGAGTTCGGGAAGGATGCCGATTTTCTGCGCTATACAGGCTGATTCAACAGCTTCTAAACTCGCGCGCAGGACGTCGGCGACATCGATAGGCTTTTTTTCCATTCCCACCGGGGCCGAATAATCCGTGAAGTCTCGTATCAGTCTGTCCACTTGGCGGATACTCGAATCGAGCGCAGCGATCGACCGCTGTTGCTGTATGCCGGCAGCATCCGACTCGGCGCTTGCTTGAGCGTTGGTGCGTAAAACTTCCAGATGAATAGCTAGCGCGTTCAAAGGGGTTCTCACTTCATGGGCGAGCGTTCGCGCGGCCACGGCCAGGCGCTGTACCGGCGCCGGGGCGCCGCCGCTGTTGCGCTGCTTCATGACTAGCCGATCAATCAGGTCCAAGCTGGTGCCGACTTCGTCGTGACTGGCATATTCAGGCCGAGCCGCGTAGGTTCCCGCCTCTGCCTGGCGTAGTGTTTCACTGATGAGCCGGAAGCGGCGGGTATAGAGCGCGGTGGTGAGAAACGCGCTCAGTAAGGCCACCCCTCCCCCCAAAGCAAAAAGCAAAATTAGCTGGCGCCACATGCCGGCCAGAAGCTCAGTCCAGTCGGCCGGGTTGATCCACAACCTGAGCCCACCCGGGCCGCGAACGCCGGCGGGCATCTGCAGCGGCACCAACACGTCATAATACGAGGCTTTGCCGTGGGTTAGGGAGTTAATAGTGGTGACCCCGCGCCGCACACTTTCAGGCAGAGTGAGAGTTCCGTAAACCTCCTTCGTGTCAGCTTCAGCCGAGCTATAGAGGACCTTGCCGTCGGCATTGAGCACCCACATCGCTTCGATGCTCCCGCTGCGATCGACAAAGGCGCGCATCAGACCCTTCACTTCTGCGTGGCGTGAGGGAGTTTGAATCGTCGTCTGTGTTTTTGTCCGTGAGCTACCGCCGGGAAAAATATCACCCAGAAAACTCCAAAAAGAGGATGATTGAGGGCGGGTGGTGCGCGACTGAACAATCACCGGACGGTGTCTCAAGCTATCGGCAAGCGCAATCTCCACTTGGCGCGCCATTAAGAGCGCCGTTTGGAGGGTCGCCTCAGTGGTGAGACGTTGTGCAATCAGCCAAACTCCGGCGGCAAAAAGACCGAAAATAAGCATCACGGTGGCTAAAAAAACCGCTACTTGTTGCTGCCGCAGGCTCATGGTCCGCCGCAGGATATCAGATCGGTTTAGAGCAGCAAAGTTAAACCTGGCTATCCGACCATTGCAGGTTGCGCCCATAAACCCTTTATTGCATAGTTAACAGTGATGTTGACGGATGCTCTAAATCGACCGATCAGGGACCTTCGGATTTCGGTAACGGACAGGTGTAATTTCCGCTGCAGTTACTGCATGCCGCTGGATGAATACCAGTGGATCGACAAAAAGGAAATTTTGACCTTCGAGGAGATCGCCCGATTGGCGCACCTGTTTGTCGATCTGGGTGTCGAGAAGATCCGGCTAACTGGCGGCGAACCCCTGGTGCGGCAAAATTTGGATCAACTCGTCGCGAAGCTTTCCGTTATTGATGGGCTCAAAGATCTTTGTCTGACCACCAATGGCGCGTTGTTGACCGAAAAAGTCGGCGCTCTTAAAGCGGCCGGCCTGAAGCGGGTTAACGTCAGCATTGACTCATTGGATCCGGAAAAGTTTAAGCTCATGACCAAACGCGGCGATGCATCCAAGGTTTTAGA
Organism: uncultured Syntrophobacteraceae bacterium; assembly: GCA_964482425.1. Classification (GTDB taxonomy): domain Bacteria; phylum Desulfobacterota; class Binatia; order UBA9968; family UBA9968; genus WHTF01. The sequence goes on along the minus strand of CAYZXN010000275.1, from coordinate 3,286 downwards.
GGGGATCTTTGCCGCCAAGAGCCACGACCTTGATCCGATTAAACTTAACGCTGTGATTGAAAAAGGTTTGAACGAGGATGACATTCTAAGCTTGGTGGAGTTTTCCCGGGACAATGGCTTTGCCATGCGGTTCATTGAGTACATGGATGTCGGCAATTCTAATAACTGGACTTCCGAAAAGCTGGTGTCCAAGAAAGAGATAATCGACAAAATCCATTCTCGGTATCCGCTTAAAGAAGTTGGCCGGGCGCAGGGTAGCGCGCCGTCGGTGGACTACGAGTTTGTCGACGGACGTGGCGACATTGGCGTTATCGCTTCAGTGACTGAACCTTTTTGCTCCAGCTGTACGCGAGTGCGACTGACCGCAGATGGCAAAGTAGTGACTTGCTTGTTTTCCGATGTTGGCCATGACGTCAAGTCGCTATTACGCGGCGGTGCCTCGGATGAGGAGATCTGTGCGTTTTTGACGGCGATTTGGCAAAATCGCGGCGACCGTTACTCTGCGGAACGCCTGGAAGCTCTTCGTTCAGCGAAATACGATCCCAAGAGCCACAAAAAAATCGAAATGATTTCGCTGGGCGGATAATTGTCGATGACGGCTTCGGCAAAGACCCGCGGCGCGCTGTTAGCGTGCGGCTCACCATTTTTATAGAATTTTTCCTTTTTCCTCCCGGTACAGTCGTCAGCGGCTCCCATTGCACGGCAGTAACCTTTACGGTTACGTACGACTCTACGCCAAAGGCGTAGGAGAACTCAAAATGCTGCTCAAAGATAAAATCGCATTGGTAACCGGCTCGACCCATAACATCGGCTTGGCGATTGCGCGCGCTTTTGCGCGTGAAGGGGCAAAGGTCATCGTTCACTCGCGCCACGAAGACGACGCCAAAAGAGTCGCCTCTGAAATAAGCGGCGATTTTTTCGCGGCTGATGTTGCCGATCCCAAACAAACTGCAGCGATGTTTGACCACATCCGCACGCAGCATCGCCGCCTGGACATTCTGGTCAATAGTGTGGCGCATTCTGACAAGGGCGGTGTCCTGGACGTCACACTGGAAGAGTGGAACCGGATCCTTACCGTCAACTTGACCGGCTATTTCCTCTTCATCCAGCACGCTGGCAAAATAATGAAAGCGCAGGGCAGCGGCAACATCATTAATATCTCGGCGGGCTCGGGCGAACGGTCCAGTCCCGGCGGCGCAGCGTATTCTGTGTCCAAAGGAGCCATTAACGCGTTGACTCGCCAAGCGGCGGCGGATTTGGCGCCTATGGTTAGAGTTAATGGCCTGATCTCAGGCCTTGTGGGAACTCCCATCGGTTCCAAGGACATGGGCAATCGTCAGCCGGAATACGATATCATTCCGCTGCGCCGGATCGGCCGGCCTGAAGAGGTCGCCGAAGCTGCCGTCTTTCTGGCTTCCGATAAAGCGAGCTACATCACGAACTCGATTTTGCCGGTGGATGGGGGGCGTTTGAACTTCATGAGCAGCGGCACTTCAAATAAATCCAGCAGAAAGCTTCTGGATGCGCTTGCCGTTATCCCGAGACGGGCGGCTGATTCTTCTGACCTGTGGCCTGCGCTCTTTGGCGTACGGTTTTCTCTCCGTCATTTTGGGCTTGTATTTGGATGCGCTCGGGCTTCCGACCACGGCCATCGGCTGGATCTTTACGGCTGCTCTAACCGGCGGTGCCGTAATGACCATGATGATTACGGCGGTTGCCGATAGCTACGGCAGAAAAACGCTGCTGATCGGTGGCGCGCTGTTGATGGCTTTGGCGGGAAGTATTTTTGCGGTCAGTCAGAACCCATTGCTGCTCGCTATTGCCGCAGTGTTCGGTACCATCAGCCCCTCGGGCAAGGAAGTCGGCCCTTTTCTCTCCATTGAGCAAGCGATTCTGCCCCAGACTACAGAGGATCAGTACCGAACAACCGTTTTTGCCGCTTACAATCTCGTTGGATCACTCTGTGGAGCGCTTGGCGCACTGGCCGTTGCATTGCCGTCGCTCATCTCTCTGGCGCCTCTCACGGGATATCGATTCCTTATCTGGAGCTATGTTTTCCCCGCGATCGCCATGATAGCGTTGTGTGCCACGCTATCCCCGTCGGTCGAGGCTCGCAGCAAAACGCGCTCATCAATGAGAGCGATCGGAGTTCAACGATCGCGCCGCATGGTTGTGAAATTAGCCGGGCTCTTCAGCCTGGACGCCTTTGCCGGGGGCCTTATCGTGCAGAGCATCGTTGCCTATTGGTTTTTTCTCCGCTATGACGCCGATTTAACTTCCCTCGGCGGCATTTTTTTCGGCACCAACCTTCTGGCGGCTCTTTCTTTCCTTGCCGCGCCCGCCATGGCGCGGCGCTTCGGGCTTTTGAATACGATGGTCTTCACTCACCTGCTGTCAAATCTACTGGCTCCTATTGGTACCTGTGATGCCCGACCTGAAATGGGCAGTCACGGCGTTGCTGGCCCGCAATCTGCTCTCGCAGCTTGACGTTCCGACACGTCAATCCTATACGATGGCCATTGTCCATCCGGATGAACGCGCGGCATCCGCCGGTGTTCTCTCAGTTGCGCGCAACGTCGGTGCGTCCGTAGCCCCTTTTTTACCGCATCGATTCTAGCCGATCCGGCGGTGGGCTTGCCATTCCTACTGGCTGGCGGCTTGAAAATAGTCTACGACTGTGGATTTTTGCGGTTTTAAGAAAGGTGCGTCGACCGGAAGAAGAGCGCTGGCATTCGTAAGAATTGTCGGCTTCTACCCCGCTAACGAGCCGCGGCAGCGATACTTCGCGTCACTTAAGACAATTGTGCGATTATAGTGGAGGAAGACGCGCTCTTCGAGTCGCTCCGCAAGTGCCGAACGCATGAAAAATGCTCCGGTGGTTGAATCGACAAATTCGTGTTACTCACGATATTGCAATTGTTTTGCGCCAGCACGTGCGGTGATCTTGTAAAGCAGTCCGGTCTCGTCTGGGCAGTCAATGAGCAAGAGCTGGGATCTCTGTGGTTGTAGTTTGATCACCCGGTGTTTATTCCGAAGCCTTAAATTCGTAACGAGAGTCGTGGGAGGAATCCAGAATGGCCATCAAATCCATCCTGCTGCCGCTTGATGACAGGACCGGAGCGGTTGGACATCCCTCTTTCCAAGTGGAAGAATTGTCTAGCATCTGCTACAGTTTTTGAGGAGATTGACACATGCTGAAGGTTATACCGGTCGAAGAAGCCGTGGGACTACCACTAGCTCACGATATCACCGAGATCGTGCCCGGCAAGCACAAGGGCCCGGCATT
>CAYZXN010000274.1:0-14923 GCA_964482425.1 uncultured Syntrophobacteraceae bacterium | reverse complement strand
GTGAGTTGCCATGAAGTTGATCGCCTGGGGTGTAACTTTTTCAGCCGCCATGCACAGGTCGCCCTCATTCTCGCGGTCCTTGTCATCCATAAGGATGACCATCTCCCCCCGCCGAATTGCTTCGATAGCTTCTTCAATCGTTGCCAATGACATAGGGGCAAAAGTGTATCACGGTGACTTACTGCGTCAACGGCCTCTCACCGATACAAAAGTGTTTGTCACGAAAACGGGACAGGTGCCGGCATTGGACCTGAACGGGGACCTTTCGAGCCGGAATACTTAAGGACGGCGATTTCATGAGCGGACCTCCAGAACCATTGATTGACTCGGTGTTGACTTTCAGCCGGTGAATGTTAGCGTGATCTCGGTAAAGTCGTGAACTTCGAGACACCAATCGCTAGAGTCCTCATTTTTTCGGCAATCGTGATTTGCTTCACGCTCGGTGCCGCGGGGGTGACTTTTGCCTCTGACTCATTTGCGGTTGCGGGTGTCTACCGTATCGGGATTGGAGTGACGCCCCACGATTCAGAAGACGGTTGGGTCCGATCCGACAAGGCGACTCGCCAGCTAGATTTAGATTGCGAAAGCGCGGATATTTCAAGATCGGCACAACCACATCTCCATGCTTCTCGAGTCAGTCATTTCCGCATGGACGATTCGACCACGGCGTCCGCCCCGGCACAAATCCACGGGCGCAAAGTTTCCCTGCAAATACTCCAATCCGTTCTATTGCTCTAACTTTTCACTTCCAATTAGCGTCTTGTGTCGCGGCCCGGAAGAGGTTTGCCGTGCGCGAGACGGAGTTGAAGGTTTGTTGCACTACCGTCGATTTTGGTCGCAGCGTCTAGGCTGTGACCCACCAGAAATTATGGAGGTTCCTGTGATGAGAAAAAAACAATTCGAGGCGCAGGCTTCGAACAACAATGGCCAAGGGCGTTCGCCATTCTGGATGAAGACTGCCGCGCCAACGAGCGCCGCCTCTGAAGAAAAGGCATTTGCAGTGTTTCAATCCGATATACTCATGCCCGAGCAGTTTCTGGCGACCTACCAGAGGACGTTTCGTCTGGACCCCGAAAAAGTCCTAATGCTTGCCGTTTTGCAAGATGCCGTGACCTGTTTCCAGGAAAATATCGCGGCCACATGTAAACGAAAGAGTGCTCTTTATTACGAAGCTGAGGAATGGTTTCTCGCCGATGACAGAACCTATCTCTTCTCATTTGAAAATATCTGTGACGCCTTGGGTTTTGACGCGGGGTATTTGCGGCAGGGATTGATGCGCTGGAAACAGAAGGCAGTGGCGGGACAGAGCAACGAGGCTCAAAAGCGTGTCGCAAGCTAGCATCGTGCTTCTTTCCTCCCTCAACAGGCGAAACAGGAGCATAAAGAGGAATGAAAGTAGGCTTGATTGGTCATCGAGCGGCCGGTAAGACGACAACTTTCAACATGTTGACCGGCTTGCACGCCCACGTCGGCGGCTTCGGCGGAAAGGAAGAGGTGCACCTTGGGGTTATAAAAGTGCCAGATGCTCGAATCGATAAGCTTTCCCAGATCTTCAAGCCGAAAAAAACAACATACGCGGAAATCCGTTTCACCGACTTTCCGCCGACGCAATCCGAAGATAATTTAAAGTCCAATAACGCCGTTGTAACGCAGATGCGCGAAGTCGACGCCATCGCTCTTGTACTGGGCGACTTCGATCCGGCGGCCAATCCGCTTAAGGATCTCAACGATCTTCTCACTGAGATGATTCTGGCCGACCTTACGATTGTCGAAAACCGTCGCGCTCGGCTCAAGAAGGAGAAGGCACGCCCCCTGGAGGAAGGTTTGTTGGAGCGGTGCGCCAACGCTCTGGAGAATGAAGAAAGCCTCAGAAACCTGACGTTCGGCCCGGATGAAGAGAATCTTCTCGCCGGCTTTGGTTTTTTGAGCCGCAAGCCGTTACTCGTGCTGGTAAATCGGTCCGAGGATAAAGCAGCGCAGCCGGTGCCCGCTGCTTATCAGGAGGAGTTTGCACGGCGCGGCTTGGAGACTATTGCTCTGGCAGCCAAAGCAGAGATGGAGATCGCTCAGTTGGACGAGAAGGATCGGACGGCTTTTCTCAACGAAATCGGCATCGAGGAGCCGGCGCGCGACCGCTTCATTCGCGCCTCGTACCGCTTACTCGATCTGATCAGTTTCTTCACCGCCGGAGAGGATGAGGTTCGGGCCTGGACTATTACCCAGGGAACGGTTGCGCGCAAAGCTGCCGGCAAGATTCACAGCGACATCGAGCGTGGGTTTATTCGAGCGGAGGTCATCGCCTACGATGAATTTGTTGTCCTGGGTAGCGAAGCCAAATGTAAGGAGGCCGGCAAGCTTCGGCTCGAGGGCAAAGACTATGTCGTTAAAGACGCCGACATCATCCATTTTCGTTTTGCCGTTTAACCAGCCTGACCGGTTCTATTCCACCACCGCGTCATCCGCGCACATCCAAGAATCGCCACGCCACTCGCCCGTTGATACCGCGCTAACGTCGCTGTAAAGGACGAAGTACCGGGTAATCCATTGTCAAAACCCAGAATTCGGCTGTGAAACCTCGTCGCCCGGGCTTTCTCATGAGCGCCGCTGTATTGCGGTACCGGACGGCTCGGGGAGTGCTTGTCAAAGCCCGCCAAAGCTTGTCTTAACCCACGTCTTTTGTTAGTCCTGCCGGTGTCCACTAAAATCCGGAAAGGTCTCGGCCATGAAAACTCTCATCCAAGGCGGCTTTGTCGTTGGCTTTGACGGCACGCAGCACGAAATCATCAAAGAGGGCGTGATCGTCTACGAGCGCGATCGCGTCGAGTTCGTCGGTAAAGACTATTCCCATCCGGTCGAAAAAAAGATCGATGCCCGAGGCTGTCTCATTTCCCCTGGATTCATCGATACGCATTTTCACTCCGGCATCAATGCCAGCGACTATATTCTCAACGACTCGACCAAGACTGACTTTTTCGCGTCCAATTATCTTGCGCACGGCGGTCCGACGCGCGAGGGTGCGCACTCGGCGCATTTGAAAGACGTTGACGTAGGCCAGCGTTTTTCCCTCATTCATGTTTTGAAAAGCGGTGTGACGACGACGTTTGACATTGGCGGCGCTGGCGGTCAACCGGAACGTTATGTCGATATGATCGATCAAGTCGGCATTCGTTGCGCGGCCGGGCCGAGTTACAAAAACGTCAACTTCTTCCATGACCGTGAAGGGCGGGTTGAGTACGACTGGGACGATGAGCGTGGCAGTAAAGGGTTAAAGACCGCCGTCGAGTTCGCCAAAAAATTCAACGGCGCCTGCAACGGCCGCGTAACCACCCTGTTGTATCCCGGCCATGTCGACTCCTGTACGCCGGCGCTGCTTAAGGAAACCCGCAAGGCGGCCCGAGAGCTCGGCGTGCGGGTGCAGATTCACGCGACGATCAATCTCTTCGAATTTCACACGGTTATGCAGCGCGAGCGCTGCACCCCCATCGAACTGCTAAAGAAAATCAATTTTCTCGACCCGGAAGTTTCGCTCTCGCACTGCATCTTCATCAGCGGTCATAGCTGGCTTGCTTATCCCTACGGCGACGATCTCAAGATTATCGCCGACTCAGGCGCTTCGGTTGCCTACAGCCCGCTCAAATATCTGAAGCTCGGTATCACCATGGAATCCTTTGATCGCTATCGCAAAGCGGGCATCAACATGGGCATCGGCACAGACACTTTTCCGAAAGATATTCTCTCTGATATGCGTTATGCCGCGCTAGCCTCCCGGGTCGCCGACAAGAGTTTCTTGTCCGGCCACCCGCGCGACGTCTTCAATGCCGCCACTGTGGGCGGCGCCAAGATGCTTGGTCGAGACGATCTGGGGAGGCTGCAAAAAGGCGCCAAGGCCGATATTGCCATCGTCAATCTCCGCGACATTACTTTTGGTGCCGTACGGGATCCAATCCGTTCGCTTGTCGAAAATGCCGTAAGCCGCGATGTCCGCACCGTCATTGTCGACGGCGAAACACTGGTCGATAATTACAAGTATCTTCGCATGGACGAAGAGGAGCTGCTCAATAAAGTCCAGGTTCAGGGCGATCAGGTCTGGGACGGCGTCCCGAAATGGCATTGGACAGGGAAAAGCATCGACGAAATCGTCCCGCCAAGTTTTAAAATCAGATGATCTAAGGGTTTTTATAAGCTCTAGCGAATTCCAGAAAGTGCACTGCCCAAGCGATGATTGGACAAATTCTTCCGCGAAATATCGGGCAACCATCGGGTGACACTTGGCGCCGATGGCAGCCGCCGGTCAGCAAAACTTCAGCTACTGCTCGTGAGTCTCTCAGTCTAGACGAGCATTTGTAGTCTGGCTACCAGGCCGCGGATTTCGTCAAAACCCTTCTGCCAAAAGTCTGCATCGTGAATGTCCACGCCGAGGGGCTTCAACAAAGCTTCCGGCGCATCGGATCCGCCGGCTTCCAAGAGCGCCAGATACTTGGGCACGAAGCTTTTTCTCTCTTCCTTGTAGGTTCGATAAAGGGCAAGAACCAACAGCTGGCCGAAAACGTAGCTATAACAGTAAAAGCGCGAATGGATGAAGTGTGGGATATAGGACCAGCCCCAACGATAACTGTCCTGCATCTCGACGGCTTCGCCATAGTATTTCCGGTTGGTCTCCAGCCACAGATCACCCAAAGTTTCTGGGGTGAGCCGTTTCTCTTTTCTCGCCGAAAAAACCAGTTCTTCGAAACGCGTCAGGACATTTTGCCGAAACACAGTGGCGAAAATATCTTCGATTTTACCGGCCAGCAGCGCAAGCTGCACCTGCCGATCGGTTTGCTGCGCGAGCAGGTGATCGAATACCAGCATTTCGCCGAACACCGATGCCGTCTCGGCAGTGGTAAGCGGCGTGTCGTAGTTGAATAGCGTCTGCTTGCGGCTCAGATAGCCGTGAAGGCCGTGGCCCAATTCATGGGCCACGGTCATGACGTCGCGCAGATTATCGTCATAGTTGCACAAGATATATGGATGCAGCCGTGGTGATGGCGCGGCGCAAAACGCGCCGCCGCGCTTGCCTTTGCGGATCTCCGCGTCTATCCAGTTATTGGCGAAGAACTCCGCGGCGATCTGGCGAAAGACCGGTGAGAAAGCCTCGAAAGCATCGAGTATAATCTGCCGAGCCTGAGCGAAAGGAAAGGGTCTATTTTCCTTTTCCATCGGCGCATACTGATCATATAAAGCGAGTCTTGGCAGCTCGAGCAGTTTGGCTTTGAGCTCGAAATACTCTTGTGCGAGTCCATAGTTTGCTTCGGTAACTTGCATCATTTTATCGACGGCCTTGCCATCGATTTCGTTAGAGAGATGGCGTTGGACTTTAGGACCGGGATAACGGCGCAGGCGATCCATCGTCAAATGATCTTGAATCAGCGTGTCGTAGATAAACGTGAAAGCTTGGCCATGCTGCGAAAGGCCTTCATAAAGAGTTTGCAAGGCTCTTTGCCGCAGCGCCCGATCAGGCTCGTGGAGAAGGGATAAAATCTGGCTTAGATTCAGTTCCTCAGCTTGATCATCGCGCTCGAGCGGGAAAGTCAAAGTCGAGGTGATTTCTGAAAAGAACCGCGCCAAGGCGTGTCTCCCGGTGTTGTCTTTCTCGTTTACTATTTTCTCTTCGGGTTCTGAAAGAGTGTGTGGACGAAAGCGCCGCAAGCTCTGGAGATAATGTCGGTAATTCGCCAGCGCCGGATTCTCCGCCAAGCTCTGCGCCGGTCCATCATCGAGATTAAGCCATTCGAGCTCAAAAAAGAGCAGCAGGTTTCTGATGGCAGTCGAGCGCTGTTCCACCTTCTGCTCCAGGTCCTGGTGTTCAGGGCTCAATGTTTCAGCGGCGTAAAGCAGTCCGGAGTAGCTGACGACGCGGCTTACCGATTCATGGATGATCTCCAAATCATGAAGGGCTTGAGTGAGTGTGTCTACTGTTAAAGTCTCAGGATCCCTGATGCGACCGCGATAACGATCGGCGAAAGATTGAGCGCGGGCGTGGCATTCGTTTAGTGTGGCGTCGATCCGGGGATCGTCATACGAGGAGAAAAGATCGGTCAAATTCCAGGTGATACCTGTAGCACTGTTTGTGGCCATTGGAATGAGGTCTCCTTTGATTCCTACTGGTTGCGCAGTCTTCCAGCGCCTTCATAGAGCCCGTTATGTTCATCCTTGAGTGACAGATGGAATGCCGCGGGCGTGAGATCTGCTGTTGAACTTCCAGCCTAGTAAAGATATAGCACAAGCAATCCATCCGGTAGATAAGGAGAGATTCTGTGTCGGAACTAACAGAGCTTAAGAACAAATTGGCCATGTCGTCGCGTATGCTTTTCAACGCAGAGCTGGTGGATTATAGCGGCCACATCAGCGCGCGCATACCGGGAACCGATCATTTTTTCATTTTACCGCATCCAATCAGCCGTGCGGTGGTTGTTGCCGATGATATCGTGATTGCCGATTTGGACGGCAGATTGATCGAGGGTAAATACCGCGCGCCGTCAGAGGTGTACATGCATTCGCGGGCATTCAAAGCCCGCGGCGATATCCAGAGCGTCGCTCATCTTCACAACCATATGGTAGCGACTCTCAGCATGGTGGATAAGCCTTTTTATCCCGCTTCCTCTAATCCTGGCGCATTTTTTGGGCCCGGTCCATTGCCGGTATACATGGACCCGGCATTGATCCACAGCATCGAGCAAGGCGATGCTGTGGCGCGCACGCTCGGCAACGGCGACGCCGTGATGCTGCGCGGCCACGGGTCGATGGTCGTCGGTCAATCCATAGAGTGGGTCTTTGCGGCTTGCGTCGATCTCGAAGAGGCCGCCTCGCGCTTTTACAAGGCGTCTTTGTTAGGGCCCGTCAGGGTCTACAACGAAGATGAGACGCAGCGCGTCATGAAGGGCCGTCGTAAAGATTCGGTAGTGCAAAAGATCTGGGACCACAATGTCGCCAAGACCAAACTCGCCGGTCTGATGGACGGGATTTAGCGGGTTCTTGGAGTTTTTAATCTTCAGCAGCGCGGGGCAGCCCGCCGCGGCTGCTTAGCCGCTATAGCCGATCTCCTAAAGGCGGTGTGCAGCCACCGGGTTTTGTTCAATTCCCTTCGTAAACGCTAAGTTAGACGTTCTGCCGATTTTTGTTGCCAGCAAAAAAACGGTGTGATATAGAATGCGATTCAATTTATCCAGGAGTATTTCCTCAAATGTACGATGACTTCTTAGCTCGGATTCTTGAGCCTGATATATTTCTGCCATCCCAATTCTACGGTAGTGGAGGGTTGTCCCGGCAGTTGGAGGGTGAAAAGAGGTTGATGATTGCGATTTTGAAGGACGCTGTCGAGTGTCTGGAAAAATATCGGTCCGCGAGGAGTAGTCCGGGGCGTAGTCAGTATCAGAATGCCTTGGAATGGGTGGAGGACAAGAGTACCGAGTGGTTGTTTACGTTTAACAATATCTGCGATCTTCTCGGATTCGACCCCGATTATCTGCGAGAGGTTCTCCTAAAAAGAGAAGGAAAATCTCAGAAGTGCGAGCGTGGCAAGATCTACTCTTTTGCTGCAGCGACCGGCCGGGGTTAGAAATTACCGTCTGCGAGCACGTACAAAGTTAAGTTCGTCTTTGATGGTCTGTCCTCGCGGAGAGTTTTCGCCGAGGATTTTAATCGCTCGTTCGAATTCCGCTATTGCCCGTTCATCTTCGTCTTGGAGAAGAAAAGCGCGGCCGCGATAATAGTGCGCATCGCCCAGCCGGTCCAGTTTGCCGTATACCAAGCCAAGCCGTGTGGGTGGTTTATCCCATAGGGGCGAGATCTGGTGGGCATTCAGATAAGCGCCCGCTGCGCTCCGCAAATCGTTCTCTTTTTCCAGTAATTCTCCGAGATAAAGATAGTTGAGCGGTTCTCTGGGTTGCAGCGCCAAAGCGCGCTCGAAAGCCTTCCGTGCCTCACTCAGCTCTCCCGAGGTCGTGTAAAAGCGGCCTAAATCACGATAGAAAGCCGGGTTTTCCAAATTGAATTTCTCGGCCTTCTGGAAATTTGTATGAGCCTGGGGGAGTTGGCCTTTGTGCTGTTGGGCAAAGGCCAAAAGGTGAAGCGCCTCGCCATTTTGCGGATCTTGAGCAACGATTTTCTCGTAATCGTCGACGATCTTGTCAGTTTCCTGTCGCTCCATACGCAGAATCAGCTGCATCTTTTTAAGCTGGTCAAAAACATCGGATTTGACTTCGGCGTGGCCTAAAGAACGGATGACCAGCTCCATGTTGGCGACACGCTCCTGAGTGACCGGGTGAGTCATCATATATGGCGGGAGATCTATCGGATTAAGGGCGCGTTCCTGCTCCAGGAGTTTCAAGAAGCCCAATGAGCCGGCAGGATCATAGCCTGCCGAGGTCATGTACCGAACGCCCAACGTATCCGCTTCCATTTCGAGCTGGCGGCTGTAGGCCATTTGGCGCGTCGCGGAAACGGCTTGACCCACTACTCCGGCTGCTTGGGCGCTGGCGCCGCTGCGTGCCAGCAGAAGCATTCCCACGAGGCTCAGTAGCGAGATCGCATCCGGCCCGGAGTGACGTGCCATGTGTCTTCCTTTGATATGCACGATCTCGTGACCCATGACGCCGGCGATTTCGGACGTCGATTTGGCTCTCTCGATCAAGCCGGTATAGAAGAAAACGGATCCGCCGGGCACGGCGAAGGCGTTTAGCTGCGAATCTGCCACAACGAAGAAACGGTAGTCGAACGGCTGGGGCCCCATGACTGAGAGAAGCCGTTGGCCGATCCGTTCAATGTATCTTTCGATCTCCGGATTGTTGATATACCGGAGATGTTTTTTGGCTTCGCGGCGAAATTCCCGGCTGATCCTGGTCTCTTCATCTTCGCTTGGCGCGCCGAGACTCGGAAGCGGTGAGCGGTAAGAGGCGCAGCCAGTGATGAAGAGGCAAACCAGCAGAAAACACGACAGCCACTTTTTCCATGCAGGGAGAGGCTTATGGGTTCGATTCACTGGAAAGAGTATATTGACCGGCCCGCAGGGGTTCAATAGCATCATGAGTTGTTTTCAGCGGGGATGGTTGACGGTTTGGCCTGGAGCCCATATCCTTGCGTGACTAACTTCGCGAGGTTCTCCAATGGCAAGCAAATTCGAAATTCCTGTGAGTCGGTTATCGTGGCGGTGCGACCCTTCGTTTCTTCCCTTCACATGCACAGCGGACATGACACCGTTGGAGGACTTTATCGGCCAGGATCGGGCGATGCGTGCCATTGAATTTGGCCTGGGCGTCAATAAACCGGGCTTCAACATTTTTGTTACAGGCCTTACCGGCACCGGTAAAACCAGCATCATCAAAGCCTTTCTAAAAAAAACCACGGCAAAGCGTTTGTCTTCGAATGGTGATGCGCCTTTTCCTGAAGACTGGTGTTACGTCTACAACTTCAACGACCCAGATCGGCCACAGGTGATTAAGGTTCGCCGCGGATGGGGCAAAGTCATCAAGTCCGACATGGAAGCGCTGGTTCAGTATCTCCAGCGTGAAGGCAAAAAAATCTTTGAGAGCGAAGAGTTTGCACGCCATCGCCAGCCGATGATCGAGGAGCTGCAGAAAAAGCAACAGGCAATGATGGAAGCGTTGATGGTGGAGGCGAGCAACAACGGTTTTAGTTTGCGCATGACGCCATCCGGGATCGTGCTGCTGCCCACAAAAGATGGCAAGCCAATGCAAGAAGCCGATTATCTGGCATTGGAGCCGCCGGAAAAAAAAAGGCTCGACGACAAGCGCGCCGATATCGAGAAAAAGGTCGAGGAAACACTGCGTCAAGGCAAGAAACTTGAACGCGAGATTGTTGAAAAACTCGATGAGTTGGAAAAGCAGGCGGGCGAATATCTTGTCAGGATGCCGCTGGCCGAACTGAAAGAAAAATACCGTGATCACGCCAAACTGCTGAGCTATCTCGACGCCGTCCGTGAGCATATTCTTAAAAATCTACACCGCATCAAGACGGCGGAGACCGGGCTCAGTCCCGCCTCAGGAACGCCCATGCAGATGGGCGAGCCGCCGAGCGATCCTTTCTTGCCGTACCGCATCAACGTCTTCGTCGACAACAGTGAAACCCAGGGCCTGCCGATCATCGTCGAAACCAATCCGAGTTATCACAATCTCTTCGGTGTCGTCGAGAAAAAGCCTATGGTCGGCGGCTATGTGACCGATTTCACGCTCATCAAAGCCGGCTCCATCAGTAAGGCGAACGGCGGTTATATTGTACTTTACGATCGCGACGTCCTGGCTAACGCTGGCGTGTGGGAAGCATTGCAAAGGGTCATTAAGAACCGCGAGTTGCGCATTGAAGAGCCGGCCACGTTTTTTGGCTGGGCGCCGCCCCAGGGTCTCCGTCCCGAGCCGATTCCCACCGACACCAAGGTTATCATGATCGGCGACCCGCACCTCTACCGCACGTTGGCGACCATGGACCCGGATTTCCGTGAAACATTCAAAGTCAAGGCGGATTTTGATTTTCAAATCGATCGCTCACAAGAAAACATCACCGCCTTTGCGTGCTTCATCAGCGACTACTGCGGCCGCGAAGGCCTGCATCATTTCGATAGTAGCGGAGTGGCCCGCGTTATCGAACAGTGCGCCAGAATGGTGGAGGATCAAGAAAGACTCTCGACCCGTTTTAGCGACATCGTCGACCTGCTTATTGAGGCGGACTACTGGGCGGGTAAGGAGAACGCCCAGCTGGTATCCGCAATGCACGTCGAGCACGCCATTGCCGAAAAAATGTTTCGTTTGAATCTTATCGAAAAACGTTTACAGGAGCTGGTCACCGAAGGCACCATCCTGGTGGATTTCGGCGGCGCGGTCATAGGGCAGATCAATGGCTTGGCGGTCTACCAGATGGGGGATTTCAGTTTCGGCAAACCGTCGCGCATTACGGCAAAAACGTTCATGGGGCGGGGCGGGGTCGTCAACATCGAAAGGGAGGCGAAGCTCAGCGGCAAAAGCCACGATAAAGGCGTCCTGATCTTGAGCGGCTATCTAGGAGACAAGTATGCTCAAGAAAAACCGCTGTCACTTTCGGCCAGCATCTGTTTCGAACAGTCCTATGACGGTGTCGACGGAGACAGCGCTTCCTCAACCGAGCTTTATGCTATTCTCTCCAGCCTCGCCGGCGTTCCCCTAAAGCAAAATATCGCCGTCACTGGCTCGGTTAACCAAAACGGCGAAGTGCAAGCGATCGGCGGCATCAATCGCAAGATCGAGGGCTTTTTCGATGTCTGCCGGCTTCATGGTTTGACCGGCGACCAAGGGGTGCTGATGCCCAAATCCAATCTGCGAAATTTAATGTTACGTGCCGACGTGGTCAAAGCCGTGGAAGAAAACAAGTTTCACATCTACGCAGTGGACACGGTCGATGAAGGTATTGAGGTTTTAACGGACATCGTCGCCGGTAGCCGTAACGTTGATGGTACGTTCCCGGCGGGATCCATCAATGCACTGGTTGAGGCAAAGCTGCTGCACTACTCGGAGCGACAGCGAGAATTTAACTTTGACGCGGCCGCGGCGCTAAACGATCGCTCGCGGGGCTGGGAAAATTAACGCTGGGAATCGGCTCTTGGCGCCTCTGTCTTTGTAACTCTGTCGTCAATCCGCCGCTGACGTGGTATCTTTCGCAAGTGGCGGATCTGCGCAATAAAGTTGTCGTTGTGACGGGAGGCAGCGGCGGGCTGGGGCGGGCTTTGGCGAGTGCGTTTGCACGTCAAGGATACCGTGTCGTCATTACCGCCCGCGATATCGGCAAGCTGCAAGCCGCAGCCCGGGACATTGCTAAAATCGCTGCGCCGGTGCTCGCTCTTTCCTGCGACATCAAGGAAAAAGATCAGGTCGAGCGGTTGGCGCAAGAAGTCGGCATGCGGTTGGGAACCGTCCACCTTCTCGTCAATAATGCAGGTATTGCCAGGGCAGAAAGTCTTCTCGACACAACGGACAACCTCTGGGACCAATCGCTGCGAACCAATCTGACCGGAGCTTACTACTGCTGTAAGGTTTTTCTGCCGGCAATGATCAGCTCCGGTGGGGCCGAATCATCAACATCGCGTCAACGACGGCCAAGACCGGCTATCCCCGCGTCACGGCGTACGCGCCGCGCCAACTTTGTTTCCGGGACGCTCCAAGCATGGCCTCCTCGGACTTACGCGTTCGCTGGCAGCGGAAACCGCTCGCTTGGGAATTACCGTCAACGCCATCTGTCCGGGCTATATCGACGATGAGCTGACCCGTGACAACGCCGGCCGGATGGCGGACAAAACCGGTAAGCCGGTTGAAACCATCATTGCCTTGTTTGCCGGAAGCGCGCCGCAGAATCGTCTGATTCAACCCGACGAAGTTGCCTCACTGGCGCTACTGCTCGCGTCCGAGAAAGCCGGCGGCATTACCGGTCAAGCGATTAATGTCGATGGCGGTGCCGTCATGGCGTAAAAATCACGGTGGGCGGGGTGATGCATGCTGCTAACGCGGCGTCCATCATCCGATAGCTTGTGTACTTCACCTAGGCAAAGGACGATCCATGGTATACCGCAGTTTCATCTATGAACTCGCCGACGGCATCGCGACGATACGGCTCAATGATCCAGCACGGCTAAACCACTTGACATTCGAAACGTATGCCGAGTTGGAAAAGTTTTTCGCCGAATGCGCGCGCAAAGATGACGTGAAAGTCCTGGTTCTCACGGGCACCGGTAAGGGGTTCTGCTCCGGGCTTGCAGATTGCGTTTAAAACTTTGGATTTTGCGCTGCAGCGTGGGTGCGGCGGCTGCGGATTTGGCCGGCAGAGCGTTGCAGGAGACCATTGGATATAGCAGGCAACGGCGCCAGTTCGGGCAGGCCATTGCCGAGTTTCAGGGTAACCGCTTTCAAGCTCGCCGAAATGGCGACGGATTTGGAAGCGCCGCGCTTGCTGGTATATCAAGCGGCCTGGTTACATGACAGCGGCGCCAAAGACGTTAAACAGAAATCCTCGATGGCCAAACTCAACGCAACAGAAGCGGCACAGCGAATTATCGACCAGGCGCTGCAAATTCATGGTGCCAACGGATTGATCGCCGGCAGTATCACCGAACGGCTGTATCGCGACGTGCGCGCCCTACGAATCTATGAAGGCACTTCGGAAATTAAAAAGTCAATTATTGCACGGGAGCTATTGAGGTAAGACGCGGGAAGGTGGCATTGCGTAATGATGATAAAGCGGGATCGAAGCAAGAACCGCTTCTAGCGGCGCCTTCGCGCCTCGTGTTACGGAGGAAGAATGGATTTTGAGCTGTCGGAAGAGTTAGTGGCGGTTAGAGAATTGGCTCGCGAATTTGCCGAGAAGGAAATCGCGCCAACGGCCGCAAAGGACGACAAAGCGCGGGCTTTCCGCGGCGACCTGATAAAAAAAATGGGCGAGTTGGGATTTTACGGCAGCGTAATTCCGGAGGCTTACGGCGGCAATGGCCTGGGCTTTCTCGGCATGGTGCTCATCACGGAGGAAGTTGCGAGGGTGCACAGCGCAATGCGGGTCGCCATTAATATGCAAATCGGTCCGGCCCTGACTCTGCTGCAATTCGGCACCGAGGAACAGAAGAGAAAATGGATTCCGGCTTTGGTCCGGGGCGACATCATAGGCTGTTTCGCGATTACAGAGCCGGACGCGGGATCGGACGTGGCCGGTATGCGCGCCACGGCAACCAAAGAAGGCGAATCCTATCTCCTCAATGGCACGAAGCTATGGATATCCAACGGACCCGTCGCCGAAGGCGGGCTGGTGTATGCCTACACGGATCGAGCTCAGAAGCATCGCGGGATGAGCGCATTTTACGTCGACTTCTCTCAATCCGGCGTCAGCCGAAAGCCGCTCGAGACGCTCGGTGCTCATTGTTCGCCGCTGGGCGAGCTGACATTCGAAAACTTTCGGATTCCGTCTGAGAACCGGCTCGGCAGCGAAGGCGATGGTTTCAAAATTTGCATGTGGCAGTTGAATCAAACACGACTGAACTGCGCAGCCGGCGCGCTCGGGGTGGCTCGGGCAGCCAAGGAGGCGGCGCTGAATTATGCCAATCAGCGCCAGCAGTTCGGTCAAAAAATCGGTGAGTTTCAGATGAATCAGGATTTAATCGCCCAAATGGTGGTGCACGAAGAGGCGGCGCGCTTGCTCGTTTATCGGGCTGCCTGGCTGGCGGACCAGAAGAAACCCAACAATCTGGAAACCTCCATCGGCAAGTACACGGCGGCGGAAGCCGCCAACTATGCGGCCGATACCGCCATGAAGATCCTCGGCGCCTATGGTTATTCCACGGAGTTCCCGGTGGAGCGTTACTATCGCGACGCCAAGTCCTATCAGATCGTCGAAGGCTCCTCGAACGTGCAGAAGATTATCATCGCGCAGGACGCGTTGGGATACAGGAAGGCCAACCGGTAGCAACAGACGGCAGGATTTGCGGTGGCTGCCGTAAGAGCGACGGTAAAATCTGCCGTTTCTTAATGAAGTCCGACGAGTCGGTGGACGAGATCCATATTCAAGTTATTGCGTACGAGCGCAGCCAATCGATCGTATTGTTCGTCGACGGAAAATGAAGAAGTGCTCGCTAAGAAAATCTTGTCTTTTCGTGCCGCGAGTTCCTGTAAGATGGCATGACGAAATCGGTCATTATGGAAGAGACCGTGAATGTACGTCCCCATCACGTTGCCATCAGGGCTCATGCAGCCGTCGAGATCCACACAGGATTGACCCGATCGCTGAGTCAGTTCAAACGCATGAGAAATGTTGTCGCCTGCGGTTTGTCCCATATGAATCTCGTAGCCTCGGATCGGCGCGCCTGCCGCCCTGGCAAGTAGCCCGCGGCCCGGTAGAGTGAGTGCCGTAACCTGGTGCGTCG
>CAYZXN010000273.1:0-3640 GCA_964482425.1 uncultured Syntrophobacteraceae bacterium | reverse complement strand
ATCGAGCCGCTCACGATTGAACCGACAAGAGGAATATTCTTGATGATCTTGTCCGCTGGCAGGAGGACCGTGACGAGACCCTTCGCCTCGATCGACCTTCGCTCAATGTCTGCCTTTCCCTGCGCTGTGATCGCGTATGGCGTTGCTTCGATAAGAAGCTCCTCGGCAAAAATGCTTTGCTCTGCAACCCTTCCTTTGGCACTGATCAAGCGGTAAGGCATCGGTTCATTATTCAAATCTGGAAATGCTACATTGAAATCGCCGGTTCGGTTCAAGTAATCAAAGGTAGCATCCACCCCTTCCGAACGAACGAACTTGCCGTCACGGGCGACGAAGTCAAACTCACCCGCCAGGGTCCGTGGGAGTTGTTCTAGTTTGCCGGCGCCTGCAAGGCGAGCATTGAGAGAGTAGGTGCCGGTAATGTTGGACTTTTCACCCGAGAGACAGCGGCTCGTCGATTCAAGCTCCCCATCCCTGACCGAGAGCCGCATATCGAGCTTGATCTCACCGTTTTTTTGGGCGCTGAATCGTCCAACCGTCCGGATGCCGCAGACAACGCTATCCTGGACTTCTCCGTTGATGCCGCTCGGGGTGAGCTCTGCCGAAACCTGGAGCGGGTTCGAGTAAAAACTGCCGGCCGCGAAGCTGTCTGATTTTAATCGAATTAAGCCTTCCAGAGGTGGCAGCGAAACCCTCATTTTGTTTTTATCCTTTGCATCATCGCCTCCGGCCGTAAATTCGCTGAACTCTTCCCATACGAGGCGATCCGCAGTGACATCCATATCGATGCGTAAGGCTTCTTTTGCGGCTGCAAGCTTGCCGGAAGCCGAAACATGGCTTCCTCGCCACCGGAGGTCTGCCGCTCGAATGTTCAGACCGGTTTTATCTCCTTGAACGACGATCTGTTCGATGATCGTGTCCTCTTTACCTAAAGGGGAGACGAGGTTTCTGGCCGCCAGTGTTCCACGCACAGAAAATCGCGAGGGATGCTCCCGAAAAGCACTCACTTCAAAATCGCCTAGGAGCAGGCCGATCTGCAGGGGCGAAGTCAAAAAGAGTCGGTCCAGTCCCTTCTTGTCCAGGCTGCCCCTGAAGCCAAAGGCCCATTTGCCCCTATCCGACTCAAATGTCGCGCGAGCAGCCGGCGCGCCATCATCGATCAACAGCTCTCTGATAGTAAGGCTGTGAAGATTGCGCGTCATGTCAAGGGAAATTCGTGGCCCATCGGCAACGGTTAGCTTTCCGTTGAAAGAAAAATCCGTACCGTCGCGCCACGCAACCCGGCTCTCGGAAAACTCCAACGGTGACCTCAGCATATAAGCGGCCGGAACTTCTGTTTGACGCCGCCCCCAATCCATCATGCTTGCGCCGGCTATGCCACTTACCGTTGCTTCTAAACGGAGCGGAGCTTTGCGCCAGTTCTCAACCACGCCGCTAGCCGTCAGGGATGCGTCGAGCAGCTCCATTTTGGCATCGGCGTATGTGAGTTTTTCATGGCTTAGGTCAAAAGTTCCCCGGGTAATGGCCAGAGCCGCTGGTAGCTGCGCATGCTTTATCAATATCTTTTCAACTTTTCCCCTGCCGATAAAATTCCATCGACGTGGATCGTTGAGCGGTCCGCTAAGCGAGATCGCGGTAAAGTTAATCTTCCCTTGCGCGGCGCTCTCTGGGCCGAGCTGAGCTTGAATAGTTTCAACATTGCGGAGCAAGAGTTCGGTCTGTTCCAGGTCCAGTTGCAAACTTGCCGACTTGATATTCAACTGCCCTGTTCCGTCTGTGTGTAGAGAACCGGTGAGCCCAGAGAAGGACGAGAGGCCGACGGCACCTTCCAAGCTCTCGGCCTCAATCCTACCCTGTGCGTAGCTGAGACGACCGCGCCTTAGCGATATCGGATACGGCACTGGCTCATATGAGACGGTCAGTGCCGCCTGTACGGCCGAAATTTTCGCCGATATCGCATCAAGAGTTTCGCCAAGAACCAGTTGGCCCGTTAGCGAACCGTCGACATGGCGAATTTTAGAGAGTTCCTTCTGAAACGCTTCGCCTTTGACCTGCCGAACGAGCAAAGAATGCAGCTCCCGAGCATCTGTTTCGACCATGATGTCGAGATGAAACGGCCCGTTGGGGCCAACTAGGCCGAGGCGCAACGCACCCTCGCGCCCCTTGATCTTACCCAGGGTTACGGAACATTCCGTACACTCGAGAAACCCGGCAGAGATCGACAGCGATCCGCCGACATTTTCCAGATTGAGGTCGGGCCCGGGAACAAAAATCTTCGCGCTATGAAAATTGGCCGTAACAGCGGCATTTCTATTCTTGAGCGCTTCGGCAAACGACCTTCCACGAGTCTCGACGCGAATCTCGGGTATGATGCCGGCTTGAAGATAGCGGAATACGTTCTGCACGCTGGCGACGTCATCGGCCAGGAGGAGCGCGGATTCTCTGATGATGCCGGCATCAAGATCGTGTCCGATGAGCTTTACGGTGAATACGGATGACGTTCGATCAAAGATCACTTCCCCGGCTGCATTGAGCGGCGGCGAAACCAAAGGCAATCTCTCGATGGCGACCCGAAAAATCTTCTCATCGCCGGCGACAATACCTTTGAAATCCTTCGCCTTAACCACTGCCTTTCGGGCTCCCCGGGCCACCGTGAGCGACGGCAGCGACCCGGAGATTTCAGCGGTAAAGCGCTTGAGTCCCGCGGCGTTAAGTTTGAGAGTCAGCGTTGCCGCACCGCCGTCAATCCATCCAATCGAAGCAGGTGAGACAAGATCAAATACCTTGCGCACGGATAAATTTTCGATCGAGAGCCACGCCTCTGACGCCAAGTTCATTGTTGCCATCTCACCCGCGACATGGATTCTGTCAGCGAGATTCGAGCCGGCGGAGATAGTAAAATCCAATTTGTCCTCGGATACACCGACATTCGCATCTATATCTGTCAGCATTAGAGAACGTCCGCCCGCGATTCCAATATCCGCGACGCCGCCGCGCATCCGCAGATTCATCCCCGGCCAATCTAACGCGAGGGTTTTGACGGCAGCTCGGATTTTTTCTTCCACTTGGTCGAGATTGAACGGCTGATCATTGCGCGCCGCCAACCGTACGATCCAAACAGCTCCATCCGCGCTCACGCTGGAGAAGGCCAAGCTCCCGGTCAGCAGATGGCGAATCGATGGATAGAGTCGCACCTGTTGGATTTTCCCCTGGATCTCCTTGTCGAACGAGATGGCTGCATCCCGAATCACCACGCCAGGCTGGGGATACCAGAAGAGGTCGATCTTTCCGATCCCCGCCAAGCCATGGGTCTTTTCGTCGATGAATGCGCGCACCTTCGATTTGACGGTTTCGCTATCGATGATAATGGGAAGGAGCAGAGCCAGAGCCAACAACGGCACAAGGATGAATCCGGCAACGAGCGCAACCCAGGTGATAGCACGAGGCTTGTTCATCTATTCCTCGGCGACTGAACCGTCGCACATAAGCCGGTCCGCGGTCCCGGATCTGCTCAGAAATCTACTCGCACCCGCAGTCCTGCCACTACCGCAGTACCGATGGTCGTTCCGCCGGCAGTGAGAATGGGTGCTTTGTTTCGAGCGGCGTCGACGAACTGCAAGTCCGGCGTGACATGAAGCCA
>CAYZXN010000272.1:0-8112 GCA_964482425.1 uncultured Syntrophobacteraceae bacterium | reverse complement strand
GCCGAGCGCTGGTTGTTCTGCAGCGCCGCCACCATCGAGGCCATCTGGTTGAACAACTCACGGGCCAGCTCCCGCGCGCCTTCGATGTCGCCCTGCATGAGTTTCTTACGAATTTCGTCGAGGGCGGAAAACATTTCGTTGAACCCCAGACTGCGCATGGATTCCATATTCATGAAGTCGTCCGGCATCTGCTGCGCCAACTGGGACATTCCTTGCTGTAGCGCCGCCAATGATTTGGCGAGATCCGAGAGCTGCTTGAGAATCGCATCGAGATTTTTGTCGCCGCTCTGGAGCTTGTCCAAAGACTCCATGAGACGCTCTTGGCCGCGCGCCAGGTCCTGCGCGGTCGAAGCCATTTCCTGCGACTTCAGCCGTTTGCCGATGTCCTCGGAAAGCATCGACATCCGTTCCAGTTCCGACGAAATCTCGTCGCGCGCCTTCAATTTTTCGTCGGCCGACGCGGCCTGTTCCTGTCGCTTCAGCAATTCGTCCTTGGTGAACTGGAGATTACGCTTGAGCGCTTCGAGATCGGACCACGTGGCGAAGTCGGACAGGCGATCTTTCTCGGTGCGCTGAATCACTTCTTCGGTGCGCTTGAGCGCATCGGCAAGATTCTGCTCGAATTTTTGCTCCATCTCTTGAGCGCGCGCCGCGTCTTTATCGCCCGGCAACGGAGTCTCGAGATGATCGCCGAGCATATCCAGCATACGGCTGTTCAAATCGCGCACCATTTCGGCAATCTGGCGATGCTCGCCTTTGAGGTTCTTAAGCCGCAGTCGCACCGACTGAGAGGTGCCTAGCTTCGGCCCGGACACGGTGTCGTTGTCGGTAACTTCCAGGTTGAAAACAGCTTCATCACCCTCGCTCAACGCCAGCCTACCCATGTCCCAGCGGAACTGGTCGCGCAGGATCAGCTTGCGGGCGTCATCTTTTTGTAAACGGATTTTGTCCTGGCGTTCGCCGATACGAACGGAGAGTGTCACCTCGCCGATACCGAAGTCGTCGCGGGCACTGTATTCCAGGGTCAAGATCTCATCGCCGTTAATATCGAGATCTTCAGTCGGCCGGAGCAGGTCGATGGTGGGAAAGCCGTCGGGTTTGACTTTCAGATCGTAGGGGATTGGAGAGTTGCGAAAGCCGTGGCCATCTTCCAGCAGGATCCGGTACTGCTGCGATTGAAACAGCACCAGACTGCCCTGGAGCTTGCGGCCGTTGATCTTGAGTGGAAGACGCCTGCCATCCTCGACCACAATTTCGGCTTTGACGACGTCTTTAGTCGCCAAGGCGTCGATCCGCAGGTTGGAACCTTTGAGCCCCTCGATGTGGCCGCCGGTCACCGAGGTCGCGCCGAGCCCGGTGTATGCCGGTGGATAGAGAGTCAGCTGAATATTGCCGATCTCCGGCGGATCGACCGCCTCAGCGGAATAGACCGGCGAGGAAAACACGCCGCTCACCGCGCGGTAGCTAAGACTCCGGTCGAGGCGAGCGATCTTCGCGCTGAATTTGCCCTCGCCCAGGCTCTCCATGGGCAGTTTCTCTTCACCGATGCGCTCACCACGCTCACTGACGCCGGCCCAGACAATGAGATCCAGAGATTTGGGAATAGCCCCCGACGCGGCGGCTTGGATCGTTACCGGCGTGCCGCGCGCCACCCGCAGTCCCTTGGGTTGGAGATCGATGACGGTCTGCGATGGCGGCAAGTGGTCGAGCGGCTGGGTCAACAAGCTGAACGTTTCACCCACGCTCGATGGATTGAACAGCACCATCGCGATTACGGGCACGGCCAACGCGGCGAACAGACGCAGGCTGCTCTTGATACGGCCGGTATCGAGCAGGTCGTTCACGTGCAGCGCGGCGACCTCCTTGCGTGTGTTGCGCAGCAGAGCAAGCACCATGGGAGCCGAAAAACTGGGCGCCTCCGGGGTCGATGCGACCTGCGGGTACAGCTGCAGGGAATTGATCAGGTTGTTGCGCAGCCGAGGCCGTTTCTGTTCGATGTAGCGCGCCGCGCGTTCTTGCGAGAACCTGATCGATAATCGGATAACGGTCCAGACGATCAGCGCCAGCAAAATCGCGCCGGTGATAATGCTGTAGACGAGGGGCGCATAAGGAAGAAAGCTTTTGATCTGGCTGATGCCCGGTCCGACGGCAAACAACACCAGGGCGCAAGTGGCGGTGAGGCAAACGCCCTCGATTCCTTGAAGAACCTTGAACCGCCGGATAAAGCGCCTCAAGAACGAGGAGAGTTCTTGGAATTCTTCTTGACCCATGGGGTGGCGGACGAAGGTCATATTATCGCCGAACTTTGGGCTTGTCCATCTCTCAGCCGTCTGCAACACAACGGGTGGCAAGACGGTGTTTGTTATGTTAATCAAAGAAAACTTTAGCGCCTGTTCGCGCCGAGTCATTTCCAGAAAGGATCTGCCAAAGCTGATGGAAAATTTCGAGACGGAGACACTTATTTTGCACGAGGGCCATGAGGACGAGTTCGGTGAGGACGAGGACGGACTTGTCATGGATGAAGATCATCCCATGTGGCGCTCCGAGCGGATCACGCTTAACTCCGTCGGCATCGATATCGGTTCATCCACATCGCACCTGATTTTCTCCCGTCTGACATTGCGCCGACAGGGCGTCGCCTTATCGAGCCGTTTTGTCGTCGTCAACCGCGAGATTATCCATGAGTCGCCGATTCTTTTGACCCCGTATATCG
Source organism: uncultured Syntrophobacteraceae bacterium (assembly GCA_964482425.1). Lineage (GTDB taxonomy): Bacteria > Desulfobacterota > Binatia > UBA9968 > UBA9968 > WHTF01. The sequence goes on along the minus strand of CAYZXN010000272.1, from coordinate 5,399 downwards.
ACAAGACAACCATCGACACGGATAAGTTAAACGAGTTTATCCATGAGTCCTATCGCCAGGCCAACCTGACCCCGAGCGACATCGACACCGGTGCCATCATTGTGACCGGCGAAGCGGCCAAGAAGAAGAACGCCGAAGCCATTGTGTCGCTATTTTCTGCCGAAGCGGGAAAGTTCGTCTGCGCCACGGCGGGTCACAATCTCGAGTCCATTCTGGCGGCTTACGGCTCCGGCGCGGTCGGAATGACCCATCACGAGGGCGGCGACTTTACGGTTATGAATGTCGACGTCGGCGGCGGCACCAGCAAAATCGCCATCGTCCAGGGCGGTAAGGTCATCGACACGTGTGCTCTGGAAGTCGGCGCGCGACTGGTCGCCATGGACGAGAGCGGCAAGATCAACCGGCTCGAGGATACTGCTTTGAAGATCGCCAAGATGGCGGGCATCGATCTCGCGCTGGGAAGCGTCATGAGCGAAGACGACAAGGAAAAGTTCTCGCAAGTCCTGTGTGACTCGCTTTTCGCAGTGCTCGAGCGCGGCCAGCTCTCGCCGCAGGTCGAGGATCTACTTTTGACGCCGAAACTTGAATTCAAGGAGCCGATCCATGCAGTCATGTTTTCGGGCGGAGTCTCCGAGTTCGTTTACGGCTATGAAAAGCGCAGCCTGGGAGATCTTGGGGTTCACTTGGGCCGGCAGGTGCGCGCTCGCGCCAATCGACTTGCCGGCGGCAAAATACCGCTTCGCCCGGCCGAGGTGCGCATTCGCGCTACGGTCATCGGCGCCTCGCAGTACACCGTGCAAGTGAGCGGCAACACGATTTATCTTTCCCACCCGGAACTGTTGCCGTTGAGAAACTTGCAAGTCCTTACTCCGGAGTTCGAGCAAACCGAAGCGATCACCGCGGCCGAGATCAAGAGCGCGGTACAGAAATCATTGCAACGCTTCGACATAGTGGACTCGGACCGGGCAGTGGCCTTGGCGATTCGCTGGGAGCTCGGTCCCGCCTACCCGCTGATTCGCACGTTGGCGGAAGGTTTGGTGGGGGGTATGAAAGAACACGTGGAGCAAGGGCAGCCTCTGGTGTTGGTGTTCGACGCCGACATCGCCAAGTTAATGGGCAATATCATAGAGCGCGAGCTCATACCGGGGGCCGGCATTATCTCGATTGACGGTATCGATCTGAAGGATTTTGATTTTGTCGATATCGGCGAGGAATTGCCGGATGCCAAAGCTGTTCCGGTGGTGATCAAGTCGTTGATCTTCCGCCATACCGAAAAGGGGCGCGGTCATCATCACCACCATCATCATCCTTAAGCCGTGACCGGCAGCGGATATGCCGGGCAAAGTTGACATTACGACTAATTTCGAATAGTTTTTATACTCAAAATATCTTTATTTTACAGGTGCTTAACTTTTATGGAAGAAGCAAGCGGACTGCAGAATTTCCTCGCTATTCTGACGAAACCTGACAATATACCGATCGTCGGGATGCTTATCCTGGTTCTCTTCTTCACCTGGCTGGGGCTGCGCCAGGCGTTGAAAAACGATAAGCTCGCAGACGAAGGAAAAGAAGACCAGATCCCCAACGAAATGTGGAAGTAGATGGTGCGAGGTTGGCTGGTTGGGTTAGCCGTACTTGTCTGGGTTGGGGCTTCACTAGCTGCTGAGACGAGTTCTCCTTTAAGCCAAGAAAAGCAGTGGCACGAGGCTCGGGAGTATCTGGCTGAAGGCAAGGCCGCGGAGGCGAAGGCGGTTTTCGAGGCTTTGCTGAAACGCTATCCGGAGCAGGCCGACCTCCATCTCTTTGTCGGCATTACGCTGCTCCGCTTGCGGGATCCCAAAGCAGCGGAAGCGTCCGTGCGCAAGGCGATTGCCCTGGACCCGGACCATGTCGAGGCGCGGACCATGCTGGCGTGGATCGAGTCCGATATTCACGGCGACTTCGATGCCGCCATTGCAGAGTACCGGAAAGTCGTTGAATTGAGGCCCGATTTTGCGCAAGCTCATAATAACCTCGGCGTCGCTCTAAAGCGCAAAGGCGAACTGAACAAGGCGGCTGACAGCTTTAATAATGCGCTCGAGCGCCAACCGGACTTCGGCGCGGCGTTAAACAATCGCGGCTGGATCTATGCCGAGCAAAACAGGTGGAGCGAAGCGCGCCGGGATTTTGAGCGAGCGCTTAAAATCAATCCCACCGATGACGGCGCGCTTTATGGACTGGCCCAGTCGTTGCGCGAGGTGAGAGACTACGCGGGCGCGCAGGAAGTGCTCGGGCGGCTCATCTCCCGATCGCCGAACTTCGTATATTGGCTGGAATGGGGGCGCATCGGCTTAATTCGGTTTTGGTGGGTTTTGTTATCGATTGCAGTGGCATTTTACTTTCGAGCGCGTTTTAAGAAAGCGAGGATGCAAGCTCATGGCGGCTGAAGCCACCAAGAAACGTAAAGGGACCGCCTTGTTGGCGGTGATGAACGAGAACTGTTCGAGTTGCGCCGGTTCGCCGATCTGTGAGGCTCATTGTCCGGTTGACGGGTGCATCAGTCTTCTCTATGAAGAGCTGCCGCAGGGCGGGCTCAAACCATATCGAGTGGTCGTCGACAACGATACGTGCATCGGCTGCCAAATGTGCTATAGCGATGACTTGACCAAGGTGCAGCAACACAAGGAGACCGGCGAGATCTTTTACGAATACGGCGGGCGATACTACGACGGTAACCGCAAGCCGGTGGCGCCGGATGCCGTGCCCAAGCGTTTCCAGCTTCAGCTCATCGGCACCGAATCGGAAGACCGGCTCGATAAAAAGATCTGTCCCTGGGACGCGATCAAGATGTATGAGTTCGATGACGGCGCGGAAATTTCCGAATATTTCTATGACCTCAGCAAGCTCAAACAAATCGACGGCGCGTACGTCATTGATGAGGCTGAAAAACAACGTCTGGAAGACAAGCAGGCAGAGCTTTATGAGGTAACTGAAGCCGTCACCGAACCGAGAAAAGGCTGACAAAATATGGCAGCGAAAATCGAACTCACCGAAACGATTCTACGCGATGCCCATCAATCGTTACTGGCGACGCGCATGCGTACCGAGGACATGCTGCCGATCGCCGCAAAGCTCGACGAAGTCGGCTACTGGTCTCTGGAGACCTGGGGCGGGGCTACTTTTGATGCGGCTTTGAGATTCCTCAAGGAAAGTCCCTGGGAGCGCTTGCGCAAGCTGCGCCAGGCGATGCCGAAAACCCGTTTTCAAATGCTTCTGCGCGGCCAGAACGTGGTCGGTTATCGCAACTATCCCGACGACGTGGTCAGCGCGTTTATCGAGCGGGCCGCCGCCGAAGGCATCGACGTTTTCCGCATCTTCGATGCCATGAATGACCTGCGCAATATGGAAACGGCTATTCAGACGGCGCTCAAAACCGGCAAGCTCGTCGAAGGCACCATCTGCTATACCATCAGCCCGGTTCATTCCGTCGATTACTTTTTGCGGGTCGGCGACCAGCTGGCCGAAATGGGCGTGCAGATTATCTGCCTCAAGGACATGGCCGGTATGCTCGCGCCGTATGCCGCGTACGAACTAATCAGCAAGCTCAAATCCCGTATTCCCTTGCCGCTCCATCTTCATTCGCACTGCACTGCGGGGCTGGCGCCGATGAGCTATATGCTGGCCATCGAAGCCGGCGCGGACATACTCGATACTGCCATTTCGCCGCTGTCGCAGGGCACATCGCAGCCTGCCACGGAGGCGGTGGTCGCGGCCCTTATGGGCACGCCGCATGACACCGGGTTGGATCTTGGCCGATTGAGCGAAATCGCCGACTACTTCTATGGCGTGCGCAAGAAATACAGCGAGTTTGAAAGCTCGGTCAACAACCAGATCAAGACCGATATTTTGACCTCGCAAATTCCCGGTGGGATGCTGTCCAACCTGGTGGCGCAACTGCGCCAGCAGAAGGCCGAAGACAAGCTCGACGCGGTGTTGAGTGAAATGCCTCACGTCAGGAAGGATCTCGGCTATCCTCCACTGGTCACGCCGACGAGTCAGATTGTCGGCTCCCAGGCGGCGCTGAACGTTATGACCGGCAAGCGCTATTCGGTCGTCGCCACCGAGACGCGCAACTACGTCATGGGGCTTTACGGCAAACCGCCGGGGCCTATCAGCGATGAGGTCAGAGCCAAAGTTTTGGGTAAGAAAGAACCGATTAACTGCCGGCCGGCGGATCTGCTTGAACCCGGCCTCGATGCGGCGCGAAAAGAAGCCGGCAGCCTCGCCACCAGCGAGGAGGACGTCCTGACGTACGCATTGTTTCCAGACATCGCCAGAGACTATTTCGTTGCGCGGGATTCCGGGCAGCCGAATCAACAATCCACGTGATGGTTGGGCCAGGAACTCGGCTATCGGGGCCGAGCTGGGTTAGATAACCTTGTTGAGCGGGTACTCGATGATCCCCACCGCGCCGTTACGGATCAGCAACGGGATCAGGTCGCGCACCTTGGCTTCTTCCAATACGCTTTCCACGGAAAACCACTTGATGCCCTTGAGGCTGGGGGAGGGATGCAGGGTCGCCACCGTCGGAGCGGTGATGCTGGGAATCAGTTGAATGACGTTTTCGAGATCGGCTTCGGCGACGTTTAACTTGATGCCCACCTTGGTTTCCGCCAGGAGCGCGCCTTGGAGCAGCATTTTGATCTGCTCTATTTTTTGCCGCTTCCAAGAGTCCTGCCAAGCAGTTGTGTTCGCAATCAACTGAGGACAGCTTTCCATCATTTCAGCGATGATTTCCAAGCCGTGGGCACGAATAGTGGTGCCGGTCTCGGTGACTTCGACGATCGCGTCAACCAGGCCTTGAGCGGCTTTAGCTTCGGTGGCGCCCCAGGAAAATTCCACTACTACGGGGATGTCGCGCTCGGCGAAATAGCGCTTCGTGAAATTAACCATTTCGGTCGCCACGCGCTTGCCTCTCAGATCTTCGATCTTTTTGATCGGTGAATCCTGGGGCACGGCGAGCACCCAGCGGGTCGGACGAAAACTCACCTTCGAATAAACCATCTCTGCAACCACGACGATGTCCGACTGGTTTTCATGGACCCAGTCTTTGCCGGTGATGCCGGCGTCGAGAATGCCGGACTCGACGTAGCGCGACATCTCTTGCGGCCGCGCCAGGCTGCAGCGCAGCGTGTCGTCATCGACGGAAGGAAAATAACTGCGGTTCGAGGCGGAGATCTTCCAGCCCGATTTGCGAAACAGATCGATGGTGGCCTGCTCCAAACTGCCTTTGGGCAAACCGAGAGTTAGCTCGCTCACTTTTTGTAAACCTCTTTGGGATCGAAAACTCGCTCGGCCATCACTTTCCAGTCGTTGCCCGCCCGTTGGCGGAAAAAACAACTGCGATAGCCTTCGTGGCA
>CAYZXN010000271.1:0-4026 GCA_964482425.1 uncultured Syntrophobacteraceae bacterium | reverse complement strand
GATGAATCGATGTCCACTTAGAGGTAGAGACTCGTTGGCTCCGCCACGTAAAGTTTGCTCCTACTCTTACCCCTAATCCGACAAAAATTGCGCACAGTCAGGAGTGAGCAACGACGGTGAGACCGGAAGCCGTGGGCACATGAGCGCACAGGTTGCGTTAAGGCCTGGCGCACGAAACGTCACCCTCAGGGGATTGCGGGGTGGCCTTCAAGGCAGTGTCCCATTGCCCTCGGCTGTAGGGCTCACCGTCCGAGCGACTTCGAAACAATGTCGGATTAGGGTGCATAGCAATACCTTGGCGCCCGTCATTTCCTTGGAACAGAAAATTGTATACAAGAAACAGCATGATCATCGTCCGGGAGGCCCTCATGATGAAGTTCACCAATTGTAGGTTCTGGTTTGCCGCCTGAGTTTTTCTTGCCGGTCTCTCGGGCCAGCTTCTCCTTTCGCCGGCGGAGATCCACGCGCAAGCTCCCTTCTATCAGGGAAAAACATTGACCATGATCAATGGCAATCCGCCGGGCGGCACTGCGGACCGGCGCATGCGTGCGTTCATGCCCTATTTTAAGAAATACATTCCTGGAGAGCCGACCCTTTTGGCGGAGTATATGCCGGGCGCCGGCGGGCGCAAGCTCGCCAATCATATGTATCTGGTGGCCAAGCCCGATGGACTTACCGTCGGTTTTCCCCCCGGCGCTTTCGTCACCTCGGCTGTCATGAAGGAAACCGGAGTGCAGTACGACATCGATAAATTGATTTTCGTCGGCGCCCCGGAAAGCTCTACCCAATACGTTTTTCTTACGCGTAAGGAGGTCGGTCTCAGTACTCTGGATAAGCTTAGAGCGAAAACCAATCTGCGCATCGGCGGCCAATCGGTAGGACATACTGTATACATCGTCGGCCGGCTTTTCGCGTACGTTTTGGGTTTCAAATCCCCCGGCTTCATCACCGGATATTCCGGGCCGGAGCTCGACGCCGCATTGATGCGCGGTGAAATCGATGGAAGAGCCAATATCGCCGATACCATTCCGCAACGCACTCCAGAATTTCTCACCAAAGGCTTGGTTGACTTTCACTCGATTCTCGAGATCCCCAAAGGTGAAAAGCATGCGCAGTTCGGCCATCTGCCGGAGCTTTCCGATCTCGCTGGATCAGACACGGATCGTAAGCTGTTAGCGCTTTTTCGCTCTCTCCGGCTGGTGGGCTCTCCTTATATTCTGCCGCCCGCCACGCCGAAGGGTCGGGTGGATATCTTGAGGGCTGCCTTCGCCAAAGCGTCGAACGATCTGGAGTTTCAGAAGGATTACAAAAAACTCGTGGGCGACGATCCGACGCCGATGACCGCCGAAGGAATTAATAAGGCAATCCGCGATCTGCCGCGGGAAACATCGATCATCGAGCTTTTCAAGCAAGTTACCGGCGGCGATCCGCTGCCCGCGCGATGAGACCGCCGGAAATATACCCGGCGGATTGAATAGAGGATATCGACAACGACTCTTAGGAGGCGCCAAATGGTTTACTTACGTTTTCTTACTTTTGCGGCTTTTTCGCTTACCGTCTTGTTGCACCTCCAACCTGCGCAGGGCGCAAAGCTGGATGACATTATTGCAGCGGCCAAGAAGGAGGGCGTGCTCGAGTTCTATGCATCTTCCAGCCTGGGACCGGAAGGCACACAGGCTTTGGCCGCGGCCTTCAATAAAAAGCACGGTCTCAACATCAAAGTGAACTACCACCCTTCGGGTGCCATGACGCGCGACGTCGCCAAGATTGTCGGGCTCGCCGCCACAGGTGTGCCGCCTGAGTGGGACCTTATGGTCGTGACCGACGCCCATCACGGCTCGCTGTGGACGCGCAAACTGCACGTTCCCTTTGACTACAAAACGCTGGGCGTCGACGACAACGGTATCCAGTACGATTCCGGCACTGTGTCCATCGCCAATCAGATGATTCTTCCCGCTTATAACAAAAAAATCCTGCCCGCCAGGGATGTGCCGAAAAAATGGGAGGATCTTCTCGACCCGAAATGGAAGGACGGCAAACTCGGGATTCTCAGCGCCACCCATCATTGGGCTCGGCTTGCCGCCGGTCCATGGGGAGTCGAAAAGACCACGGCCTTTATCAAGAAGCTGAGCGCATTAAAGCCGATCCTGGGCCGCGGCGGCGAGATTGCCCAGCGACTGCTCATCGGCGAGATACTGATCGCGGCAACCATGCATGACGACCAGATCCAGGAGCAAGCCGACTCGCCGATGGTTTTTGCCGATCAAATACAACCGGTCATCTCGCCGGAATACCACGCCGGAGTCATCAAAGGTGCCGTTCGTCCAAACGCCGGCCACTTGTTCGCGGCGTTTATGACCACACCGCAAGCTCAAGAGATCCTCGAAAAGCATCTGGGCTTGACCTCGGTGCACGTCAAGGGAACGCGCGCGCACAAGTTCGCTCAGGGGAAACAATTGGTGTTCATGACGCAGGACAAGGCGCAGCTCGTCGACAAGCTGTCGAGAGAATACGGCAAGCTTCTGGGCTTCAATTAGCAGCTAGAGCATCAACGGTTCGAGTCGAGTTCTCCAAGCGGCAGCGCGCTCGCGTCATCGGATCTTCATCTCGCGCTGCGCCTCTTCGAGAAGCGAAAAGTCGACGACCTGCGAGAGACTCACCGGACCGCTGCGACCCTTGATGGAATTGAGCACGCTTTGAATGGATTGCGTGCTGGTCGTGCCGTCGGTGCTGTAGGCCTTCAACATCGTTTCATAGCTGGACGCCGCAAACTCCGGGTCCATTTTCCAGCGTTTGGCGATGTAGCCGATAATCTCGTCGCGGTCTTGCCGGATCCGAACCAGCGATTTGAGCATACTGCGAAGCACCCTTTTAACCTGCGCCGGATTTTCCTGGATCTTTTTATCCGTCGTCGCCAGACCCCCCTGAGGGTAATCGAGCACATCGCCGACAAAAACCAGGCGGCGGAAACCCTTCTTCTCCATCATCGAATCAAAAGGCGGTGTGAGCATGGCGGCCTGGATGGAACCGGAAGATAATGCCAGCATCTGCTCGCTTTGCGCCAGGCCGACAAAGCGCGCATCCCGCTCGGGATTGAGACCGTTTTTGGCGAGGATCTCGCGCGCGGCATAATCGAGGCTGCCGCCGATCGATGTGACGCCGATGGAGCGGCCTTTCAACCCGGCGATGGTCTTGACCTCGGGCGCCGCTACGAGAGAGACGGCCATGCGCGAGTTCATGTAAATCACCACTTTAAGCGGCAGCCCTTGCGCCGCCGCCCGGAGGACGGTTTCAGCCGATGCGCTATAGTCCACTTCGCCCGCCGCCAAGGCGGGCACCTGTAGCCGGCCGCCGACGTAGACCAGCTGCGGCTCTATCCCCTCTTCCCTAAAAAATCCCCTGTCCTGCGCCAAGAACACCGGCAGCATGCTCATGGAGGTTGTCGGCAAGCCGATGATAATTTTACTGCTGGCGGTTTTCTGCTGCGCTCCAGCGAGATCGAGATTGGAGCTACAGAGAAACGGAAACAGTAACGCAAAGAGAATCCACCGCTTCATCGAAACACCTCCTCCTTCGATTCCAGGAACAAGGTTGACACTGCGCGATCGAGAGATGAACCTGGAAGAGTGAAGGCACCGGAACGGCGATAGGCTCGATCCCCTGCTTTGCTCTTGGCCCGCCGCTCGAAGTTTACCAAGGCCCGTCACTCTAGAAAGCTAGCTTGCGGTGCATTGCCCCCACTCTGGAGGGTCGCGTCTTGATATATTACAGCGTGAATATGCGTCTTCAGTCATTCATCTTTCCGTGCAAGGCCCAGAACACCTTTTCCGGTGACAAGGGCAAATCAAAAATCCGCGCGCCGCAGGCGTCCGCCACGGCGTTGGCGATCGCTGCCGCTGTCGGCACATTGGGATTTTCCGCGATCGCCTTACCGCCGAACGGTGTCGGACCCGTGGGGCTTTCGACCAGCACGGTTTTTAGCGGCGGCACATCGGCAATGCATGGCAGCTTGGATTCGCCCATTGT
>CAYZXN010000270.1:0-2926 GCA_964482425.1 uncultured Syntrophobacteraceae bacterium | reverse complement strand
CCTCTTGCCGTCACCGCCCTGGTCTCCGGTGAGACACCGATCGTTCATGCGGGAGCTTCCGCAGTCGTGACCAGCAACCTGCAAGGGTCCGGGGCCGTCCTGGTTGCGGGCGGGGCAAATCGCTTTCCCTACGTGCTTTTCGTGACCGACGAGATCAAACGCGTGGAAGATCTGAAAGGCAAGAAATTCGGCGTCAGCCGCATCGGCAGTGCGGATAACGCCGCCGCGATTACCGTGCTGAACAGATTCGGAATAAAAGAAACCGACGTGACCTACGTGCAAGCCGGATCGATTCCCGCGCGCCTGGCAGCGATGCAGACCAACGCGCTGCAAGCGACGCTCTTACAGGCACCGGAAACTTTAAAGGCCAAGGAGATCGGCTTGCGGCCGCTGCTCGACTTTACCACGCTCGATGTCGAGTGGAAGCTCAACGGCGTCGCGACCAAGCTAGACTACATCAAGAAAAAACCCGACACCGTGCGCCGCTTCTTGAGGGCGTTCGTCGAGGCCAGCCACTACAATCTGAACAACCCCAAGGGCGCCCAAAGGATTTTGCAAAAATACCTCGCCATCAAGGACGACAGATCAGTCGAAGAGGCTTACAACGAAATCGTCGCTAAATTGACGCGCCGGGTACCCTATCCCACCGAAGCCGGCATCCAGCTTTTTCTCGACCAGCTGAAAATCAAAAATCCCAAGGCGGCCCAAGCCAAACCGACCGACTTCACGGATATCAGCTTTTTAAAGGAACTGCAGAGCAGCGGCTTCATTGATCGCCTTTACAAATAGAAAGCGTCAACCTGCAGTGTTGAATTCGTACATTCTTCGAAATGTGCAACGGGTTTGAACCAGGTTTTGCTGTCATCGATGAGGATGCGCAAGTCATCCGGTGCCGCCTTCCAGGGAGGCCGCCGGACCTTCTTTCTCCACCATTGCACGAGTTGAATACGACCCATCCGCGGATTGACCGCTACTTCACAACCATGTTGCACCTTTTTGCTCTTGATCACCGATTCCGTATAACTGTGACGGCATTTTGCATGTTTGGAATTTTTCGGCGCAACAAAACGGCTAACGCGGCTAGTAAAACCATCGCAAGAACAGTGCTGCGCCATGTAGTCATTGCGTGGGGATATGATATAGACGACTGATCAAACGGATTGGAACCTTGGCTATGGAGGAGATGGCAAGCCCAACGCGCGCGGGCAATTCAGGGGATGACAATCCCGTCATCCGGGTGGAGAACGTTTCCAAGCTGTTCAGGACTCCCGATGAACAAACGATCCGTGCGCTGAAAGACATCAGCTTGACTATTGCCTACGGCGAGTTCGTGACCGTCGTCGGCCCCAGCGGTTGCGGTAAATCGACGTTGATCAAGCTCATCGCAGGATTTTCCGCGCCCTCGTCGGGACGAATTCTGTACCAGGGTGAAGAAGTCCGAGGACTCAATACCAAAGTAGGCTACGTTCCCCAGGAAAGTAAGCTCTTTCCATGGCTCACCGTAGAAGAAAACGTCGGCTTCGGTCTGGATTCCAAGCGCTTCCCGCGCCAGGAACGAGAGCGGCAGGTGCGTTATTTCATCGACCTAGCCGGCCTCACCGGCTTCGAAAAATACTATCCGTCACAACTATCCGGTGGTATGAGCAAACGGGCTTCCATCATGCGCGCACTGGCTTATGAACCGCCGGTCATCCTGATGGACGAGCCCTTCGGCCCGCTCGATGCGCAGACCCGGATGGTGCTTCAGGACGAGCTTCTAAAGATCTGGGAGCAAAAACGCCAAACTATTGTATTCGTCACCCATGATCTAGTAGAAGCAGTGGCGTTGGCCGATCGGGTCGTGGTCATGACGCACCGGCCGGGAAAAATCAAGGACATTATCGATGTTCCCATGGCCCGGCCGCGAAATATTTTCGAGATTCACCGGCAAGAGGGATTCGACGAGGCTTACGGGCGCTTGTGGAATATCTTCCGCCACGAGCTCAACATTCGGTCCACGAAGGAATAAGTGCCGTGTCCAAAGACGCAAGCCAGGAGCATTCGGAAACCGGTAGCGCCGAGGACGTTGTCGAGCTCAAGAGGGAACCCGGTTTCAAATTGCGCGGGATGGGGATTACGCTCGTCCGTTTTGTTATTGTCGGTGGCTTCTTGCTGCTCTGGCAAATAGCGTCGGGCCGCTGGATCGAACCCTTCCTGATTAGCAGCCCGAGCCGCATATTTACTTCGCTGATCGCCGGTTTTCAGTCCGGTGATTTACTCCAGCATACCTGGGTCACTTTTACAGAGATTGCCATCGGCTTCCCCCTGGGCGCGATTTCAGGCATCGCTTTGGGTTATTGGTTCGGTCGCAGCCGGGTGCTGGCGGAGGTTTTCGAGCCCATCATCATCGCTCTTAATGGAATACCGCGCACCGCCTTAGCGCCGCTGTTCATTGTCTGGCTGGGAATCGGGATATGGTCCAAAGTCGGTGTCGTTTTTTTACTGACCTTTTTCCTGAATTTTTTTAACACCTATACGGGCATGCGCCAGATGGATCAGGAATACGTCGACCTCGCCCGGCTCATGCGCGTGCGGGGGTTAAAACTGACATTTCGGGTCATCCTGCCGGCGATCTCCCCTTATGTTTTTACCGGACTCAGAACCAGCATCCCTTTTTCGGTGATAGGCGCCATCGTCGGTGAATTTATCGCTGCAACTGAAGGAGTAGGTTTTTTTATTCGCCTCTCGGCTGGAATCTTCCGGACTGCAGACGTCTTTGTCGGCATCATCGTTCTTATGTTCATGGTAATTATCATGGATCAAATCGCCGGGATGGTAGAAAGGCGGGTTCTAAGATGGCAGACACAATCGGAACATGTAGGGGTTCAAGGATAGAAAGGAGATTGGCAATGAAAAACAGCACCAGGTTTCATGTGATTTCAATAAT
>CAYZXN010000269.1:0-9273 GCA_964482425.1 uncultured Syntrophobacteraceae bacterium | reverse complement strand
GTCCAGTGAAAGATCCGGCGCAGCAGGGACCTCCTTGGGTAGTTCGAGGACGGCGAGATCGGCGTCGTATTTTTCGCGAATTCCATCGGTAAGGTGCTGCAGATTCAGCCGTTTCTCGGTCAATGTGAGTTGAAGACGGGTTTCTTCCTGCTGGCAGCCTTCGACCAGTGGCCGCAGCTCCTTGATCGCTTCTTCGACCTCGCCGAGCTGGCGCGAGACCTCGCGAAAACGTTGGCGCTCCTGCTGGAGTTTCTCCTCCAGTTCATGGACTCTCGTTTGCGCTGCTCTCAGGCTCTCTTCGGCCAGCAGGAGCGCGTTCTCTAGTTCGCTTCTTCGCCGCTGGTTATCGGCGATCTGCGCATGAATGCTGTTGATTTGCTGGCTCGTTTCCTTCTGAAGCTGGATACGGTTTTCGATGTTCTGATGAGTATTTTCCCGTTTCTCTCCCAAAGCGGCATTGCGGACACGTGACTGTGTGACTGCCGCCTCGATGGATTCCAGCAACTTGCGGCGGTGTAGGAAGTTGGTTTGAACATCGGCGAGTTTTTGCTCCCTTTGCAACTTCTCCTGCGCGCGCGCCTCTTGACTGGCGTGGCATTGACCGATTTCATCCAAAAGCGTTTGCAAGGCTGCGGCAAGGTCGCTTTGCTCCTGGATCAGCACGCCGATGGTTTGCTGAAGCCGTTCGAACTCCTGTTGCGCTGAGCGGTGCTCGTGCTCATTGCGAACCCGTTCTAGCTCCAGACGATGGATTTCACTTCCTAGCAGCGATTTCTTAGCTTCGGCTTCTTCCAGATTATTTTTGATCTTCAGGATCTCCCGCTCTTCAACCTCCATTCGAGCGTCGAGCTCTCCAATAAGAGCGCGCAGCTCTTTCATGCGTCGCCGTTGGCTGAGAAAACTGCCTTCGAGGGATTTCTCGCTGCCGCCGGTAACCACGCCCATGGGATCTATGACTTCGCCGTCGGGCGTCACCAGGGTGCTGTAGTAGCCGTTGCGATTCCATAAAGCCAATCCGGATTTCAGATCGGGAACGACTACGACATCCGAAAGGAGGTACTCGGCGACATCCCAATAACCCTCTTTGACCGAAATCAGATCCAGCAGCGGCGCCACCACCTCGGACTCACCCAGGGGCAGGGCTCGATCACTCTTGCGCGCCATTTGGACGGGAATGAAGCTGGCGCGTCCGGAGGCTTTTTGCTTCAGGTATTCGATGGCCTCGACACCCTCATCGTGTCCTTTGACAATCATATACTGGAGGCGGTCGCCCAATACCGCGGTGAGCGCCTTCTCATAGAGTACCGGAGCTTCGATGACTTCGGTTACCAATCCATGAACGCCGTCGGCAGCGGCGTCCGTTTGGCGCTTTAACATTATGGCCCGAACGCCTTCCTGGTAGCCTTCGTAATTCCTTTGCAGATCCTCTAGAGAAGCCAGACGCGAGCGGCTTTCTTGCAGCTGCTCCTTGAGAAGCTCGATCCTCTTCTCCTGCGCTTCTTCGGCTTGGTTAAAAGTCTGAATCACAGCACCAATCTGGGCTGCCTCGAGATTCCGTTCTTTGGCGTGTTCCAGCGCCCGTTGGAAATTTTGCTGGGCTTCATCGCGTTTGCGCTCGCAAAGCCGCAGGGCGCTGTTGACGGCCGCATGCTCTTCCTGATTGCGAGCTAAATCGCGCTGGGTTTCTTCACGCCGCCGCTCTTTCGCCGCCAGATCGTTCTTTAGATAGGTGAGGTGATTGGCTACCTCTATAAGCGCCGCCTTCTCGGTGTCCAGATCAAGCTGCAACGACTCTATTTCCGCCTGCAATCGTGCTAATTCGCTCTCGTTTTCGCGGAGAAAAGTTTCCTCGAAGAGCGACAACTGGATGAAACTTTCTTTGGCTTTATGGAGCTCGGCGATTTCCTGAGCGAGAAGGTCGAGTTTATTGTCGAGCTGCAATAACGCCGCTCGTGCATCGCTTTCTTTCTGGCTGAGCTGGGTCAGATCCCTTTTGTAAAAGTCTATGCGCTGCTCTTCCGCATTGAGCTGCATTTTCGCGTGATAGACGGCCTCTTGTTGGCAGTTGATTTCCTTTTCAAGTTCCAGGAGAGCAAATCGCACGGTTTCCGTCTCGGACTCTTTGGCGTGCAAAGAGCTCAGATACTGTGTATGACGATTGTCGGCTTCGGCAAAGCGCCCGGTCAGAGCTGTGATCTCCTCGTTCAGAGCGCGTCGTTGCATGGCTGCCCAGAGCAAATCCTTTTCCCTGAGCTCCGCCTTCAGCGCCCGGTATCGCTCGGCTTTCTTGGCCTGCAGCTCCATGGTGCGAATCTGGCGCTCGATTTCGCGGACGATATCGGTAACTCGCAGGAGATTTTGCTGCGTTCGCTCCAGTTTGCGTTCCGCCACCAGCTTGCGGCTTTTATATTTGCTCGTACCGGCGGCCTCCTCGATCAGCACCCGGCGTTCCTCGGGTTTGGAATTAACCAGCTCATCGACGCGCCCCTGCTCTACTATCGAGTAGGCCTTGCTGCCGACCCCGGTGCCTAAAAAGAACTCTATAACGTCCTTTAACCGGCAAGACGTCTTGTTGATGGCGTATTCGGACTCGCCCGACCGAAAAAGCCGGCGAGTCACCATGATTTCGCTAAAGCTGTTGTACTCTACCGGACCGCGGCCATCCTCATTGTCGAAAGTCAACGACACTTCGGCCATTCCGGTAGCCGGCAGGCTGTCGCTGCCGGCGAAGACGACATCTTCCATCAGATGGCCGCGCAAATGACGGGCGCTTTGTTCTCCCATGGCCCAGCGCAACGCATCAACGATGTTAGATTTGCCACAGCCGTTCGGGCCGACGATAGCCGTGATGCCTGGATTGAAAGCCACGACCGTCTTTTCGGCAAATGACTTAAAGCCAACCATTTCAAGGCGTTTTAGGCGCATAATCAGCTAATTGTGAGCATTTTGGCGATGGCAAGACAGTTCATGGAATAGTCCGGACTATAGTTCAAAACCGCTGTAGCTGTCAAGAAAAATAACAATATAAAGGGGACCAAACCCGGGGTCACTACTATATATGGAGAACCAGAGTTCTACTTTTCCAGTAGCTCCGTGTTCCAGTAGGAGGCATCTATGGTGTTTAAGAAGGGAAGCCACTCCTTATATCGCGATAAACTGAAAGTTTCCTGCATGAAGGGCGTCCACTGTGGCCGAACAGGTTTACGCGCCAACGCCATTCCGGCCTGGTGCGGAGTACGCCCGCCTTTTAAGCGATTGCAGTCCTGGCACGAGCAGACGACATTTTCCCAGGTGGATGTCCCGCCCTGGGTTCGTGGGATTACATGATCCAGATTGAGTTCATGCCGCGGCCGTCGCTGACCGCAATACTGGCAGGTGCATTTGTCACGGGCATAGATATTATAGCGGCTGAAGCGCACTTGACGCTTGGGCACCCGGTCATAACTAACGAGTAGAATAACCCGTGGAACTCGGATTGTTCGATTGACCATCCCCACCGATTCTTCGTGCAGGGTCACGGACAGATCGCTCCAGCTGGCAAAATCAAATGTCTGGTATTGCTCGTTCACAGCTTTGGCGATGCCTTGATAGAGCAGAGTGAATGCCCGGCGTACCGAAGTGACGTGAATCGGCAGGTAGGAACGATTGAGTATCAGTACCTTGGTATTGAGCACCGAATAAACCGGCGCGGTCGCGGAATAATTCATTGAAGCTTTGCGGTGCTTGATGAAAATGGGACTCCGCACGCATCGACCAAAATACGGGTCGGCTGCGGCAATGTCAAACGAGGTCGCATCAACTTCACGTGAGCGCAATGCTGCTTGAAGTCGCTCCTGAATTCCTCTATAAAGACAGCAAGCCGCCGCGGACTGATTTTTTGGGCCTTCAATGCCGAACGGCAAGCCGTTGTTCCCGCAACAATCCCGCCATTTTCGCAGCTCATTGAATTGCACAGGTAGTTTATGAAGCAAGAAATCTTTATCAACTCATCTCCTCAGGAAAGCCGAATCGCTATCATGGAGGATGGCTTTCTCGCTGAGTTCTTAATTGAACGTAAAGAGGAGCGAGGAATCGCCGGCAACATATACAAGGGCAAGGTTGAACGCGTGCTGCCCGGCATGCAAGCCGCGTTCGTTGACATCGGGATGGATAAAGCCGCGTTTCTGCATGCATCCGATTTCTTTAGCGTTCCTGACGATGTTCAGTTAATCGCGTCTTCCGGAGAGGACGTCGAATTCGATGAGGCGCCCAAAGCGGCGCCCTCCGGCCGGCGGCTTCCACTGGAAAAGCAGGTTTCCCGGGGCGAGGAGATACTGGTCCAGGTGGCGAAGGACCCTTTGGGGACCAAGGGTGCTCGCATTACTTCACATGTTTCGCTGCCCGGGAGATATATGGTTTTTATGCCGAGCACCCGGCATATCGGGATCTCAAGGCGCATCGAAAGCGATGAGGAACGCAAGCGTCTTAAGGAACTTGCTCAATCTCTGGGGACCGCGGAGGGTGGTTTTATCCTGCGCACGGCTTCAGAGGGCCGCAGCAAGCGCGAGATTCAGCGGGATCTCAGGTTTTTGACCAAGCTATGGAAGAGGATCCAGCAAAAGGCCGAACAAGCTCCTGCGCCGTCTTTAATTCACCAGGACCTGGACTTGATCACGCGAACGATTCGTGACTTTTTCACCACCGATACCGAGCAGGTCGTTATCGATTCAGCCAAAGACCATCGCAGGATCGTCGATTTTGTTCGTCATTTCATGCCCCGGCTGAAATCGAAGCTGGTCTTGTATTCCGAAAACGAACCCCTGTTCGATCGGTCCGCCATCGAGGACAAGATAGAAAAGGCGCTTGATCGCCGCGTCTGGCTTCGATCCGGCGGATACATCATTATCGAACGCACCGAAGCGCTCACCGCTATTGACGTCAACACCGGCCGTTTCGTCGGCAAAAGAGATCAGGAAGAGACCATTGTCAGGACCAATATGGAAGCTACTTCTGAGGTCGTCCGTCAGTTGCGATTGAGAAATGTCGGCGGCATCATCATCATCGACTTCATCGATATGGAGAAGGAGGGCAATCGCAAAAAGGTATACGAAGCGCTCAAGACGGCGCTAAAGAAGGATAAAGCGCGCACCAATATCTTGAAGATTTCCGAACTTGGCCTAGTGGAAATGACGCGGCAGCGAACCCGTGAAAGCCTGGAAAACCAGCTGCTCAGTCCATGCCCCAACTGCGACGGACGAGGCCGCATCAAATCCTCGGTGACCGTCGCCTACGACATTTTGAGAGCGATCAAAAAACAGCAAACGAGCCTGGAAAACGGTAAAAACATCGTTCTGCGACTCCATCCCGCCGTCGCCAACTTTCTATACGATGAAAAGACTCACAGCCTGGAAGCGCTTGAGCGCGAAATCAATCACAAGATTATTATCAAAGTCAGCGAGGAGTTACGCCACCAGCAGTACGAGATCTCGATATCGTGAGGTAGCCCTTGGGCCAGGCATGAATTTCGTTGTCCTTGCGCATTTTGTGGGTATCGTAAACCTCCATATGGGTGAACGCAGCGAGCGTTCGCCTCGGCTTGGCCGCCGGCCAACTGCGCGCGTGGCCGATGGGTACGACCCATAACAACCGCAGGCTGGCGGGAACCTTGAACAATCCTCGCAGCTCCGGTTCGACTTCCTGCCGAACCGACACCCATACCGTGCCGAGATTCATACTGGCTGCTGCCAGCATCATCTGTTGCACGGCATTGGCGATGCTGGCCTGAAAGAGTTTCTCGCGATCTGCCGGCTGTCGTGTTGTCAGATAGACCCGTTGGGTTCGGTTATCGCCACAGACCAGGACGATGACGCTGACATCTCCGACATAGTCTTTCTTTAACCCTTTGTAGTGAACCGGGTCTTCGCGCTTTCTCGCGCGCCACTCGTTATCATAAATTTCCCGAATGCGTCTCATCTTATTGCGGTCCCGGGTGACCACGAACTCCCAGGGTTGAGTGTTGGCACCCGAGGGTGCCCAGCGAGCGGCTTCCAAGATCGTTTCCAGCTGCTGATCGGTAACCGTGCCTCTTTTGTAGACTCGAACGCTGCGGCGTAATTGTATGATCCTAAGCAGGTCCTGTGGATCCACGAGCGGTTTTCCTTTCTGTGACTGTCTCAACTATCGAATATTGAAGCATAGGGATTAACCAGACATTCGACGGCGCGAAAGGCTTATCTATTTCTCGCGGCGATAGATGCAAGCACTTACTGCGCCGAGACCTGGCTGCGCCGGCCATAACACCAGGCGGCGAGAATCAGCGGGGCGAGAACCAGCGTCATGAGCAACGTTACGGCGGACGCCTTATTGATGCTGCCGCTATACCAGTAGCTCCAGATCACTGCGGGCAGCGTGATATTGTCATGCACGGCGAGAAAAACAGCCACGGTTAACTCACGGTAAACCAGCAGCGCGGACCAGATCCACACTGAAAACAACGTCGGCCGAATCAGCGGGAACAATACACGCCAGGCGGTACGGAAGGTTGACAGGCCGGCCACGAAGGCGGCCTCTTCCAGCTCCCGGTGAATTTGTAACAACGATCCGTTGAGGGCGCGGGTGGCGAAGGCAAGTCTGGCGACGACGTAAACGATGGCGATGAGCCATACCGAGCCATAAAGCGGAATAGTCGTGCCGAGAACAAACAGAGACAACAGGAGCGCACCGATTGCCAGAATCACTTCGGGCAGAGCATGAGGCAGGAAGGCGCCGAATTCGAGCGCGTAGCGAAACCGGCTGCGCGAGCGCACGATCAGCCAGGAGATGCAGAAGCCGAGCAGCAGAACGGCAAGCGGGACTACCGTGACCAAGATGGCAGTGTTGGCCAGACCGCGCATTACCAGTTCCCAGTCCATGCCGTAAAAATGAGTGAAAGAAAGTTGCCGCAGCATTTGCAGTGAGGGTGGCACAAAGTAGGGCGTCAAGGCGGCATAAGCGATCAACAGCAACGGCAGGATCTTCGAAATCAAAGTGTAAGCGGCGATAAAACCCCAGGCGGCGATGGACCACTTGCCTAACGGCACCAGCGCCGGTTTGTAGCCCTTACCCGTCACAACTTCGAAACGGTGGCCCTGGCGCAGGACCTGGCTGTACCACAGTGTCAGGAGCACGGCAATGATGATCATAAACGCGCCGACCACTCCGGTGATTCCATATTCCGGCAGACCGGCGCCCTGCGGGTGAACCTTGAGGTAAATATAAGTGCTGAGCATGTAAACACGGTTACCCAAGCCGAGGATGGCGGGGATGTCGAAGGTAGCGATGCCGATGGTGAGTATATAGATCACCGCTGCCAGAATGCCCGGGCGGGCCAGCGGTAAAGTAACGCGCCAGAGGATCTTTCCGTAACCCATGCCGTGCACGCGTGCCGCTTCCTCCAGAGTCGGATTCATGGCGCGAAACATCTGTGCGGTCAATATAAAAGCCAGGGCCGACAGGCTAAGTCCTTGCACGAATCCCATGCCGATAGGCGTGGCGATATTAATCGGCGCGCTCTCTAGGTTCAGAAGATCCACCAGCCAGCGGTTCAAAATGCCGATGCGCGGATGGGCAATCAGCGTCCACCCCATCGCGGTATAAATGCCCGGGATGAGCAGTCCGAGCGTCATGATCGCGTAGATCAGTGTCTTGCCCGGTACGCTGCTTCTTTCCGCCAGCCAGGCAATTGGCAAACCGAACAGCAGGGCCACCAGAGTCGCGGTGATCGTGAAGACGATGGTATTCGCCGCGACCCGCAGCACAAAGGGGTCACTGAAAACATCGGCGTAGTTGCCCAGCGTGTAGATCGCGCTGGGCGTGCCAACGGCGCCTTTTTGTAGGCTCACCCAGAACATCACCAAAACGAGCGTCAAAATGGCGGCCATCGGCACGAGCGCCAGCGACAAAAGCGCGGAGGAGGTTTGGCCCTTTTCGCCGAGCAGGCGAGATCGCAACGACGTCTGGCTCATGGGGCAACTCTAGCTAGTCCGTACCTCAGAGATGATCTAACCTGAGTGGTTCGGTGATGCGGTTGAGAGTTATTTTCCGCGGCGCAGAATCGCTTCAAGCTCCTTCTGAGTTTTACTATAGTCTTTGAAAGACGCGAGCCACTCGGGCGAGCTGATAATGACTTTGCCCTTGGCGGCGCGCACTTTCTCGATCTCTCTTTTGGTTTGCGAACCCGGAAAAAGATGCAGATCAAAGCCGTCATGCTTCCACAGCAGCTCTTGGCCTTCGGGGGTCATCAAATAGTTTATGAGTAGCGCGCCGGCATTGGGCGAGCGGGAATTCTTCGGCACACCGGCGTACCTCATGTGCAGCACCGTGCCCTCCTCGATCACCGTGTGGCCCAAAGGCGCGCCTGTGCGCTGCAGGACATTGACATCGTTGCCGCCGCAAGTGAAAACCAGCATGAGGAATTCGCCGCTGGTGATGCGCTCCGCCTCGCCGCAGCGCATCAACCCGCCGATTTGTGTGGAGAGTTTCTTGGTGAAGTCGATCATTTTTTCTCGGCCGAAAAAATCCGGCGTGGCAAACTCGCGCATGCCCGCCGCGTAGGGCGTCGACGCGATCTTGCCTTTCCATTTTGGATTGAGAACGTCCTCCAGCCGGCGGGGAATATCGGCGCCTTTGACCAGATCAGTGTTGTACTGAATGCCCACGACCGCTGTCGCTATGGCGACATGCGTGCCATCCGCCGCAATGGCATTAAACTTACCTTCCGGTTTCGGCTTTTCTTCGATAAAGGTGCTGTAGGTCATAGGCCTCAGAAGGTTGGACTTCAGCCCGTCGAAAATTGCCTGAGAGTTGCCCAGGTATACGTCGGTGCTAGCGGGTTGACCGGCGGCGTTCTCCTGAATAACGCGGAGCATCAGCCGCTGCATGTCGGGCCCGGGTGTGTATTGGCCCTTAAGGTCGAGCTTGTACTTCTTGTTCATGCCCGCCAGAATTTCTTTAAATCCCTCGCTGCCGCCAAAGCTGTTTTGGCCCCATTGACCGCGCAGCATGCCCTCTTTCTTGGCACCTTCGATCAGCTCGGCGAGAGTGGTGGCTTTGGCTGGGGAAGCCTCGCTTCCCAATGCGAGCAACAGCGTTATCGTCCATAGCGCAACTTTTCCCAGTCGCGCCGGCCATTTTTCAACGATCATAACCAACCCTCCCTTTGTTTTTTGACTGCTCTTCAATAATCTTAGCGGCGGTACAATATGCCGCCTATACGCTATTTACACTCCGAGGGGGAAACACCATGATATCGGACGA
>CAYZXN010000268.1:0-4396 GCA_964482425.1 uncultured Syntrophobacteraceae bacterium | reverse complement strand
GCTTTGGCCCCCGATACGCGCAGGGCCTCGGCGGGAATGGCGACCACTTCATCGATGCGGCTGCGCTCGAGCACGACCAATGCAGTGAGGATCTTGACCGTGCTTGCCGGCGCAAGCGGCAGATCTCTGTTTTTTGCCCAGACCACTTTTCCGGTTTGCGCGTCCATCAACACCGCCGCCTCGGCGGCAAGGGTCAATCCGGCGCCGTTTACCGGACGTGAGACCAGAGACACAACCGTCAATGCCAGTAGCTGAATGACAAAGCAGAATTCGACGGTTCTCATGAACGTTACACTCAGCTAAACCTAATCCGAAAAACTTGCGCGCCGTGAGCAGCAAGCGAAAGCGTTGAGACCGGAAGCCGTGGGCATTTGAGCGCACCGCATTATCGCGCGTCACGGCTCAATGCGCGCGCCGTCTTTGAAAATGTGCAGCCGCCCGGGCGCCACGTTGAAGCCCGCAGTATCTCCGGCACGCAGCATCGACTCCCGTCCGGTTCGGGCGATCAGCTCGATATCGGCGCATTTGAGATGGACAAAACGGTCCGAACCCAAATCTTCGACGATTTCCACCTCGCCGCTGATCCAGCTCTGCTGCGGCGCTGCCGAAGGCTGTAAATCTTCGGCGCGAATACCCAGGGTAAGAGAAGCGCCGGCCAGTTGCGGCAGCGATTTCCCCAGTGCCGATGTCAGGTCCAGGCTGAAATTGCCGCAGCGCAATATCGAGCCGCCGTGGTCGACTGTCCCTTGCAGAAAATTCATCTGCGGGCTGCCGACGAACGAGGCAACCTGCCTGTTTGCCGGCTTGTGATAGATGTCGGCGGGAGAGCCGATTTGCTGGATCGTCCCTTGATGCAGGACGATGATTTTCTCTCCCAGAGTCAGCGCTTCGGCCTGGTCGTGCGTGACATAAATGATCGTCGTGCCCAGGCGCCGGTGCAGCCGAGCCAGTTCCACCCGCATCGTCGCGCGCAGCGCAGCGTCGAGGTTGGACAGCGGCTCATCGAAGAGAAAGATCTTCGGCTGGCGCACGATGGCGCGTCCCAGGGCGACTCTCTGGCGCTGGCCGCCGCTCAGACTTTGCGGGCGGCGGCCGATGAGGTCCTCTATTTCGAGCAGGCGCGCCGCCTCTTTGACCTTGGCGGCGATCTCGCCCGCGGGCTCGCCGCGCAGCTTCAATGAAAAAGCAAGGTTGTCGAACACCGTCATGTGCGGATAAAGCGCGTAGCTCTGAAAGACAAAGGCAATATCGCGATCGCGTGGCGGCAGGTGCTCGACATGTTCGCCGCCCAGCAGAATCTCGCCGGAGCTGGGCTTCTCAAGCCCGGCAATCAGCCGCAGGATCGTCGATTTGCCGCAGCCCGAAGGACCGAGCAGAATACAAAACTCGCCATCGCCGACCTCGAAGGAAATGTTCTTGAGAATCTGTTGGGCGCCGAATTGCTTCGACAGCCGATGCGCGGTTAGTGCTGCGATAAGGACTTCCTCCGGTCGGTTTGATCTTTGACTTTGCTTCCAGCCGATTCAACCCTTTACGGCGCCCGCCGACAAGCCCCTGACGATGCCGCGCTGGAAAAACAAGGTCAGCAGGATCAACGGCAGGGTCGCCAGTGTCGATGCGGCGGCGATCTCGCCCCACGGCATGGTGTATTCGCCCGGGAAAAGCGCGATACCCACCGGCAGGGTCTGCACGTCGGGATCGCTCAGGACGATCAGGGCGAAGAAAAACTCGTTCCAGGTGTGAATGAACACCAGCAGTGCGGCGGTGAGAATTCCCGGCGCCGCCAAGGGCAAGACTACTCTGTAGAGAGCCTGCGGCCGGCTGCAGCCGTCGATCAACGCAGCCTCCTCGATTTCAGCGGGAACTTCGCGAAAAAACGTGGTGAGAATCCACACCGCCAATGGCAGAGAGAAGGCGACGTAAACCGTCACCAGCCCGCGGTAGGTATTGAGCCAGCCGATAGAATCTAGAAGGCTCCAGATCGGACCGGCAATGGCGATCTGCGGGAACATCGAAATGGCGAGCAGCGCCAGCAGGTAGTATTTTGTCCAGGTCAGTTGAAAACGGGCGATAGCATAGGCCGCAAGGGAGCCGACGACTATGGTTATCAACGTCGCGCTGCCGGCGACGATGAGGCTGTTGACGATGTAGCGCGGCAGGCCGTGACCTACCAGCGCGGCGTGATAAAAGCCCCACTGGAAAGACGGTACCAGCTTGGGCGGGATTGCCGTCAGCTCGGCCGGGCTCTTGAGCGACGTGAGCACGAACCACAGGAAAGGCAGCAGGCAGTAGATGGCGATAGCCAGGGAGAAAATCAAGAGCGTCAAGGAGCGTTTCATCGTGCGGCTCCTTCCACGCGGCCGGACTTGAGCACGCGCAAATAACCCAACGACAGGATCAGCGCAATCAAAAAAACCGTGACTGCAATGGCTGAACCGTAGCCGATCATGCCTTCTGCGAAGGTTTTCTTGTAGCCGTAGAACTGCAACACATTGGTGGCGTCGGCCGGGCCTCCCTGAGTCATGACAAAAACCAGATCGAAGACGCGCAACGCGTCGATGGTGCGAAAAAGCAGCGCCAGCAGGAGCGCGGGCCAGATGAGCGGCAAGGTGATATGGCGAAACTTCTGCCACGGTGTCGCGCCGTCGATGCTGGCGGCTTCATATATGTCATCGGGAATCGTCTGCAGGCCGGCGAGAATGATCAAAGCGGCGAACGGCGCGGTCTTCCAGATCTCCGCCGTCATAATCGCGATCAAGGCGAAATGCGGATGCGCCAGCGGCGCCATATAACGCGTGGTATCGTCGCCGAACAAGACGAAATTGAAAAGGCCGTAGCGATCATTGAAGATAAAGCGCCACATCTGTGACGCGACCACCGTGGGGATGGCCCAGGGTACCAGAACCACGGCGCGCAAGAGCCCGCGGCCGCGAAATGCTTCGTTCATCACCAGCGCCATGCCGAGGCCCAGCAGCAGCTCGGACGGCACCGTCACCGCGACAAAGATCAATGTGGTTTTAAAAGACTGCAGCGCCACCGGATCGGTCCACAGGTCGGTGTAGTTTTCCCAACCGATCATTTTCTCGCCGAGCCACGGCAAAGTGAGGATCATCCGGTAGAAACTCAGACGGAAGGATTCGATAATAGGATAGAGCGTAAACACGCAGACGAAGATCAGGCTGGGAAGCAGAAACCAGACCGCCAGCCGGTGCGAGCTCTTCATGGCGCCGGAGCTCCGCGCAGGAGATCGAGCACGCGTTCCATGTCGCGCGCCGCCCAAGCCGCGCGCTCGTCGATGTTACTGTCGGGCAGCGCCAAGGCGGCGCTGAAGTAGCGTTGCATGATGTTCGATAAAGGAACGTAGACCGGCGTTGTCGGCCGCGGCACTGCTTGTTTGAATGTTTGCAGTAACGACGGCAGATGAGGGATCTTGGCCAACAGCTCGGCGTCTTCATAGAGCGCGGCGCGCGTCGGCGCGCGGCCCAAGGCCAGGGCGATGCGTTTTTGCATGTTGTGGCTCGTCATGAAAGCTATGAAGCGCCACGCCAGCTCGGGATTGTTCGAATAACGACTGATACCCAGTTGCCACCCGCCCAAAGTCGCGGCCCCGTCGTTGCCGGAAAAAGCCGGCAACGGCGACATGCCGACGCGTCCCGCCACTTTCGATTCTGCCGCATCGTTGGCGATCTGCCAGGCATAGGGCCAGCTGCGGAAAAAAATCGCCCTACCCTGGGTGAACAAAGCGAGGGACTCCGGCTCTTCATAGGCGAGCACGCCGCGCTGGGAGATCTCGCCGATGATGCGATCGCGCACGAATCGGACCGCGTCCTTGGCGCGTTCGTGTTGCAGCGCGCTCGTCAGACGCTTCTCGTCCCAGAGCGCGCCGCCGTTGCTGAGAATATACTCCATCATGTTGCAGACCAGACCCTCGTACTGTTTGAACTGGCCGGAGAAACCGACGAGATGGGGATCCTTCTCGGCGGCGAGGATCGTTTTGGCTTGCTCGACCATGTCGGGCCACAGGCGCGGCGGCGCCATTCGATACTTTTCCAAAAGATCTTTACGGTAATAGAGCAGTCCGGCATCGATGAACAGCGGCACGCCGAAAATCCTGCCGCGATATCGGTTGGCCGAAATCGGTGCATCGAGAAAGTTTTTCTGTTCTGCCGCGGAAAAAAAATCGTCCAGCGGCAAGACCCAGCCGGCCGATGCAAACTCGGCCGGCCAGATGACGTCCATCATGAAAACGTCCAGACTGGTGTCGCGGTTCCTCAGTTTTTGTGCGACCAGATCATGAAACTGCGTCGAAGAATTCGGAGCGATCTCCCGGGCGATTTTAACACCGGGATTTTGCTTCTCGAATTGGCTGATCGCCTGCTCCCACAACTGCGGCGTC
>CAYZXN010000267.1:0-12592 GCA_964482425.1 uncultured Syntrophobacteraceae bacterium | reverse complement strand
GAGACTGTGAAGCCTGCTTCGTTAGTTAGTTAGCAGAACGCGTTAAAATTAGATTGGGGGAAAGAGCAACGTCAGCCGAAATCCATCCAACTGGACAGGAGTTGTGGGACGGTCGTAAATAGGCGAGTTCAGCGAGTGCCTGTTTGTTTGCTGCTGGGAAAAGATGCAAAGATGGCGGAGAGAGAGGGATTTGAACCCTCGGTACCCTTTTGGAGTACACACGCTTAGCAGGCGTGCGCCTTAGACCACTCGGCCATCTCTCCGTAGCATTGCGGCTATTTGGAAATCCCGAACCGGCAGCGATCGTGCCGATTTACTTTCGCCCGAAATATAGTCCTGAACAGGTTGTTAAGCTAACACAGGAAAGCGCCCATTTCTACAATCTCCGGCGTGAAAGTATTCGTTGCCGCCGTTGTGATCGCGTTGTTAAAGACGGCTTGATCGCAACGGCATACCGGGGTGCGAAGAAGAAAGTAAAGCTGATTCACAGTCGTGCGAACCAGCTTCCCTTTAGGGGGTTATTACAAACTAGCCCTCCCAGATCGGTTTCACGTTCGCGTCGAGCCATTTCTTGGGATCTTCGAGAAATCCTTTATCGACCACTGGAAGGGGCTTGGTGCCTTTGGGAAAGGCCGACTCGATGGAGGTCTTGGATTTGAAGTCATTGCGCGCCGACTCCCTGCCGATGGCATCGATGGTTTTCTGGCCTTCGTCGGAGATCAGCCACTCGGCAAAGAGTTTTGCCGCGTTGGGGTTGGGCGCTTTGGCGTAGATTCCCGCCTGGCGCGGAAAGACCACCGGCGCCACGGTTCTGACGTAATCCACCGGGGTACCTTTGTCCTTTTCGTGGATGACGTCGTGCAACAACGCCGGCATGCAGATGGGGTACTCACCCGCAATCACCAGCCTGAACATCGCGCTGGTGCTCTTGTGCACGGGCACGCCCAGCGCCTTGAGCCCTTTGAGAAATTTATTGAACCGGGCCTTGTCGTTCCATTGGGTGTTGAGACCCGCCAGCATCGAGCTCAGCGGGCCGGCGCGCATCGGATCGTCAAGCGCGATCAATCCTTTGTATTTCGGATTGGCGACCTCTTCCCAGCTCTTGGGGAGCTGATCCGGTTTAATCTTCCTGGTGTTGTAAGCAAGCGCCTGAATTTGCAGGCTGACCGTCGGCAAGGTCGGATCGTGCAGGTAGAGCACGTCTTTCTGAACTGTTTCGTAGCTGGCCATCGCGCCGGCGGCGCGCAGTACGGGAGGAGCATTATCCGACAGAACGATATCGACGCTCGGCTGGCCGCCTTGAAACTCGGTGAGCACTCGCGTGACAATCTCAGGATTGCGGCCTTGCCAGTAAGTCGGTTTGATGCCCGGGTAGCGCTTGGCAAACGCATCCGTGATCGCGCGGACATGTTCCACGTCCCAGACGGTATATACGACGAGGTTTCCCTCCTGCTTTGCTTTGGGATAGAGCTCCTTGCTCGCTTTCTCAAATGCCTTGGCCGCGTTGGCCGTGGCATTGGGCGCCGCTTTTTCGCTTTTTTGCTGCGTCGCGCTCTTGGCGGAAGATTTTGCCGGTGCGACGTCCGCCGTTTGACCAGAAACGTTGAAGTAGATTACCGCCGACAGCGCGGCGGTCCATGCCAGCATAAACTTTGTAGCCATCTTGCCTCCCCTTTTTTCTGAACGATGTTTACTCCGACCTGCGGTTCACAAGCTGAACTTCATTTTGAAAGCAAATTTCGCGATGGATACGGCGACGATCAGGATAATTAGATAGATCACGCCGCCGGCCGCGGCCTCGGCCCATTGCCCTACTCTGAAGTACTCAAAGAGCGTGACAGGCCCGTATTCCTTGCCGGGCGAGGTCAGTAATATGGCCACATCGACATTGCGGATGGACTCAATGAAAATGTAAAAGAGCGCACCGCCCACCGATGGCTTCAAAATCGGCAGGGTGATTTTGAAGAACACATGGCGCCAGCGGGCGCCGTGTACCCAGGCGGCCTCGTCCAATTCCTTGTGGATGTTCACGATGGAACCGGAGGCGTTACGGAAGGCATAGGGAAAATAGGCGACAAAGAGCCCGAGACCCAGCGCCCAAAGGCTGTTGTAGAGCGGTGTGCCCAGAAAGATAATGACCAGTCCCACCGATAAAACCAGCGGCGGAAACGCCAGCGGCAGGGTGCCGATGAACTCGAAGACTTTCGTGCCGTGTGCTCGGGTTCGATAGATCGTAAACGCCATGACGATGCCCAGCAGCACCGTCACCACGGCAATGGTGACGGACAGCGTCAATGAATTGTAGAGCCCGTTAACAAAGCTCGGGTGTTTCATCACCGTATAGTAGTTGGTCAGGACGGCGTTGGAAGGAAACTGCATGAAAGTGTCGTAATCGAAGTAAGGGATCATCGATACCACGATCAGGACGATGAACGGAATGGCGATACCGACCATGAAGTACAAAAACACCGCCAGAAACGTCACGTATTTCCACGGGCCGATGTCGATGACCTTGACGCGGTACCCTTTACCGGTGATGGTCGCATAGCGTTCTGAAAAGCGCGTCGCGCGGATATAGAACAGCAGAGTGATTACCGAAAGAACCACCAGAACCATGCTGTAAGACGTCGCCAGGCCGGTATTGAATTCCAAAGCCATTGAATCATAAACGCGCGCGACGAAAACGTTGATGCCGCCGGGACTGCCTTGCAGCACCGGTGTTTCGAACGAACGCAGGCCGCGCAAAAAATTCAAAATAAACGCCGACAGGAAAGCCGGCACCGCGAGCGGGAAAGTGATGTGCAGCATCGTATGCACCGGCTTGCTGCCGGCGATGTAGGCGCTTTCTTCCAACGATGGATCGAAGGACAGAAATACCGGCAGCAAAAAGAGATAGCCCAGCGGCACGCACGCCAAGCCGAACACCCAGATCATTCCGGCCATACTGAAGGCATTGAAAAACAGCGGATTGGTGCCGGTAATTTGCTCGATCATATTGTTGAGGATGCCGGACTTGGGCGCCAGCAACAGAATCCAAGCGATGTTTTTCATGATCGGCGGCATCAAGATCGGGTAGAGCGGCATCAGCTCGACCAAAGCTTTGCCGGGGGTATTCGTGCGCGCGACGATCCATGCCAGCATCGCTCCGACGCCGGTCCCAAGCGCCGCCGATCCGGCTGCGTATAGAATGGAATTGTTGAGCAGCGACCAGATTTGTTGGTCGGCAAAAACGCGCAGATAGTTCTCCGCGGAAAATCCCATGGCGGCGCCGAGTTTGCCGGTGGTGACGCTGCGCAATAGCACAATCACTACCGGAGTGATGATCGCGCCG
Organism: uncultured Syntrophobacteraceae bacterium; assembly: GCA_964482425.1. Lineage (GTDB taxonomy): Bacteria > Desulfobacterota > Binatia > UBA9968 > UBA9968 > WHTF01. The sequence goes on along the minus strand of CAYZXN010000267.1, from coordinate 9,261 downwards.
CCGGCAATCACGCTGGCCAGGATCGGCACAAACGTACCTTGCCGGTAAGCGAGCTTGAAGGAATTCCAGCTAATGGCCGTTTCTCCCTGTCGTACGGCTCCGAGCCTGATCGATGGAACGCATTCGAGACGACCTCAAACGATGATGCTGATGGCGGATCGATCTATGAAGAGAAAAGTCCTGCCGAGCTCTCCGTCCACGTTGATCAGGGGACACAACTTATGCGAGGTGACCACCAGCTCGCGACAACCAACCTGGATGTGATGGTCGGTCAGCCCGCCGCGCAATTCTCGACTGGTCATTTGTCCTTCCAATACGTTATCGCTTCCGGCGGCAAAAGGTTCATGACTCAAGCGAATTTCACTCGTGCGGATAACCACTTGACAGGATTGGCCCGGCACCGCCTGCGGAATGGCCGGAGAAATCAACCTTGCTCCGCCGAAATCGGCAATCGCCACCAGGCAGTTTCCCGCCTCGACGGCGACGATCTTTCCATCGACCAACGTCGAGTGGCCGATAAATGAGGCGACGAACGGATGCGCGGGACGATTATAAATTTCCTCGGGAGTCGCGTACTGCAGAATTTTTCCGCCTTCCATGACGATGACCGCATCCGAGATCGTGAATGCCTCCTCCTGGTCGTGCGTGACATAGAGAGCGCTGATGCCGACTTTCTTGATCAGTTTTTTGAGTTCGCTGCGCATCTCCTCGCGCAATTTGGCGTCAAGGTTGCTCAACGGTTCATCGAGCAATATCAGCCGCGGCTCAAGCGCCAGACTGCGCGCCAGGGCGACACGTTGCTGCTGGCCGCCGCTCAGCTGGGAGGGGTAACGCTCCTCCCGCCCCTGCAAGCCGACCAGTTCGAGGGCGGTCAAAACCCTACGCCGGACCTCCTCTTGGGCAAGCCGGCGGAGCTTGAGCCCGAACGCAACGTTTTTAAATACGGTCATGTGCGGCCACAGCGCATAGCTTTGAAAGACAAAGCCGATTTCCCTCGAGTAGGGCGGCACGAGAACGCCCCGTTCGATGGAGGTTTGAAGTTGGTCGGCAATGTAGATGGAGCCGGCATCAGGAATTTCAAGGCCGGCGATGGATCTAAGCAAGGTGGTCTTGCCGCATCCGGAAGGTCCGAGGAAGGACAGAATGCCGCGCTCGAACTCGAAGCTCACGCCGTCGAGCGCATGGACTTCGCTGAACCGTTTGCGCAGCCCTTCGACTTTTAAGATAGACATAGGGTATCGGCCGGCATGTCTAATAAGCTGATCGGCATGGAGGCTCTAATCTCGAAACACGTTTTCATCGATGGTATTTGCCTCTCCTCTGGAACCGCTGCTTTTTGATCAAGTTGTACCGCCTTGCTTTTTGGCGGCTGTTGAGATGGTTAGTCATCACGGCAAAGAATATGCCACGCATACTCCTGACACGGCGAATTCGAAGATCTTCTACTCTAAACGGATCGAAAATGAAACCGAAATCGCGACCCGTGGGTGCGAAGCCGTCGCGGTGATTGCCATGGGGCTGTCGACGTGAACGGGAAGTACCGGTATCTTCCCGGCGTCGTCGAGTTTCCTGATGGTATAGATCAGCTCTTGCATCCGGCCGACGGCAAAGGACGGGATAAGGAGCCAGCCGCCGCGGTCGGCGACTTTATTGATGATCCCTGCCAACTTGTCTTCGGGGTTCGCGGCATGCAGGCGATCTCCATAGGTGGATTCCACCATCAGCCAGTCGGTGCGGGCAATGCGCTCGGGGTCCTTGAGGATGGGCCTGCCGTAGCGACCGAGATCCCCGGAATCGACCAGTAACTTTTTCTGGTTGCCTGAAGCGTAACTTATGTGCGCCGCCGCAGCACCCAGAATATGGCCGACACTCGTGAAACGAAACCGAAGCCGGCGGCTAATTCCACTTCTTCGCCGGCTTTGGTCGGTTGCAGAAGCCGCAACGACTGCTTGTGCTTGGAGTAACCTGCTTTATTGGCATAGCGCGCGTCTTCCTCTTGCAAGCGAGCCGCGTCCAACAAAAGGATCTTCAATAAGCTGCAAGTAGCGGGAGTGGCGAATACGGGACCGCGAAAGCCGCGAGCGCCAGCTGGCGAGCCATGCAGATCACATTGAAGATTGTAAATGCAAACGGCTGGTACTGACCGGGCTGACGGTAAGCCCGGAGGATGAAAGCGGCCGTTTACCCATAAGTCCTCCTGAAGCATCCGATGAGTGCTAACCGCTGCGGCCATGGTCACAGGGGTGCCGGCGAAAATGTTTTTCACTTACGTACGGTGTGAGGCGGAAGCCGGCAAGGGAGTGACTTCGCCTTGCAAGCTTGCAGCAGGTGGATTAAAAGGTTTTTGACAGGCGGAAAGTGGGTGAGGTGACGCGATAGGTGAGTCATTCGTTCAACGGTTATCGATTAAGGAGGTACAGATGGCGCTTCAACAAAATCATTCCAGCGGCAAAATATCCTGGCCCAATGGCGCTCGTATGGCTGTTTTGCTGAGCTTCGACTTTCAAGGCGGCGAGGATGTTCGTCCGGACAAGAACGGTAGGATCAATCACGAAGAGTACACCCAGGCAGAATACGGTCCCAACACCGGGATCTGGCGTATCCTGCGCCTTCTTTCCGCCAAAGAAGTGAAGGCGACTTTTTTGACCTGCGGCGGCATCGCGGAACGCTATCCGGAAGCCGTTGCCGCCATTGTTGCCCAGGGGCATGAGGTGGCCGGCCACGGTTATCATCATGAGGTTGCGCGCGATCTGGGCCGGGACGAGGAACGGGATGTCATCAAGCGTACGACCGAGATGATTCTCAGCCGGGCGCAAAAGCGTCCCGCCGGCTGGCGGTCCTGCACGCAGAGTCCCAATAGCTTGGAACTGCTGATGGAGCACGGCTACTTATGGAACAGCAACTCTTTTTCGTTCGACCTGCCGTTCGTCTGGCAAAACGGCGACAAAAAACTGGTCGAACTGCCGCGGCAGCCGTTCGGCGACGGTAGAACCTACGGTCATCGCGACTCCGGCAATCCCAATGATACGCTGTCGATCTGGAAGGCGATGTTCGACCAATTCTATGAAGAGTCGAGTCTGGCGCCGACATTCTGCCCTTTTCAGTTTCATCCCTACATTTCCAGCCGGCCCGGACGAGCCAAGACCTTGGCCGACTTGATCGACCACATGAAGTCGCATCAGGGCGTGTGGTTTGCCACCGGCAGCGAAATAGCCAACTGGTGGCTTGAGAAAGGTTTCTCCGCGGATTCGTCGCCGCGAGTCTCGAAGGTAGCGTAGACTCACAGGAGTAATGGGCTTGAAGTATCAGGCATGCTTCAATCCCCATTACTCCTTTCTCCGGTCAGGAGCGAAACAGATAACGTATCTTTTTACGCACGCGTCTGCCCATCCGCTTTTTCATTTCGAACCAAACGCGCAGCAGCCAGTTCCTCGCGAACCAGGCGAATGACGTTGAGGTCGTTATCCACTGGTGGTTGAATTCGAAGCGGGCTTTGAATTTCCTCATTTGCAGAGTCTTGCCGAATTTTCTTTTAAAAATAGCCTGGACGCTCACCGCGTTACGCGCTTCGACGAAAACCGTCAACGTCTCGACGGGCAGCAGTTCGCGCGTGCGTGAGATCTTCAGCGCCAGCGCCTCCTCGTTTCTTGCCGTGATCTCGATGAGATTGGCCAGCAGCTCGGGGTCAATGTCCGACTTGTTGATGAATTCCTTACGTGCCGAAAGTTCCTGTCCGGCATCATCGGTGTAACCCGCCACGACGAAGTACGTCTTGTGCTTGGAAGTCTGCATCGACTTTTGCCACCAGTCGACGGCCCTCTCCAGGCCTATGCGCGACGCCTGGGAAAGAGATTTTGAACCTGCGCAACCGTATGGCATTGCGACGATCACAATGGAAATGGCAAATGTCTCCTTTAGGGGCAGGGCTGCGAACGGGGTAAGACTCAGGGTTCGTAAATCATCACATTCACGGGCTTGCCGCCGACGGCCAGATCGGGACACGCGCTCAATGCCACCAGCAGATCCATCTCGGCGCGCAAATCCATGAAGTTTCCGTCCATGGGGCGAAGCTGAGTGTGTTCCATCTTGCCGGTCTTGCCGTCTATCTTCATGTGCTGGTTGAGATTGAACGGGCTCGGAATATCTTCCGGAATAATACCATAAGACGCCACCGCTTTGGACAGATTTTCGTAGCAGCCGTGGTCGGGAATTTCCTTGATTTCGCGCGGATAATATTCGCTCAGGCGATTTTCCTGTTTAGCCAGCTGAAAGCGATACCCGCTGCACATGCCTTTCTGCAGATCGTGCGTGCCGTTGGTGAAACCGTCGGCCAAAATCGTCATCATATGCTGGTTGTTCCGCCCCATGAGCTTGTCGCCGGTCGTGATGAACAGCTTCATGTTGTAGACCTTGGTACGCGGTTGGTCGAAGCGCTCGCGCAGGTTCTGCAGCTTGAAAAAAACGAAATCGACGGTCGTTGTTGCCTTGATCCGGATGACCTGGCCGCTCTTCATCTCAGCCGACCACCCGGTATTGTAAGGTACGTGCGTTTCGAGAATCTGTTTCATGTCATTCTCCTCCGCGACCGCGGACCTGCCTGTTAGCGGCTGTAGAGACTGTCGACGAAACCGCTGGAAACCAAATCGCGAATGAACCTCGATTCGACAAAGCGCTGGGGTGCGATGCCCGGCGGCAGCGGACGCGTGGCGGAGATTTCTTCCAGAATCGTTTGAACGCCTGCGGGTGTCGCTTCCGGAACCCTCTTGAAGTATTTCGTCGCGTAGATTTCGTAAATTTTTTCGACGCCGGGAGTTGTTTTTTGTTTGGTATATTTCTCCAGCGTCGCCAGTGCCGCGGTCTTATCGGTTTTGAAGCGGTGGATGCCTTCGACGTAGGCCTTCATGAAGCGGCTGACCAAGTCGGGCTGACTTTTTAAGAACGGTTGGCGCGCCGCGAACGGTCCGAATGGATAAACCAGCCCGGATGTGGAGACGTCGGCTAAGCGGACATATCCTTCCGCCTCGGCCCGCAATGTTTCAGGACCTGTGGAAAGCACGCCGCTATGAACGGAGCCACCTTTGAGGGCGGCAAACACCTGTGGCCCGGAGCCGGCTTGGAAGATCGGTACATCTTTGTCCGGTTGCAGCCCCCATTTCTTTAACAGGTAACGCGCGACAAAGTCGGTGGTGGCGCCGATGCGGCTGACGCCGAGCTTTGATCCCTTGAGCTGTGCCGGCTCTTTGATGCTGGGAATCGACCAGAGCTCGAACGGCAACGAATCGATGCTGGCGCCCAGGAGCACGACATCCGAGCCGGCGAGATTGGCGGCCACGGTGGCGCCGCCGGCGGTGAACGCGATGGCCACGTCGCCGGCAATCAACGCCTGCAGGGAAGGAGGACCTCCGGCGATGTAGATGAATTCGGGATCGATGCCATACTTTTTGAATATCCCCGCTTCTTTGGTCAACCACAAGGGTCCGTATACGACGGCGATGGACGTATAGGCAATGCGCAGAGGCTGCGCATTGGCCGCCGTTGCGAGCAGTAAAACCACCAGGACCAGAACGTATCGTTGGAAAATTTGTTTGGTGTAGCGCTTGGCCATAGAACTTTCCCGTGAGCAATCTCTAGGTTAGATCGGCAGTTCTGTCAAGCAAACCGGCTGGCCATCCGCTCTCACTTCCCAAGACAGGTCTCTAAATGATTCGGTGTGCCGGTCTCACTTGCAAGTTGTGCCGCTTGTCTTCGGTTACTCCCAAAAGTATTCCTTGAAGCCCGTGACCATCAGATTTGCCAGCCTTTCATTAGAGCTTTCGACGTGGCCGTAATGTGTCAGTTTGGGAATGTAGATGAGCCGCAATGCCTTGGCGTAGGGAGCGAAACGCTTGAAGGCGTATACTTCACGGCGAAACTCCAAGCCTTTCTCGCCGCCTTCGATCCAATGGCCTCTGTCGTACTCACCGACGATATGCAGGAGTTTCTTGCCGTGCAGGCGATTCAAATCCGATTTATAGGTGATGAATAATTCGTCATCGGGAAGGCGGGAAACCTTGCGGATCTCGGGCAACAGGACGTCGTGCGCGCTGTGCTCGATGTCTTGCAGAAACGGCTTGAATTGAGGTCGCCGATGGTTCTCCAGTTCGAACCATCGCTCGACGCTACCCCAAGGCTGGTTCGGTCCGACATAGCCGCTCTTTTGATAACCTTTGGGAGAGCGGCGGCTAAGATCGGTAAGGTTGCGGAATGACGCGGCGCGTTCTTCGGGAGATTTCTCGGCGCAAGCGAGATCCCATTGCTTGCGCACCCATGCCGGCATGCCCGTGCCGAAGCCCAGGCCGCCGATCAGTTTATTTTTAAGCCCGTATTGTTCCATCAAGTAAAAATACTCGCCGCCGGTCGAATGGCCCCACATAAAAATATTCAAGCCGGCAAGATAACGTTCGACCAGAGCCTTGATCGCCTCGGTGCACATGCGAAAAGTATAAACGGCCAGCCGGTTTTTCAGCTCTGTGTCGCCGGGGACCTGGCCGATGACAAACTCGGGGCGCCGCTCGGGAATCGGCGGCCACGGTTTGCGGCTGTAATGTCCCGGCAGTGAAAGCGCCAGAACCGGAATGCCGAGAGAAGCCATGTGCTGCGCGACTCCCACCCGCGCCCGGGTCGGATCGGTTCTGGTGAGATCGGCGTACTGCTCCGGCCCATCCGGCGTGAAGATGAATTCGTACTCGTTGGCGGCGCCGCCGTGAATCATCACCACCGCTGTGCCGGGGATCGACAATTTCGCCGGCGTGAAAAGCCGACCGTGGATGTCCCATCGAAAAAGTTCGCCCGGCTTCTCAAGGTTGGCGTAGCGGTAGATGGTTTCGTGCGCTTCGGAAACGGTAAAGGTTGTGCGTGCAAAAGGGTCCGGAAGGTTTTGATATTCCTCGAAGCTCATGTAGTAGATAAACTCGTCCCGCAATCCTGCGCCGCTTTTCAGCGCCGCCGCCAGTTTATTTATTGCTTCTTGACCCATCGGTTCCTCCGTGCTCCTCGACTGCTTGGACAATTCCTGGACCACATATGATGCGAGCGGCCACCGATGTCAACGGCCATCCAAAGCAGGGATGCACTCGAAGTCATGCCGGGCGGCTTGATGGACCGTGCGTTTCTAGGATAGATAAAATGAACAAACACAGGAGGCTGCAAAAATGGCTGAAGGTTCGGCGCAGGTGTCCTACGAGAAAGTGGACCGTAAAGTCGAGGTCATGGACACCCCTTACGATCGTTGGATCACGTCGCAAGGCATCGATGTTATCAGAGGATTTTTCGTCGAGGATCTTTATACAGTGCCGCTCAAGTGGTGGGACCGTATGGGCGGCAACGGAGTCTATATTATGCTCGATGGAACCGGCTACCTGGACGATGCCTACGTGTGCGGCATTCCGCCGGGCAAAAGCCTCAATCCTCAGAGGCATATCTACGAAGCGCTGATGTACGTCCTTGATGGGCGGGGCGCGACGACCGTCTGGCAAACCAACGGCGGCAAACAGAGCTTCGAGTGGCAGACCGGGAGTCTCTTCGCTATTCCATTGAATGCCTGGTACCAGCATTTCAACGGCCAGGGCGATCGCGAGGCGCGGCTGTTGGCGGTCACCACCGCTCCGATGGTGTTTAACTTGTTTCACTGCGAGGACTTTGTGGTCAACAATCCCTATGTTTTCACCGATCGGTTTAAGGGCGAAGAGGGCTATTTCGGCGGCAAGGGTACGCTCTACAGCGATAGGGTCGTGGAAACCAATTTTGTTGCCGACGCCATCAATATCGAGCCGGTGGCGTGGACCGAACGGGGCAAGGGCAACGCGACAATCTTCTTTGAGATGTCCGAGAGCATGATGGGCTCCCATGTGTCGCGTTTTCCGGTGGGGATTTACAAGAAAGCCCACCGCCACGGTCCCGGCGCGCATGTTTTCATTCTCACTGGCAAGGGCTACTCGTTGTTGTGGCCTGAAGGAAAGGAGATGACGCGCGTCGATTGGAAGCCCGGCTCTATCGTCGTGCCGCCTGAGGGCTGGTTTCACCAGCATTTCAATTCCAGCGCCGAGCCGGCGCGTTATCTCGCTCTCAAGATACTCAGCCGCAAATACAAACTTCAGCCCGGCAAGATTCAGTCCGACGTGCCGCTGGCGTTCGGCGGCTGGCAGATCGAGTACGAGGATGAAGATCCGATCATTCGCAAAATCTTCGAGGAGGAATGCGCCAAATCAGGCGCCGAGGTGTGCATGCCTCCATTAGCCCGGCCGAGTAATTGACAAGCCTTAGGGATTTTCCAATAATGCTTGAGTAACACCAACAAAAGACTGAGGTTTTCGAGGAGAGAAAAAATGCTAAAACCCATCGGATTGACGGAAGGCCACTACGAATGCCGCCTGTTGGATGAAACACTGCCGATCTTCACGGATCTTCTGGCTCTCGAAGTCATTGAGCGCAAAGAAAAGGAAGCGGTGGTCAAGCATCCCAACACGGAATGGCGTCTGGTCGTCCATGAGGGCGGGCCCAATGCCGCTAACAAGCCGCACACGAATCATTACGGCTTTAGGGTATCGAGCTCCAAGGAAATTCCCAGCGCTTACGAGTACCTCACCGAGCATAAAGAAGAGTATAAAATCAAGAGCGTGACCAAGCCGCACGAAGCTCATTTCGCGTATTCTGTCTATTTCAAAGAGCCGGGGGGTAACGATCTCGAAATTGAGTACTACAATCCCGCGGCGGTTAAACAGGGGCGCAAGATTGCCGCGCCGCATTGGACTACGCCGCTGCCGGAGGAAAAGTTCCCCGGCAAGGGATACGTGCCGCAGGCGATGACCCACGGAACTTTGAACTGCGACGACAAGGCGGTAAACGACCGCTTTGTCGAAGAAGTCTTGGGACTAAAGATTATCGGCGGCGGTCGCACGTCCACGTACATCAGTCATCCGAGTACCCCTTGGTACATCGTTGTCCTGCCGACCACGCGCCGCGATTATCTGACCGCGGCCAATCGCTTCACCTTGAAACTCGCATCCTCCGATGAGGTTGCCGACGCGCACAAGGAGTTTTCCACCAAAGGTAAAGAGATCGGCATTAACGAGCTTTGGGACCTGCAGGAAAACGGCCGAGTTCATTTTATCTTTAGCGACATCAGCAAGAACTGGTGGGAAGTCACTTCGTAAGTTTCAATGTCCGTTTCGGGGATGGTTGAAATCCCTCGCCTCAGGCGACATGAGAGCTCGTCCTGCCGGC
>CAYZXN010000266.1:0-9780 GCA_964482425.1 uncultured Syntrophobacteraceae bacterium | reverse complement strand
AAAAAAGGGCGACCAGCCGGTCGCCCCCACATTGCCTGTTGCCTACTGCCTATTGCCTATGTTTACTTGGCTTTTACACGTCCCGCTTTAAGTTTTTCGCCGGTCTCGAAGTGACGGCCTTGCACCGCCAGTTCCGCTTCGTGGTCCAGCTCTTCGCTCCATTGGCCAAGCGAGTAACCGAACCACGGCATCTGCGGCCGCAACTTCGGTAGTTCCAGCTCTTCCCAGATTTTGCGGGCGTGCTCCATAAACTCGCGCTTGGGCAGCGAGACGGGTGGAAAAGGCTCTTTGAGAATAGCGTTGCACAGCATCGCCGACTCATCGGCCGGTAGATGGTACGACACCACGTCCGTTCCTTTCGTTTCATGCTCGTAAAGAAACGGCGGCGCATGCCCCTTTTCCATGCCGGGAAAGATCTGCACGTCTTTATGCGGCTTCATGCGATAGCACATGGCCCAGAAAACCGCCGCTTCGTTGGACGGATCGATGTCTTCATCCACGGCGACAACGATCTTGCCGACACCGGGATGAAACGAGCAGGCCGCGTGCAGCGCGCGCCACACTTCGGCTTCGTTGGGACGGCGCATCTGGATGATCACCAATTTGTAGGTATTCGTCAGCGGCTCGTGCATCTCGACCCGCAGCACGCTGGTGATGCGGCACTCGTCGCGCAGATGCACCAGCATCAGCCGGTCGTAGCCGATCTTGCGGATGACCGACGATTCACTCGGCGTGAGCTGGCTCAGCCAGGAGGTGTAAATCGCGTCCTTACGATGCGTGATCGCGGTGACATCCATAAAAGGATTCAGCTGGCGCGGGTGCATGTAGCCGTGCGACTCGCCGAACGGCCCTTCCGGCTCAATGTACTCCGTGTTGAGGTACCCTTCGACGACGATCTCGGCGTCCGCCGGCACCATGATGTCGATGGTTTTGCATTTGACCATCGGAATCGGCTGGCCGGCCAAACCGCCGGCAACGCCCATCTCATCAACTCCGTAAGGAATCTTTTGCACCGAAACATAAGAAACAATCGGCGGCGCGCCGATGACCAAAGCGGCGGGCAGGTGCTTGCCCTTCTCCTGTGCTTTCTTCCAATGCAGATAAATATCTTGGCCCAAGCCCGACGGAAAAACCCCAACGCGCCGGCGTGCTTTGATCTCGCCTCGGTAGTTGCCGATGTTCTGAATGCCGGTGTCCATATCGGCCGTGATCCAGTGCGAGCAGGTCGTATACGGCCCGTTGTCGAATCCCGGCGTGGAGATCGGCACAGGGAAGCGATCGAGTCCGTTGCCCTCCTTGTCCAGCTCGTCCCCGAGAATGACGACATCTTGGCATTTCCCCTTGCTGACGGTGACTGGATGGGTTGGCTCCGCCAGCGCTTTCTTCCAGCGCGCGTCCATCTCCTCGGCGCTATTGCAACCCATTCCGAGATAATAAATCTCAGGTTTCCCCGCCAACGCGCCGACGACTACCGGCATGTTGTAGCGCTTACCTTTAGCGTCCGTGACGTTTTCAAACAGCCAAGCCTTGCGATCCTCTTCGGTCAGACCGCGGTACTGCCAACGCACTAGCGGGTGAAGCTCGGTATCTTTGTTGATCAGCCTCGTGACGCGCCGCAAAAGGCCGTGCTCTTCAAGATTTTTGAGATGCTGATGCAGATCGAAATACGGCATACCTTTAAATTCTCCTATAATGGTTCAATAATCCGCTCAAAATATCTGATCTGCTTGAAATCGTCAAACAAAGATGTGCCTGGGCGCCCACAGAAACGCATCGGGCCACCGGCCGCTCGCCCCATCCATTCGCTGCTGTAACAAGACTGATGCGCGTGGAATTTGCTGCGCTCGGTTATTGATATAGGCTGCGGAAAAATCCGCTGTCTTCGAACTTCTTGCAATAAGTCATATCGACGATGTCGTCGGGTTTTGCCTGGGTGGCTTTGGGATTGAGCCCGTGTTGGGTCATCAACTTGAGCATGGCCACCACACCCTCCGTCGATGGGCACGGCCGTTTCGGTAAAGCACCGACCAACTGCTGATATGCCTTTTCTATCCGTTCGCCTTTATCCAAGCGAAGGTTTCGCGCCAGGCTCCCGGCGACGATTTCTTTGTTGGTTGGCTTGTGAACAAACGCCGTTCCTTCGACAGTCGCCTTGGCGATATTCTCGACCATTTCCGGATTGGTTTTGATCAAACTGCGCGGCACGACCAAACCCGATGATTGAAACGGCACGTTCTCTTTTCCCAGGTCGACCATCACGCGGTAGTTCTCGCTAACGACCACTTGACCAAACTCGGGAGACAGGCTCGTTGCTTCGACGCTGCCAGAGCGCAACGCGCTCATTCGCTCCGGCACTCCGCCTACGCCTAACAAGACAATGTTGTCGCGCCGCGGCACGAGTCCAAGATGATCGAGGGCCACGTACGTCGCCAATGATGCCGAACCGGCCGGTGTGCCGATTGCGACTTTCTTGCCTTTTAGATCTTCAGCGCTTTTGATCGTCGGCTTGGCGACGAAGATATAATCCAGGCGATTCTCGAGCCCGAGAATCATCCTAAAGTCACCGCCCGCGGTGTTGGCATTGGTCACGTGCGTGCCGCCGACCAACCCCACCGGCACTTGGCCCGCAAGCATCGCCTGCATCGCTCGCCCGGCGATGATAAAAACCAAATCGACATCCAAACCGTATTTCTTGAAAATCCCTTGCTCCTTGGCGATCCACAGCGGCGCCACGTTGTTGCTGATGGCGCCATGCGCGATGAGCAATTTACTCGGCTGCGCGGCCAGAGCTGCCGATCCCATCGCAGCGGTAAAATAGACCCAAACAACGATCCTCAACACCTTGATACGTATGCTCATTGTATCCTTTGATTTTTTATTTTTACTTTTGCCTTTTTCATTCGCTACACTTTCCAGCCGTGCACCGTGACATCGACCAGTTGCCCTACGGGATCGTGCACGCCCATTTCAGCAAAGCGGCCGTCGCGCGGTTTCTTGTCCGCCTCGCTTTTGGCTCCCGCGGCTTGCGCGGTCTTCAGAGTCTCTTCCATGTTCTCGACCTGAAAACCGAAGTGGTCGATCCCTTCGCGCCCGCCGCGCGCCGGCAGGACCGCCATATTGATATAGCCGTCGGTGAGATAGATCGCCCGGTTGCCGTCCTCGCGCACCGGCCCGCGCCAGGCTTCGGTCATGCCAAAGGTTTTCTTGTAGAACTCCGCGGTCTTCTCCTGATCTTCAACCTTGATCGCGATATGTCTGATCTTTGCCATGTTTTGTTCCTCCGGTTTATTTGCCGTACAGCTTGTCGATAAAGCCGCTTTTTCTGATCTCGTCGAGGATGCTGTTATTGATGTAACCGGCCGGGATCTGCCCGCCGGGAATATTCATCATCTCCAATTCCGTACGCAGCGATTCCTCGTCGGCATACGGCACTTGCCTGATGACGGCGCGCAAATCATCGCTCCACATGGTGATATGTTCCTCGCTTACGCCGCGCATGTATTTTTGCAGGATGCGCGCCGTTCCCGCTTTGTTGGTTTGGAAAAAATGGATGGTCTCAAGATAAGCCTGCATGAAGCGGACGGCGCCGGCGCGATCGGTTTTGATCTTGCGATCGGTGGTCGTCAGCGGCGCGTCGACGCCGCGAAAGCCCATTTCCCGCGCGCTCGCGCCTTTCAAAGGTTTTGCCCGTCCGCGGAAAACCAACAGCAGGCCAGAATCACCCAAAACGCCCACTTCGATGCGGCCCGATTCGAGGCCCTGGGCGACGCCCGGCGTGCCACCCATTTGCAGGATCGTCACCTCGGACTCCTTGATGCCGTGCTTGCGCAGCGCGCCGCGCAGAAAAGTATCGCCGCCCGAGCCGTATTGGGTTACGCCTATAATCTTGCCCTTGAGATCCTTGAATCCGCTTAGGGTGGAATCGGGTCTGACAAAGACGCGCTGCGCCGAAGAGTTGGCGAGAGTCGAAAGGATGACAACGTCGGCTCCTTGAGCGCGCGCCCGCAGCGACGCCGGCGCGCCGGCCTTGACGTAATCGAGATCGCCGGCAATCAGCGCTTGAATTGTCCGCGGCGTGCCGGGAATCAGCAGAACGTCGGCGCTGAAGCCGTACTTGGCGAGGATCCCCGAGTCCTTGGCCAGGTGCAGCATGCCTTGACTGGGATTGATGGCGACGTGAGCCAGCATCAGTTTCTGCGCCCACACCGGCGCGGGAGATACCGCAAAAACTAGCAACATTAGCCAGCCAAAGAGTTTCATGTTCAACATCGAGACTCCTTTACTACCCCTCGCGCCTCGCTGTCAATGAAGCGCTCCGCGAGCTACTGGCGGGCGTCGGAAGCACCGATCCATGCACTTCCCGAGCTTGTTCCACGGGGATCTTCGCGCAGAATGCCAGCCGCTCAAGGGATATGCGATGAATCGATCAACGATAGAAGATATGACCGCCGATTCGGGCCGTGCGTTGTCGATGCACCTTCCAGGGTATCGCGATGTCGACAGAATGAAAGTACAGCGCGCCGCCGGTGGGATCGGGCGGCGGCTTTTTCAGCATCTGAACGGCAAGATCCCGGGCAATGCTCCAGAGCTCGTCGTTCTGCGGGGTATCGACCTTGCCGTCGCACCAGTAAGAGAACTGGCACGGCGGTTCCTCCCCGCCTTGGCGAACCACGGCGCAGGCACGGTCGGGGAATTCCGGATTCTTCATGCGGTTGAGAACGACCCAACCCACTGCGACCATGGCTTCGCGGCCTCCGCCTCTGGCTTCCCAGTACATCGCCAGCGCCAGGCAATCGCTTTCCCCGGGCTCCGCCGCAGTTGCGTTCGGTAGCGCGGCCGTGAGTACGGCTAGCGCTGCTTGAATCAGAACCGCGACCAGCCTTTGGCCCAGCCTCTTGTGCTCGCCAATCGATCGCATCGATCTATGCATTTTGCCCCCCTGCTTCCTTGCGATCGGGAGATCGTTGCAGGTGCTTCTCCAGCACCTCCTCAAGCGATCTGCCTTCGATGACCAAAGCCTGAAGATGGGCGGATAGTTCACCGCCGAATAGGAGGATCACGGCGACGATCCAGGCCCAGAAGAGGAGAATGATCGCCACCGCGAGAAATCCGTAAATGATGTTGAACTCGGCAAATGTGCTGAGATAGACGAGAAATAATGGTCGAGCGAGCAGGAAGAGGGCGGTGGCTACGACGGCACCGGCCAGCGCGGCACTCCACTTGGGGCGGGTCCGAGGCACGAACCGGTAGATCAGGAAAAAGGCAGCGATCGACAGCGCCGGCGGCAAAATCGTTGCCGCAATACGAAACAACGTGCCGCGTTCGGCGGGAATCGCATCGAGGACCGGTCCAACGAAGTGCATGAGCATTGGTGTCACGATTGCAAGCAGGAGAGCTACACCGACCGTTACGAGCATCGCCAGCCGCACCAGCATCCGTTTCCAGAAGCCGTAAACCTCGTCCACATCGTAGGCGATATTGAGCGCGGTGGTAATCGCGCCGAAGACATACGAGCCGCTCCAGAGAAGCAGCAGGAAGGACACAATGCCTGCGCCGGCGCCCGCTTCCTGAGCCTGCCGAACGATCTCCCCCAGATCTTTTTCGCCGGCAGGCAGAAAATCGCCCACCCATTGGGTGATCTGTTGTACCGCCCACTGCTCATCGACAAACTGAGATGCAATAGAGACTGCCGCCAAGAGCAACGGAAAGACCGACAAAATACCGTAAAAGGCCACGGCCGCAGCCCAGTTGGGACCGTTGTCAATGAGAAAATCCCTGCCTGCAAGAACAAAGCTCTGCCCTACTCGGCGCAACCAGTCGCGGCTGAAGATCTCAGGAGTGTTGCCATGCGAAGGCCCGTCGCTGGACATGCTTCAGTTTAAAAGGTCTTGTACTCAGCGCAATGAGGGCGCCGAAAATACAAGCCGGCGTTCAAGCAACAGAACTCACCCCGCTCAAGACCTCCTGCGAGAAGACGTTGGGCATGACGGTTCATCTTTACTTTTCGGCCAAATCGGCTACTCGTGATGATGTTCACCGGTATTTTTGAAAGGAGACCGGACGTCAATGAATGAGCGGGTGTACGGCGCGCGCAAGCGCCGGACGGCGGGATTTCGCAAAATCCTCCGCGTAATTGTTCTTGCCGCTTTCGTCACCGGCATTTGCTGTGGCGAGCAGCCGAGCGCCGGGCAGAGCCCGCTGCGCAAGCCCGACGTGCATTATGAACCGACGGCGCCGGAGGTGGTCCAGGTCATGTTGCGTCTGGCCGGGATCAAAGCCGGCGAAGTGGTCTACGATCTGGGCTGCGGCGACGGGCGGATCGTCATCGCCGCCGTACAACAGTTCGGCGCCCGCGGCGTTTGCGTCGACATCGATCCACAGCGCATCTCCGAAAGCCGGGAAAACGCCCGCGCGGCGGGTGTTGACGAACGCATTCGCTTTCTAAACCAGGATCTTTTTACGACGGACGTGAGCGACGCGGCCGTGGTCATGCTGTTCCTCTGGCCCGAGCTCAACTTGAAGCTGCGCCCAAAACTGCTGCGCGAGCTCAAACCGGGCGCCCGCATCGTGTCGCATTGGCACGACATGGGCGAGTGGAAGCCGCAAAAAACCGAGCGCGTCACCAGCGGCGGCCGCGCTCGTTCCATCTACCTGTGGACTATTCCCTCGCGCTAATCAGGATTCATAATCAGAGTGAACCGCTCAACGGTGTGTAATCGAGAGCGAGCCTGGGAACAATGACAGCATAAAGACCCACGGCTTCAAGGCCCTTTCGGTAGTGGATCGGCACGGGAGTTTCTCACTCATGGGGTACCGGTCGGGTCCCAGCACGTTCGAAGGTCTTCATTGAAGCTATCCAGAAGCTGCATGTCCTCTGCGGTAATCTCGAAATCGAAGACCTCGGCATTTTCGAAAATCCGTTCGCGCCTGGCCGATTTGGGAATCACCACCAAGCCGTGTTGCAGCGCCCAACGAATGAGAATTTGCGCGGTCGATTTGCTGGCGCCGGCGGATTGAGCTTCGGCAGTTGAATATCGCTTAGCCACGGCGACAAGCTTGCGATCGTTCAGCCGCTCTCCATGAGTCAAGGGGCTATAGGCCTCGATGACAATCCCCTTGGCTTGGCAGAAGTCCAGCAGATCACGCTGGTATAAATACGGATGAAACTCCACTTGATTCACCGCCGGGGCTGTTTGGGTCCCGTCGAGCAGCTCGGTGAGGTGCGCGATGGTGAAATTACTGACGCCGATCGAACGCGTCTTGCCCTTGGCTCGCAGCGTTTCCAGAACGCGCCAGCTCCGCCGCCGCTCGCGTACCGGATAATGAATCAAGTAAAGATCGACATAATCCATCCTGAGCTTGCGCAGGCTGGTGTCCAGGGCGCCCTCCGGGTTTCCGTGATCGGAATTCCACAATTTCGTAGTCACGAAGATCTCATCGCGAGGAATGCCGCTCGTCCTGACGGCAGCGCCGACACTCTCCTCGTTGCCGTAGAAGGCTGCGGTATCGATGTGCCGATAGCCGGCCTCGAGGGCGGCAAGCACCGCCGCTTCACACGTTTTGCCGGCGCGCGCCTGCCACACGCCCAGTCCCAGCTGCGGGATGAGATGGCCATCATTGAGTTTTAATTTCGTGCCGATCGTAAGTGACATAGTAAATTGCTCCAAAGGAATTTCTGTTTGCTGTTGCTTAGTCTAGCATGAGATCAGCCCGATTCGAGTCGTGGGATTCCATCGAAGTTCAAATCGTTGAAACTGTCAAACATATAAAGTGGTTTCACTGCTTCCAAACCTTCCGGTGGTTCAGCTCGTTAACAGCCGGGGCGTGTCATCGGTTTCCTTGCGCTACGAGATTCTCGGTCTGGCAGGTTGATGAAAAGCGCGGAGTGCAGGCTGCCCAAAAGAGCTCAGAGCCGAGGCGCGAAAAATCGGCGAGCGAAGGCGTCCTAGCGAGTACGTCAGACCGTGTGAAAACTAAATGCGTCTTCGCGTATTCATGGCCGAAAACTTTAAAGTTCATCAGATCACAGGTGGGCATGTTCCACCAATTGTGATCTTCGAGGGGCCGGTGCTTAGGTTACGGCCGCCATCATCGTCCTGACGCCGAGGATATTGATCACTCGTTTAAGGTTGTATGCCAAGATCGTCAAACTCATCTCAATCCCCACCTTGTTTAATCCCCGCATCAGAAAGTACCCTTGATTCATGGCTCGTTTGATCGTCCCAAACGGATGCTCCGCAAGACACTTTCTTAACTCTACCTTCTCGGGATGCTCTGCTATTCGGCGGGCCATCGCTTCCAAAATCGCTTCATCGACCCAGCGCTTAATCGCCCGTATCCCTTTCTTGTTAATGGTGCATTGGGACCTTAACCCGCAGCTTTTGCAGCCCGAAATCTGATAAGTGCGCATCAGCCGACCCTGTTCCAGGCTCTGATAGCGGTAGCTCAGCTCTTTTCCCGCAGGACACCGGTAGCAGTCCTTGTCGGGCTCATAAATGAAATCCGCTTTGGTAAAAAGCCCCTCCTTAAGATTCGATGAACTGTTGGACTTGGGCACGTATGCCGTTATCCCTGACTGCTCGCAGGCTTTCACCTCTTCGCCGTTGTAATAACCCCGGTCGGCCACTACCTCTAGAGCCTCTACGCCAAGCGTCTCTTTGGCCTTCTTAGCCATCGTGGAAAGTTGCCCTAGATCGATAACTTCGTTGGTCACTTCGTGCTCGACTAACAGTTTGTTCTTTTGATCCACTACGATCTGCACGTTGTAGCTAACCTCCACCCCATGCCCCACACGCATCGATCGGCTCTCAGGGTCGGTTAACGATATTTGGCTCCGTCCACTGTGCTCGAGATCACTCTTCAGTTGTTCGTAATGAGCTCGGCGCTCTCTGTATCGTTCGATCTTCTCTTTGAGCTGTTCTCGACTCAGAGATTGTGGCCCGGCTTCCTGCTGGTCCTGCCTATGGAGATCCTTTAAATACTGATCAATCTTATCGTCGATCTCCCGGATCATCCGCCTAAGCTTCTTTCCTGTGAAGTTTCGCTTAGCACTGTTGACCGCCCCAAACTTGCTCCCGTCGATGGCAACCAACTCTCCCCCAAATAGCTCCAGCCTCTTACACCACAGTGTAAATTCTCGACATACCTTCTTGATCCCCTCGGCATTATCCCGGCGAAAATCCGCTATCGTCTTAAAGTCTGGCCTGAGCTTGCGCATCAGCCACATTAACTCCACATTGCGCCCCGCTTCTTTCTCCAACTGCCGACTTGAGCGCGTCCGATTCAGATACCCATATACATACAACCGTAAAAGATCCCCAGGATCGTACGGCGGCCGTCCCGTCTCTTTCGCAACCGCCTTCCCAAATCCCAGCTCTGAAAGATCCAGTCCCTCAATGAAAACATCGATGAACCGTACCGGATTCTCCTCGCGGATGTAATCGTCCAAAACCTCCGGAAACAGCACCGTCTGCTTACGATCTTCCCCTTCTATGAAACCCATCCAATGCCTCCTTGACCCCAGCGTTGGATGATCTTACATTCGCTCCAGCTAAAATTGAATAAAAATCACCGTTGCTTGACTGCTAAAAAGAGTTTTCACACAGTCTGACGTACTGACAACGTACGCCTCCGCTCATTGAGCTTCACGCGCCTCGTCTATGAACGTTTTTGCGCACCCGACGGGATACTTCAACTCAAGTGTTGAACGGATCACAATCGCCAGCGTTTATTTTGCTCTCTCCTGTGCTATGAAGCGAGGGGATAGAGATTATGTCACGT
>CAYZXN010000265.1:0-5525 GCA_964482425.1 uncultured Syntrophobacteraceae bacterium | reverse complement strand
TTGCTGTGTCGCCTGACAGCCAAAGCTTTAGAGGAGAGGGGGTAAATCGGTTGTGGCAAACCGCTTTGTGCCGGCGCGGTGAACTATGCTGTGTTTAAATTGCTGGAAGCCGAAGAGCTAGGGGAAAGGAGCTTTGCGGCTTTTCAATCGACATCGTCGTGAGAAAGGGGCAGCATGAAAATCAATTCCGAAGATTTCCGCGTGCGCGAGGGCGGGAAAGTTGATCTGCAGGAGTGGCCCACCCATTTGAAGCCGTTCTATAAGTCGAGCAAACAGTTCAAGCAAATACTCCAGCAGCGCGTCAAGGAGATGAGCAAACTGCAAAATCTGCTCTACGCTTCCAACCGTTACGCGGTGCTTCTCATTTTTCAGGCCATGGACGCCGCCGGCAAGGACAGCGCCATCAAGCACGTCATGTCGGGCGTCAATCCGCAGGGCTGCCAGGTCTTTAGTTTCAAGCATCCAAGCCTCGAAGAGCTGGATCATGACTTTCTGTGGCGCACGACCCGGTCCCTTCCGGAGCGCGGGCGCATCGGCATCTTCAATCGTTCGTACTACGAGGAAGTTCTGATCGTCCGGGTCCACCCGGAACTCCTGCATGGCCAGGGACTGCCTGATAAGATCGACGAAAAAACCATCTGGAAAGAGCGCTATCAATCGATTCTCGATCTCGAAGCGCATCTGCAGCGCAATGGCACGCGCATCGTCAAATTCTTTCTTCACATTTCAAAAGGCGAACAGCGCAAGCGTTTCCTTGCCCGCCTTGACGAGCCGGACAAGAACTGGAAATTCAGCCGGGCCGACATCGAGGAAAGAAAACACTGGAAGGATTACATGAACGCGTACGAGGCGTGCCTGAGCGCCACCAGCACCCAACACTCGCCCTGGTACGTCGTTCCGGCCGATGATAAAGAAAACGCCCGGCTGATCATTTCCCAGATCATCCTGGATACCCTTCAGCGCCTGAAGATGGAGTATCCGAGGCTCACCGAAAAACACCTCAAAGAACTGCGCTCGATCCGCAAGCTGCTGGCGAACTAAGACCAGCCCGAATCGATGCGCGATATCATTCTTGTGCGGGTGGGATGTTTACCGGTGTCATGTGCCTTGCCCAGGGGCGGATCAATAGAACAACGAGCACAGTGGCGAAAACCAAGAGGCCGAGCAGAATCCACAAGGCCGGCGTATAATCTTGTGTGCGGTCGTAAAGGGCCCCGGCGAGGACCGGCCCGGCAAAGCTTCCCCACATGTAGAAAAAACTCATCATGCCGCGGATCGTCGCGAAATGACGGCGGCCAAAAAAATCCCCTACGGTTGCCCAGACGATGGGGAAGGAGGCGTCCAATAGAGTGAACACCATCGTGAAGAACCAGAGCGGCCAAAGGCCGGATTCAGACAGGATCAGCGGCACAGAGATAGCGGGCAAAAGGTGGCAGACGGCCAGTAGCTTGGGTTTGTTGACGCGGTCGGCGATCCATCCGAGTACGAAATGCGCCAGCAAGTTAAATAACGCGAAGGCGCCCAGAAGGGACGCGGCGGCCCCTTCCGACAGGCCTTTCCACACCATCAAGGGAACGAAATGAACAGTGACGGCGCTGTAACACGTCACTCGAGCTGTCATGGCCATGACGAGCAGCCAGAACACCCATGTTTTCATGGCCTGGCGGCTGGTGAACTCCGCGCCGGCACTCTCCGCCGGCTTCGTCTCGGCCGGTGCATTCGCATCGTGCGCAATCTCGCCGTCAGGGAGAAGGCCCATGCTCTCAGGCGAGCGTTTTAATTTAAAGCTCAACGGCAGGCACACGGATAAAAAAACGCAGCCCGAAAGAAAAGCCGCCCAGCGCCAGCCCATGGACGCCACTCCAATGGCCAACAGCGGCGAGATCAGCGCGCCGCCGACCGGCACGGCGGCGCTGACGACCGTCATGGCGCGGGCGCGCTGGCGAATGAACCAGCTGTTGGCGACGACCATCGGCGAGTGCACGAAACCGGCGACGAAAGCCAGCGAGATCACGCCCAGGTAGACGATCATGAAGTGGGTATAATTATCGACCCAGGAGAGAAGGATGTAGCCGACGCCGGCAAGGAAGACCGCGGCGACCATGATCGGCCGCGGCCCGTGGCGGTCGATAAGATAGCCGACCAGAGGCGCTTCGATGGCGCCCTGCGCGCGCGATAGTGAAAACGCCAGGGAGGTTGCCGCCCGGCTGATTCCCAGATCCTGGCTGATGGGAAGAAAGAAAACGGTAAAACCAAACTGATGTAATCCGCCGCCGACGACGCGAATGACCGATACCAAACCCACCATGCGCCAACCATAAGAGAGACGCGAGAAGAAATTGAAAAGAAATTTAAAGCTCATGATGGCGGGAGAACTTCACCGGAGCCGACGTTATGGTAATGCAGGGTGAGCGTCAAGCGCTGAAAGCTTAAGCGATCTGGGAAATGTACAACGCCAAACCTCGGTTCATTCCCGCAACAACGGCGCACAAAGACCCTCTACATTCGGGGTAGAAACGTCCTCAAGATGGAACAAGAGTCAGAGCGAGTCGCCGACCGCGTTGCTCGCGATGACGGCAGAATGTTGGGGTTACAACCAATCCGGGGAACCTGAGATCGCCAATGCCGGGGCGCTGCGATTCTTAGTCGTTAATCGCCTGAACCGAGCTTTATCTCCAGATAACGCTCGTAGATGCGGTAGAGAGTTTCCATAGAAGCGATGTCGATCCATTCGTCCTCACCGTGAAGGTTGCCGACCAGCGGCCGCGACATGATGACTGGAATACCGTAGCGGCAGACGAAGCGCGCATCGCTGCCACCATGCTCACGAATGAGTTTTACCGGCCGGCCGGTGATTTCTTCCGTGGCTGCAAGGAAAAAAGGGTCGGGAGAGACTTTGGTGGGCTCGGCGCGGAGCACCACTTCCAATTCCGTTCTGTCGTCGACGAGTGTTCTTACAGCCGTGATCATCTGGTCCGAAGTATACGGCGGTGGAAAGCGCAGGTCGCAAACGGCCTCGGCCGAAGAGGGTATTCGATTGGAGACGCGATTCTCGGTTCGTACGATGGTAACCGCAAATGTGGGATGCCAATGAGTCTCACACGTCTTCAAATTATCGAAATAGCCGTGCGCCTGGTTCAGCGCGATCATCAATCGCTCCACCGGGTTGTCGGCGAGCCATGGCCTCGAAGCGTGACCCGACGATCCGCGCGCTGTGAGCTTTAAATGAAGAATGCCTTTTTCTTCCACGGCAATCTCGTTGAGCGAGCCGGAATCGGGGATAATGGCGACGCCGCAGCGAATGCCCGCTTTTTCGAAGAGAAAGCGCGTGCCGCAGTCACCGCCGTTTTCCTCGTCCGAGGTCACGGCGAGCCCGAGCGACAGGCCGGGACAGCGCTCGTGAAAATCGCGGAAGATCGCAAGCAGAATCGCCAACTCCCCCTTCATGTCGCCGCTGCCCGGACCATAGATCTTTCCGTCGCTGACCGACGAGCGGTATTCCGCATTTCCCGAACGCGCCACCACATCGAGATGGGCAAAGAGCATCACCTCGGGTGCTGCGATATCGTGCGGCAGAATCACGGTAGAGGGAACGCCCTGTTCGCGAAAACGCCGGATGGTTACGGTGTCAGGCATCTCCACATGATTGATGACGAACTCCATGCAGCGGTCGATGTCCTCCGGGCGTTCGCGGGTGCTCGGAATGAGGATCAGATCGCGCGTGAGCTCGATCAGCCGCTTGCGCAGAGTTTCGCTGTCGGCGCTAGTCCCGATCATAGCCCCACTCGACCGGCAACTCGCTCCAAGCTTTGGCCAAGAGAGCGGCACACCGGTCCTGGTTTTCCGCCAGACAGAGAAACTGACCCTTGATGACTTTGCCATCCGGGTCGGTATTGAAGTTGAACGGCAGGACGCCGCTGCTCGTGCCCGCATGATAGAGCACCCGGGCGCGGTCCATAAGCGCAAGCAGCTGATCCCCGGTGAGAGATTTGCGGAATTGAATATTTCGCATGTTCCAACATCCATCGGGCATAAGATGCCGCGCCAGCACCGCCGGATAGGTGGCGCCGGTCACGCGCGCATTGATCTCGCAAATGATGACCTCGACATTGCCGTCCTTCTCGATGACCAGAAAATCCGTGCTGGCAGTGCCGCGATATCCTTGAAGGTGCAGCCACTCTCCGGCAATGGCGCCCTGGCGAAACAGCTCCTGTTCGAGCTGCGGGTATTGTGAAACATAAGGGGGCGGCGACATATTGCCCTGATGGACGCTGGCGTCGCTGAGGATCTGCTCGGTCCAGTCAAATAGGAAGACTGCCTCGTCGGCTAAAAACATTTGAATACTGGGGGAACCGATCACCTTTACACCCGGGGTTTCCTGATCGAGCCATCCCTGCACCATGCAGGGTCCCTCGAAGAATAAATAATCGGGCATGCATTCCAGCCGCGGCTTAACGGTTGCCACTTTAATCATGCCATAGCCCGAGGCGCCGATCTGTGCCTTGACGACGGCGGTTCGGTATCCCAGATCGCGCAGCCGATCCAAGCAGAGGCCAACGTCCGGTACACTGGCGGCCAGTGATGTCTCGAAGACCGGCAAGCCTTTTTCTATCTGATGGCGGTAGAGGAGATACTTATTGTTACCCTTTTTACTGCCTTCCATCGTACTGATCGTGCGCTTACCCAAGCGGGTGGCGAGCTGGACCAGAACACGGTCGGTAACAAAACCGTCAACCCAATGTGCCGGATGATCTCTGAGGAGTTCAAACGAGGCGTCGAGCCCGGACGGCTCCTTTTCGTCCAGATTGGCCACTAGATGTTGGTAGCCTTGGTGATCCAGGACGTCAAAGCTCGGTAGCGACAGGCCGATATCGCCGGAGAGATAATCCATCAGGTTCGGTTCCGGAGGCGCTTCGAGCAGAATCTTGTTGGGGGTTCCCTTAAAAAGCAGATTCAGGATCGACACCACTCTGCTGCCGTACGAGTGGGCGCCGTAAATCTGGCCCATGAGGTCTTCGGCTTGTGCCCGGTTGTCGTAAAAAATCGAATGCATGTTGCAGAAGAACAAGACGTTGCGCTCCCAAAAGCGCGGCAATCGGCCCGGCATGATTTTGATCTGCGGCGTCATTGAGATTCAAGCTTAACATGCGCCCACAACTCAGAACAGACGCTAAACACGTTGGAGAAGACGCGCGGCCGGCATTGACGCGCTGCTCGTGCCGTCGCCGGGGATGCGGCGTCGATTCCAGCGCGAAATGAAGCACCCTCGGCGCGAGCGGATTAGAGGTACTGAGGAAGCGTCTTACCGGGCGCGCGGCGCCCGGTAAGCATTTTTAGCGTGGCGGAAGAGGTCCGGTACCGGCAAATTTTTTGAACAGCTCGATGGTTTCGGGGTCGCGCGGAATTTCCTTGACGACCTTGGCCTGTTCGTCCGGCATCAGCGGTGTCGGATCATCGCCGCCGGTCATCTTGCGGTACTCGGCGATGAATCCAGGATCGGTATGGGTTTTGCGCACCGCATCCTT
>CAYZXN010000264.1:0-12211 GCA_964482425.1 uncultured Syntrophobacteraceae bacterium | reverse complement strand
AGAAGCAACTCGCGCGAATTAAGCCCCTCGTGAAATTTCCTCGTGAACGCCTCTGTCGACATCAGTGAACTCTCCTTACAGTCTGGTCATGAAAACAGCTCTGATCAAACGTCCCACGACTGAAAAACGCGTCAATTGCTTTTTTCAAATCCAATCAATCGGCGCGGAACTAAAATCCAGCACACAGGAATCCCAGCGAAGACTATCAAGGCGTGACTGAAAGCGTCAACCAATCGACGGATGCCGGATTGCTTGCGGCGCTCGAAGCTTAACCGGCATTTCCTATCGCCGCTTGAAATTTTCGCTCTGCGGTTTGCTCGCCCGCCGCACGAAGCTATAGGGAGTTTAATTGGCCGGGCACTTGCCGGCGGAAAGATGGGCCTCGAAATCCCCCGGGAAAAGTTCGAGCGCGCTTTCGATCGGCGGACCGGGCATGGCGATGAGATTGCAAAAGCCTTTGCCCTTGTTGAAGGCCAAGATTTTGCCGAACTGCTCGAGCATGGACTGGCCGCCTTGTCCCTGCTGCACTTTCTTCATCATCATTAATAGGGTGTTGGTCTCCATCCGGCAAGCAGGGCACTGGCCGCAGCATTCCGCGGCAAAGAATTCAGCGATTTTTAAAACTTCCTCGACAATGCAACTTCCTTCGCTGACCAGACGCACGACACCGCAACCGAGGCCGGCGCCGGCCTCGCGCATGGAGTTGTGATCTAGAGGCGTATCGATCTTTTCCGCTGGTAAGAACGCTGAAGACGGGGCCGCGGGCATAATCGCTTTGATCTTTTTTCCACTCTTG
Source organism: uncultured Syntrophobacteraceae bacterium (assembly GCA_964482425.1). GTDB lineage: Bacteria > Desulfobacterota > Binatia > UBA9968 > UBA9968 > WHTF01. The sequence continues at coordinate 11,415 of CAYZXN010000264.1, read as the reverse complement.
AGCCCGCCGCCGCACTCCTCGACGAGATAACGCAGCGGCGTGCCGAAAGGCAACTCGTAAACCCCCGGACGGTTGACGTCGTCATCAAGCGCAAAGATCATGGTGCCCGGACTGTCTGCGGTGCCAAATTGTCGATACCAGTCCGCCCCGTGTAAAATGATCGGAGCCACATTGGCGAGCGTTTCGACGTTGTTTACCGAGGTGGGTTTACCAAACAGCCCGACTGTGACCGGAAATGGCGGCTTCTGTCTGGGCAGAGGTTTTTTGCCCTCGATGACCTCGATGACCGCCGTGTCCTCCCCGGCAACGTAGTTATGCGGCGCCGCGACGATTTCAATATCGAGGCTGAAGCCGCTGCCAAGGATGTCGTCTCCCCAGTAGCCGGCGTCTCTAGCCTCGGCAAGCGCAGCGGATATACTTTTCGTCGCCTTCTCGTAGTGGGCATTGATGTAGAGGTACGCCTTGGCCGCGCCGATTGCATAGGCGGACAGGATCACGCCTTCTATAACCAGATGGGGAAGGTTCTCCATGAGCACCCGGTCTTTTTTGCTGCCGGGTTCATCCTCCCCGCCGTTCATAATCAGGTAATGGGGTTGGTCAGGTGCTTCGCGAGCAAACGACCACTTTTTACCGGTTGGAAATCCCGCGCCGCCCCGACCACGTAAACCCGCGTCGGAAATGTGCTTGATCACGTCTTCGGCTGCGCTCTTGAGAGCCTTAGGCAAGGCCTCGTAGCCGCTACGGGCGCGGTATGTTTTCAAATCCTCTCGGTTCTCAACCACGCCCCGCGGAAAAAGGATGCCTTCCATGGTTTAGACCACTCCCGTGTCGAGAAGTTGGTAGATGAGTTCTTTCAACGACGAATCGATGGTATCGAGCCGTTGAACATGCGGGCCGCCGGCAAGATGATCAGCGATATCGTCCAAGTCTTCTACTTTTACGTTCGCGTACCAGTTCTTCTCCGGGTACAGCACGATGTTAGGTCCCTCCTGGCATGCGCCGAAGCACATGTAGGGTTTCACCTCGACGTCCTCCAGCCCTTTTGCCGTTATACGCTTTTCGAGTTCCCCCATTAGCTGTTCGGAACCCCGGGACTTACAATCGATGTTCTGACACACGAGACACATCCGCTTCACTGCTCTCTCCTTATGGCCACAGTATCGCAGCCGTTTCATGCAACAAGGCGTGATCTAGTTCATTTGCATCTGCGCAACCCAATCTTTTCCATTCATGATATCTTTGAGAATCTTCTCGTCTTCCGCAGTGGGGAGAGTTTCGGCGAGATGCTTCGCGTAAGCTTCGGAAGAAAGCAGTTCACCGGTCACACTGAACGTCTTACCCACGTATTCGCCGATCGAACGGTTGAATTTCACATCGGGCGCATAGAGCTTCGGTTGGTTTTCCGGGATCAACTGATTCAGCTGGTTGATCAGCTTGGCGCTTTCCACCATGTAGTGATCGCGCGCCAGGTCGTTCAACCTGTCCTTGTCAGCCGGAACCGTCGCCTCGTGCTCGTCAAATCGACCTTTCAGGCCCCACACGTAAGCCCAGTTGGCGGAAGACGAATTGTCGGTGCCGAACAAGTCATAAGCGGTGGACAGCCACTTGTTGAAATACTTCTGCACGATCGTCACCGGAATTTTTCCGGCACGAAGGACCCGGGTGAGTCCCGTGTGGCCCGTGAACATGTGGAAATGCTCTTCCTTAAGCATTGCGGTCACGCTCTCGGCCAGCGGCGCAAAAGCAGAATGGCTTAGCATCGTGAGCTGATACTTGCCGTCACGGTCGACGAACTCAGTGTAGGTAAAAAAGTCCAACCAGTTGTTTACCGGCGCGTTGAACGATCCCAGTAGCCTGTCGCCGCGGAATGCCCGGCGCTCCAGAAGTTTGCGCGCCTCCAGTTTTCCGGAATCACCGAAATACTTGACCAGCAGGTAGCACATCTGCCAGCCGTGGCGCATCTCTTCGCTGTTCACGCGGGTAAGGGCTTTGCGGTCATATTCCGTTGGCGCCGCGTCGAGAAGATTTTTTTGCTGTTCGACGGAGGCGAATTCGGTATCGCCCTGATAGACGATCAGGTTCATCAGCGCGTCGCGAATCGACTGGTTAGGAATCTGCCCCAAGCGCTGCCATTTCGGCTGACCTTTAAAGTCGCCGAACTCGATTTCCGGCGTATGAAGCTCGTCCAGTTTGGTCTCAAACTTATAGTCTCCCAATAACGCAGGGTCATAGCCAATATCTTTTTGCCAGACGCGAAAGTAGTCAACCCAGTCGTCAAAATTAGAAATCTTTACCATGGCATAAATCCTTTCAAGGGAAAGTTCGAACGATCGTTCGAATTCAATATAACCCACGGAAAGGGGTAAATCAACTTTATCAAGGTAATTAGGACTACCGATCCGCTGGCTTGTCAATGATACATCTCCAACAGCTCGACCATGCCGATCTCGCGCATCTGCTCGAACAAATATCTCTTTATTTCGCCTACGGTATCCATCTGAAGAACGATGCGCGCCATGGATTTTGCCGATTCATAGGTAACGGAACGGATGGTCTTCTTGATAGCAGGAACATAGAGAGAACCCATACTGAATTCCTCCAGTCCCATACCCAGCAGTAAAAGGGCGCAAAGCGGATCGCCGGCCATCTCCCCGCACATGGCGACTCTTTTACCCTCCCTCTTACCGGCTTCGATCGTTGTGTGGAGAGCCGCAAGAACCGCCGGATGAAGCGGTTCGTAAAGATTGGCGACTTTTCGATTGCTGCGGTCGACAGCCAGTATGTACTGAATCAGATCGTTCGTGCCGATACTGAGGAAATCAACCTCGCGCAGGAAGCGCTCCGCCAATTGAACGGCCGCTGGAACTTCTACCATTACCCCAAGATCCATCTGTCGGTCGAATGGGGTGCCCTCCCGCTGCAAGTCGTCCTTCACTTCCGCGAGCAATTCCTTGACCTTGAGAATTTCTTCCAGCCCGGAAATCATCGGGATCAACAGGCGAACGCGTCCCAGAGTTCCAGCTCTCAAGATGGCGCGGAGCTGGGTCTTGAAGATCTCTTCAACATCCAGCGAGATCCGGATCGAACGCCAGCCGAGAAATGGATTGGGCTCGGCGCCCATGCTGCGCATGTAAGACGGATACTTGTCGGCGCCAATGTCCAAGGTCCTAATCGTTACCGGCTTCCCGGCCATGCCCTCGATGACGCGCTTGTAAAGAGAGTACTGTTCTTCTTCACTGGGAAAATCCGGGTGCGCCAGAAACGGAATCTCGGTGCGGTAGAGGCCCACCCCCTGCGCGCCGTGCAGATGGGCAAAAGCGATATCGCTCAACAACCCGATGTTGGCATAAAGCGAGACTCTATGACCGTCGAGGGTCTCCGCCGGCTCGTCTTTGAGCTCACTCAACTCCCGGTTCAGGGCGGCATAATCGCTTTCGAGGCGGTCGTATTCGCGAGCGATCTCCTGTTTGGGATTGACGTAAAGCACGCCGGAATTGCCGTCGACGATGACGGAATCCCCATGGTGCACGGTTTCCATCAAGTTTTCGACTGCCACGACGCTGGGGATCTCGAACGATTTCGCCAGGATCGACGCGTGGGTGGTGACACCGCCTGTGGCCAACACAATGCCGCGGAACCGGTCGCCCTCAAGCATGCTCAGGTCTGCGGGCGAGAGATCTTCCGCCACGAGCACCGAATCCGCGGGGACGGTAACGTGTTGGTCGGGGGTACCGGAAAGGTTCTCCAGCAGCCTCTGAGCGGCATCTTTGACGTCGCCGGTTCGCTCTCGTAAATAGTCGTCTTCGATTTGCGAGATGGAATTTAGATACTGCGCGAAAACAACCCTAATGGCGTATTCCGCAACGTAGCCCTCCTGGCGAATCTGAGCTTCGATCTGCTGAATAATGGCAGGGTCTTCCAGAATCAGCCGGTAGACGTCAAAGATCGCGCCTTCTTCTCGGGATATCAGATTGCTCATTCGCTGTTTGACTATATTGATCTGCTCGATCCCGCGCTCCACCGCGCCACGGAATCGTTCGATCTCGCGCTCTGGGTTTTTCGCGCGCTTTTTCTGGATCGAGTTCAGGTCCATGCGCGGCTGCAGAACGTACGCCCGGCCCCGGCCAAACCCGGGTGAGGCGGCGAGCCCCACCAATCGACCGCGCCACTTGCGTGGTGTTCTTGACGCCTTGTCGGCGCGGCGGCCCTCGTAAGAGCGCAGCTTGCGCAGGGCATCCACCATGCGCTTCTGGTATTCTTTGCGCTCACGTTCTTTGTTCCTTAAGGAATCCAGCAACCGTGCCTGGACGATGATACTGGCCGCTTGAGACGAAATCGTAGTCAGCAGGCGAATCTCGTCGCGGGAGAATTCACGCCGCCGCGAGGTTTGGACCACGAGAACGCCCAACGGCGCTTTGTTTTCGAACAGCGGCACACCGAGAAAGGAGTGAAAGCGCTCCTCGCCGGTCTCGGGAAAATATTTGTAACGCGGGTGGGCCAGCGCATCGACGACCATGACCGGTTTCATGCGCTCTATGACCAAGCCGGTCAGGCCTTCGCCAATGCCCATGGATACTTTACCGATGGATTCCCGGTCGAGACCCATGGTGGCGCGCAACGTGAGGCGCTTTCTTTGCTGGTCGAGAATATAAATGGAACAGACCTCGGTCTCCATCCGGTCGCACACCGTGGTGACGATATTTTGCAGAGTTTCCTGAAGATCGTGCGAGTGAGTAATCAGCGAGCTGATATCTTCGAGGATCGTCAGGTGAGGGTGAATCTCCCGAACCGATTTCTTTGATTTTGCCATGGGTGCAGATGATGAGAAGAGACTCCTTTATAGAACATAAATTTGTGACTTCCGCCAGTGAAGCCCCGATCAAGGACCGGTGCGCAACTCGACTCAGCAACTTCGAAGAAGCTCCAAGCGGGAGTGCCGCCCACTCTATGAGGGCCGAGGCGAAGGCCATTCTTAGAAATATCTCGGTTTCATAACGACGGCGCAAGGCTGCCCGCCTGCAGCGGTAAGGGAGCGTGTCTTACGGAGACGGTGTGTTATAGTGGCGATTATGAGTCCGATCGACGGCATCAAAGGTATGCGCCATATCGCGCTCAAGGTGAAAGATATCTTCAAAGCGAAAGCCTTTTACCAGGGCACACTGGGTATGGAGGTGGTCTGGGAGCCCGATCCGCAAAATGTCTATCTAACGTCGGGTTGCGACAATATCGCTTTACATCAGGTCACACCGAGCTCTCCCGCGGTCGCAGCCGGACAGCAGCTCGATCATCTCGGCTTTATCGTCGACACTGTCCAGCGTGTCCAAGCACTCGAGCAGGAGTTTCGCGCCGGCGGAGTTCCGATCATTCATCCGTTTAAAGTTCACCGCGACGGCAGCGCGTCATTTTACTGCGCCGATCCCGATGGAATCCTGATTCAGATGCTGTACGAGCCGCAGTTGAGTTCCCAATCCTTTGAGTAGCGGTCATTCTCCGGCCAGGGAAAGCGCTCCGCGCTTGCCGCTTGCATGTCGGACTACTATACTGACGACATCGTCCGATGAAGATATTGCGTGCTACGATTGGCAAATTAAGTTTACGCATACGGGGTGTGAGTGCATAGAATCCTATCCCTGACTACGGGATTGCTGCTACTGTCGTCGCTTCTGACCGCGGTGCCTCTCGGAACGGCCCAATCAATTCCCAGTCACGCTACGGTCGAGTCATCGCACACCATCGACGTACGTTTTAGTGAATTCAGGCTCAAGAATGGGTTGCGTGTGCTTCTCTCGGAAGACCACCATGCGCCAACCTACTCGATCTGCATGACCTATAACGTCGGCTCGCGCGATGAAGTGCCGGGTCGTACCGGATTTGCCCATCTTTTCGAACATATGATGTTTCAAGGATCGGCGAACGTCGGCAAAGGAGAGCATTTCATCCTGGTTCTAAACAACGGCGGCAGCGCCAACGGGACCACCAACGCGGATCGGACAAACTACTTTCAGACACTGCCGGCAAACCAGCTCGAGCTCGGAATCTTTTTAGAGGCCGATCGGATGCGCTCCTTGAATGTTACTCAAGCAAATCTGGACAACCAGCGGCAGACGGTCCAGGAAGAAAGGCGCCAGAGCTATGACAATCGACCGTATGGTAGAACCTACGAATCTGTGATCGGGACGGCCTACGATAATTTCGCCTACAAGCATTCTACCATCGGTTCCATGGAGGACCTGAGCGCCGCCACCCTTGAAGACGCCGCGAAGTTTTTCAAAACTTATTATGCGCCGAACAATGCGGTGCTTTCACTCGTGGGCGCTTTTAAAACCAAGGAAGCATTGGGGCTCATTCAGAAATACTTCGGCGACATTCCGTCACAACCGCCGCCGCCGGTTCCCGATGTTACCGAGCCCGAACAAAAATCGGAGCGGCGCAAAACCATCGAAGATCCGTTCGCTCAAGCGCCGCGCATCGATATCGTTTATAAGGTTCCGCCCGGAAATACGCCGGATTCTTACGCCCTGCAGGTAGTGGGGCAGGTGCTATCCGGCGGGCTGTCGTCGCGTCTTTACCAAAAGTTCGTCAAAGAAAAAGAACTCGCTCTGAGCATATCCGCCGGACCGGACGAGCGGCGGGGGCCTTCTCTTTTCTGGGTGTCAGTGATGGTGCGGCCGGGAGTGAATCTTGCCGAGATCGAGAGGCTTATTCATGAAGAGCTCGAGCAAATCAAGAGTGAGCCGGTCCAGGATTGGGAACTGGATAAAATACGCATGCAGATGCGCCGCCAGCGGGCGCAGAGTTTCTACAGCACGCGCAGCCGCGCCAACACTCTCGGCTATTATGCAGTCTACTATGACGATCCGGGGTTGATTAATTCAGTCCAGAAGAAAATTTTGCAGGTATCGAAGGGCGATATGCAGCGCGTTGCGCGAAACTACTTCAAGGAGACCAATCGAACCGTTGTGACGACGCTGCCCCAAGCTAAAGCGGCGGCGCCGACGGCGACTATCGATCGGTAGCTATGAGACATCCTCTACGATTTGTTTTTCTATTGCTGGCGATTATCTGTTTTTTCGTCCCGACGCATTTGCTTGTCGGCCAGGAGTCGCCCGGTACGCCGATAAGCAAAATCGAGCGAAAGAATCAGGCGCCGCTCTCGTCCGAGGTTCTCCGGGTCAATTTGCCCCGGCCGGTGGAAGCGAAATTGAAGAATGGCCTGACAGTATTGATCGCCGAAGATCACCGGTTCCCCGCGATCTCGGTACAGCTTCAAATCAGCGCTGCGGGAGCGTTGTTCGAGCCGGCGGAATTGCCGGGGCTGGCAAGCCTGACCGCGCAGATGTTGCGGGAAGGCACGAAGTCGCGCAGCAGCAGGGAGATAGCCGAGGAAGCCGACAAGCTGGGCGCGAGTTTCGGCGCTGCAGCGGAGTTCGGCTCTGCGGTAACGACCTTTGGGGCTTCCGGGTTGAGCGATAACTTCGACGTATGGTTTCCTCTAGCCCTTGAGGTTCTGCTCGAGCCCACGTTTCCGGGCCGCGAATTGAACAACATCAAACAGCGCCTGCGCGTGCAATTGCGCCAGCAGAGAGCGGCGCCGAATTTCCTCGCCAGCGAGCGATTCAATCGGGCTGTTTACGGCGGTCATCCGGCCGCCATCGTGTCGGCAACGCGGGAATCGATCGATTCCGTCACGCCGGAGATTTTAGCCGACTGGCATCGCGAGAGGTACGTGCCGCAGAATGCAATCATAGGCTTTGCCGGCAACGTGCGAGCGAGCGAACTGATCCCGAAGCTCGAGAAATGGCTTGCAGATTGGAAAACCAGCGGTCTAAAGGAAGTGTTGCCTGCAGATGCCACTCCCTCGAGCGCGCGGAAAATCCACGTTGTCGATCGTCCCAACTCCGTGCAAACCACGATCGCCCTGGGCAACATCGCCATCGATCGCCGCAGTCCGGATTATATTCCGCTGGTCGTGATGAATCACATCCTCGGCGGCGGTGCCGCAGCGCGCTTGTTTTTGAACCTGCGCGAGGAAAAGGGCTATACGTACGGCGTGTACAGCGATTTTACCGCCCTTCGTTATGCCGGACCGTGGCGCGCCGGCGGCAACATGCGTACCGAAGTTACGGCTGCGGCGGTGGATGAGTTCTTTTACGAGATTCGCCGCATTCGCGATGAACGAGTCCCCGATACGGAGTTGGCCGACACCAAGCGCGCTATTACGGCGCGCTTTGCACTGTCATTGGAGCAGCCGACCGGCGTGCTGGCATTTGCCATGGTGCGGAAATTATACGGCTTTCCGCCCGACTATTGGGATAACTATCCGGCCAAAGTCATGGCTGTCACCGCAGCCGATGTGCAGCGGGTCGCGCGCAAGTACCTGGATCCCGAAACGATGCAGCTTGTGGCGGTCGGTGACGCCGGCAAAATCAAGCCGGCTCTTGAAAAATACGGACCCGTTGAAGTCTACGACAGCAGCGGCAATCTTGTTCCGATCTCCAAAACACCCGAATGAAATAAAACCTTGAGCAGTGAAGTCGTTTAGAGCGCCCGTTCGGAAACCTGAGAAGGTTCAGATCGCGGTCGTAAGCGCTTGAACTCCGGCGCCGGTTGCTTTCGCGGAACACAGCTGCGCGGAAAAATGCTCATGGCGAATTGCCTAACGCGCCGAACTCCAACGAGCGAAGCTCAAGCCGCTCCCAGCCAAAGCGCAGAAAGCGAGTCAATCGATGGACTTAGCAAAGCAAGGGTCGATGCTTAGCGCATCGCCGGACGCGCTGGCCGGGTTGCGTGTTCTGGATCTTACGATACGGATGGGCGGTTACTGCGGCTTGCTGCTCGCCAATCTAGGCGCTGAGGTGATTCTCATCGAGCCGCCTGGAGGCGTGCCGATGCGGCGCCAGGGGCCCTTTGAGAACGAACTGCCGCATCCGGAAAACAGCATTTCATTTGCCGCTAATCACACCAACAAGCGCGGAATTGTTTTAGACCTTGAGTCCGCAAGCGATCGCGCAACGTTGCGCGGTCTGATTAGACATGCGGATGCGCTCATCGAAGACCTGCCCGCCGGCGCTTTGGATCGGTTTGATCTGGGATACGGAGATCTGCACTCTATCAACCGCGCTCTAGTGATGACCTCCATCAGCGGTTTCGGCCGGACGGGTGCTTACCGGGATTTCAAAGCACCAAACATCGTCGCCTTCGCCATGGGCGGTTTGATGAATCTGTGCGGCCATCCGGGGCGCGCGCCACTCGTGGGCCCGTACGAAATCGCCTATCGACTGGGTTCGCTGCATGCGGCATACGGCACTCTGATGGCTCTCTTCGACCGACGCGTTTCCGGAGAAGGCGATCATGTCGATGTCTCGCTGCAAGACGTTCTGGCTGCCGATCCGTTTCTACGCATCATCACCCGCTACAGTGTCACCGGGGAGGTTCTTGAGCGCACGGGGCATAGCCAGACGACCACCGTTGCCGATACGTATCGTTGCAAGGACGGTTACGTGCGCATTTTTTGCAACCAAGCGGATCACTGGCGCCGGTTGGTGGAGTGGCTGGGTAACCCGCCGGAGCTGATGGATCCGAAACTCGAAGCCGTCCAGAACCGCCATTCTTTACGACCCTTGCTCGATCGCCTCATTGAAGCGCGTACCTTGAACTATCATGTCAGTGAATTCTTCGATGACTTTCAAAACCGGCGCTTGGCGGCGGCGCCGATCAACTCGCCGGGCGCTTTTCTCAATGATCCGCAGACGCGCCATCGCGGTTATGCGGTGGACGTTGAGGATGCCGGTAGTGACCGGCGCCGGTTTCTCGGCGACCCCTACAAATTTTCTGAAAGCCCGTGGCGCATAAAACACGGCGCGCCGCGTTTGGGCGAGCACCAGCCGATGCTCAAGAATTGGTTGCAACCATCGCCATGGTTGGAATCACTGGGTCGTTCCGGCCGCGGCAGCCGAGCCTTCACCGGTATCAGGGTCGTCAGTTTTCCCACCGGCATTGTCGGGCCCGCTCTCGGCTGCCTGCTCGCGGAACACGGTGCCGAAGTGATTTCCGTCGAAGCCGGCCGCGCGATGCGCAGCCCGCAGCGCGGCCAACGCTTCCAAGTCGCCTCTGACTTGGAAGGCAATCGCAATCGAAAACGCATCGCCATCAATATGAAGCATCCCGAAGGAGTGGCGCTCGCCAAGCGGCTCATCGCCGTAGCCGATGTGGTGGCGGAAAACTTCAGTGCCCGTGTCTTGGCGAGTTGGGGGCTCGATTATCCGCATATGCGCGAGGTGCGCCAGGACATTATTATGGCCAGCCTTCAGGCTTTCGGCCAGACCGGCCCGCGCCGCGACTATGTCAGTTTCGGACCGATTCTCATGGCGTACTCCGGTATGACGTACCTGTGGCGTGATCCCGACATCGAACGGCCCGGCGCCGCTTGTCAGACCGCTTTCCCCGACTACGTTGCGCCTTCATACGGCGCGCTGGCGATTTTGGCAGCGCTCCATTATCGCGCGCGCACCGGCAAAGGACAGTACATCGATATCTCCCAGGCGGAAACCGCCGCTTCGATGATCGCGCCGGCATATCTGGAATGGCTGACAAATGGACGGGAGCCGCAGCCGCAAGGCAACTTCAGCGCGTCCGCCGCACCGCACGGCTGCTATAAATGCAAGGGCGATGATCGCTGGTGTGTGATCGCCGTGGAGAGCGAAGAGGAGTGGGCGCGCTTCTGCGAAGTGACCGGACATAACGAATGGCGGGCGGATACCCGGTTTGCGGATTTTTCCGCGCGGGTTGTCAACCGTGAGTTGCTCGATGCACGGGTCGAAAGCTGGACCGCGCAGCATACGCCACACCAGGTCATGATGATTTTGCAGCGCAATGGCATCGCCGCTGGTGTCGTGCAAACGGCGGAGGATCTTTATCGCGACCCGCATTTGCGCGAGCGCGGTTCTGCTCGCGAGGTCTTTCATCCCACGGTCGGTTGGGTGACGCGCGCAGGCCCCTCGGTGCGGCTAAGCCAGAGAAAAACTTCGTTCAAAGAAAAAGCGCACTTCGCCGGCGATGATAACGAGGCGATCTGCGGAGAATTGTTGGGAATGTCCGGTGAAGAGATTACGGATCTGGTTGAGCTGGGGGTGCTGCGCTAAGGATCTGTCGAGCGGAGCCATCGACACTATGCTCAGCCGCGCCGTAAGCGACCGGAGAGGCCGCCGGAATTAGGTCCAATGATCTCTGCATTCGATACTTAGTGACCGCTTGGCGAAACCTTCTGTGCGGGCACTTTGCCTTTATTGAGGCTTGCGGAAACGCGAGCGTTGAATTTGGCTGATTTCACGGCAGCAACAGTACACTGCGATCGAGCTTACGCGAAAAACCTTTGGAGCGTTGCCTGTAAAAGAGGGGTATCGGATCGAGCGCCGA
>CAYZXN010000263.1:0-11914 GCA_964482425.1 uncultured Syntrophobacteraceae bacterium | reverse complement strand
ATTCTCCTTGGCGTGGGGCACCGCATCCGGATCGCCGGGCCCGTTGGAGAGAAATATTCCGTCCGGCTTCAATGACAGCACATCTTCGGCGGAGGTTTCGGCGGGGACCACTTTGACCTGACAACCGACCTCGGAAAGATTGCGCAGGATGTTGTACTTGACGCCGAAATCGTAAGCCACGACGGAATAGGACGGGGTATCAAACTTGTCCCTTTTGCCCCCGCGCGTTTTTCGCGCGCCGCTCTCTGTGCGTTTGCGATACCCTTCGCCCAACAGCCATAAACCTTCGTTCCAATCGTAAGCTTGATCGCATGTGACGTTGCGGACCAGATCGCGGCCCTCGAGTCCTGGGGCTGCCCTGGCTTTGGCGATGGCTTCTTCGGCGCTTTGGGCGATGGTCGAGATCATCCCCACTTGCGCGCCGCAATCGCGCAGATGGCGCACCAGCGCGCGGGTATCGATGCCTTCGATGCCGACGATGCCGTGCTGCCGCATGTATTCGTGCAAAGCCTGAGTGGCGCGCCAGCTGCTCGGCACCGCGGTATATTCCTTGACGATAAAGCCTTTGACGAAGGGCTTGTGCGATTCGACGTCCTCAGGGTTTATACCGACGTTGCCGATCTGCGGGTAGGTCATGGCCACCAGCTGTCCTTCGTACGACGGGTCGGTAAGAATTTCCTGATAGCCTGTCATGCTGGTATTGAAGACCACCTCGCCCGCTGCTTCTCCTTCGGCGCCGAAGGAGAGCCCTTCGAAGTATCGCCCATCCGCCAGCGCCAGTACTGCTTTTTTCCGTATCATGCTACTTCCGCTAGATCACAGTTTACATCAAGCCATTCCGAGTAGGCATTGGAAAGTTGCTTTTTTTCCCTTCTTCCTTCGTGTCACTGCTTCTCGTTCGGACTGACAATGGAATAAATAACCACACTGTCCCTGCTGTTAGGCTCGGCCGCGCCCAATTGAACCCGCACACGCTCATGATCGGCACTGGGGATGTGCTTACCGACGTAGTTTGGCTTGAGGGGCATCTCTCGATGACCGCGGTCGATCAACACCGCCAAGCGCACCGAGCGCGGTCTAGCCGATCTGAAGATCATGCTCAAAGCGGTTTTCACCGTGCGGCCGGTATGGATGACATCATCGACGAGAATGATCGATCGGTCGCGCAGCTGGATCGGTCCGAGCTCGGCGTCGGCGGGACAAATTCGGCGCAGGTCCTCGCCCGCGCCAAAAATTTCCAATTCGCCCACTTCAAACTTTCGCTGTTGCATTTGCTGCAATTGCGCCGCGATCCTCTGTCCGATCAGCGAACCGTTGGTCCTGATTCCCAGGACGAGCAGACGATCAGGATCGTCGCAATCGTGTATGATCTGGTCGCTCATTTGACGGACCGCCGTCTGGATTTCGCGGTCATTCATGATCGCGCGCTGCGGTCCACTCTTGTGAGGTTCATAGCCGAGCTCTTCGGCCTGTTTGATCGAATCGAAAATCGCCAGCTCGCCGTTGTTGAGCCACTGCCTGACGGTCTCGTCGAGAGTGATATCGTAAGGACAATATCTCTTCGATGTCTTATGGCCGACGAGCTGAACCTTGAAGCGGTGATCGCAGTAAAAGCAGCGCAAAATGAGCGCTCCTGCCGGTCCCTCGGCGAGAAGCTCAAAACGTAGGCGCGTGGAGCCGGGCTCATTGACGGTAATACATTTGGCATTGAGGCAATGCGGGCCGACCGCATGCGGGTTTTCAAAAATCGCCGCGCCTTTGACGGATTTGAGCGGCTTCGGTTGGCGTTGCCGCTCGAACATAAAGTGCAGCAACGCCATCCGAATCGGTACGCCGTAGGCCGCCTGTTGGAAATATATGCCGCGTCGGTCCTTATCCACTTCCGGCGACAGTTCGTCGACGCGCGGCAACGGATGCATGACCACGGTGTCCTTGAAACGTCGCTCTTTGAGAAATTTCGACCCGATGGTCGGATAGTTCCCACCAGCCGCGACGCCCTTCATGCGCTCCTTTTGCTTCCGCGTCATATAGAAAGCGTCGTAGCGCAGGCCCGATACCCTACTCGTCAGGTGGCTCTGGATCGTGCTATCCACTTGCGTAAATAACGCCAACTGGTGCGGCTGCTTGGGAGTGAGATATAAAGCGTCGCTTTCGGTCACGACTGCGCTCAAGTCGCCGCCCGCCACGGGCGCCAAGGTATATTGGAACTCACGCTCCAGCCGCTCCAGCACGTACTGCGGCAGCTCCATCCCGGCGGCGGCCAGGGTCACCACATTAGCGCCGAAGCGTGCCAGCGCATACACCAGCGAGTGAATGGTCCGGCCGTTTTTCAGGTCGCCACAAATCACCACGTTCAAGCCTTTGAGGGCGCCCTTTTCCTTGCGCAGCGTATAGAGATCGCAAAGTGTCTGGGTTGGATGTTCATGACCGCCGTCGCCGGCGTTGATGACCTGCACATCGGCATGTTCGGCCATTGCCTGCACCGCGCCGTCCCAATAATGGCGCACGACCAGCACATCGGCATAGCTGGACACCACCTTTGCCGTATCGGCGACGCTCTCCCCTTTTGCCGCGGAGGACGCCTGCATATCCGAACAGCTGATCACAGTTCCGCCAAGCCGCTGCATCGAAGATTCGAATGACAAGCGTGTGCGGGTGCTGGGCTCATAAAACAGCGTGGCCATGATTTTTCCGCTACCGACTTTTTCGGAGCGTAGTTTTTCAGCCGCGTCCGCCAGTTCGAATATCTCTTCGATTTCGCCGTTGGTCAGGTCTGCTATCGAGACTAGATTACGAGATGCCAAATCCGAGTTCCTTTGATTTACCTGCGGCTCTCCCAAGGAGTGACAATCACCTGGTCGACACCGTCGCACTCCTCGAGCAAGACATTCACCCGCTCGGTATCCGCCGCTTCGACGTTCCTGCCGACGATGTCGGCGCGAATCGGCAATTCACGAGCGCCGCGATCGATCAGAACGACCAGCATGATCCTTTTCGATTGGCCGAGCCGTTCGACTGCCTCGATGGCTGCGCGGATCGTCCGGCCGCGGAAAATTACGTCGTCCACCAGCACGGCGACCTTGTTTTCCACTGAAACCGCAGCTTCTGCGCCAGCCGCCGCTATGCTTGCCGGGTTGCGCGGCCTGTCGTCGCGAAACATGGTGACGTCGATGCTTCCGACAGGCGTAGCGTGTTGCGTCAGTTCCTCGATTTTTCGCGCCAGGCGCCGCGCGATATGCACGCCGCGTGAGCGAATGCCGATCAGCGCCAGATCGGCGACGCTGCCGCCCTTTTCCATCAGCTCATGCGCCATCCGGGTAATCGCCTTGGCAAGATCATCCTTGCCCAACACAATCTGCTTTGCTGTAGTCATAGACAAAAAAAGACCCCCTCAACCGTGCTGAGGAGGTCTGACGACGTGGCTGCTAAAATGGCGACTTGTTTCATGCGTCCCTTACCGGTCTCACAGAACCGATTTAAAAGGATAATTGTTTATCGCTTTACAGAGCGATAAAGTCAACGGCGAAGACACAATTCAAGCAAAACGGGTTCAACGTTCAACCGCTCAAAGGTTCAAAGTCAGAGCAGCGGAATAATTTCTGCCTTTGCGTCACCTTTTTGCAATACTAACAGCCCCACCGTGACCGGCAATTTAAAGCGCCGCGGTCCGGCGCTTCCCGGGTTTACCAGGAGCGCGCTGCCGCGTGTCTCTATAGACGGCTTATGGGAGTGACCGCTGATCACGACCTGAACACCGGCCGCTGCCGGATCATCCGTGATCTCTCGGACATTATGGAGCACGCGCACATTGGTGTTGTTGATCTGGAGATCGAGTATTTGCGGAAGCTCGCGGGCCCACGGCGCGGTATCGTTGTTGCCCCTGATTGCCGCCACCGGCGCAATGGTTTTCAAAGCCTCAAGGATTTCAGACTTGCCGATATCGCCGGCATGGATAATCAATTCGACATTGCTCAATGCGCTCAAAGCTTCCGGCCGCATCAGTCCGTGCGTATCCGATATCAAGCCGATGCGGCCGGTTTTCAGCGCAAATGTATTTTTCTTTCGCAGCGCCATCGCATTTCGCTCTTGATTGTCCGATCCATTGAATCCTATATTCACTTCGCAAGCGAAGGAGGTCTTATGTTTCCCCACCTAAAGGGTTTCAATTTGCAACAATGGATTGACGAGAACCGGGGCGAATGGGGACAGCGCCGCGTTCTATGGGAGGATTCCGATTTTATCGCTTTCGTCACCCGTGGGCCCAACCGGCGTAAAGATTTTCACATCAATCCCGGCGACGAAATCTTCTATCAACTCGAAGGCGAGCTCAATCTTCACTACCTGTCGGACGGTAACCCTCAACTCGCGGTGCTCAAAGCCGGCGATCTTTTTCTCATGCCGCAAAAAACGCCTCATTCGCCGCGCCGCGGCGATGGTTCCTGGACCTTTGTCGTAGAGAGAAGGCGTGCTGCAGAGGAAACCGACCGCTTCATCTGGGTTTGTGAGCAATGCCGGGCGACTCTCTACCGGACCGATGTCCGATTCGACGATCCGTCCGATGCGGTGGCAAAAGCCACCCAGGCAATGCGCAGCGATAAAAATCTGGCGACCTGTAAAGATTGCGGCGCTGTGCTGGATCTGTAGAACTGGGTAGAATCTAAAAGTTGCGAAATAACGGATTAAAGGTGCATTTGTAAATACAAAACGATGAAACTCCGGTAGACCCCTCAACCCGTCTTCCGCTCAGATTCCCCTCGATGTCCCGGCGTCTGCGCCTGCGCTTTAACCTGTAAGGCGCGCCAGATTTTCGGCGGCGTCAGCGGAAGATCCTGGATTCTCACACCGACCGCACGCGAAACCGCATTCGCTATGGCCGACGCCACCGGCAATAAACCGCCCTCGCCGATTCCCTTGGATCCAAACGGTCCGGGACCGTTGCCGTTTTCGATCAAGATCGTATGTAGATCATCGGGGAGATCTCGGAACGTCGGCACGCGATAATCGACAAGATTACCATTGAGGATCTGCCCGTCTTCGTAAACCATCTCCTCCATGAGGGAATGGCCGATGCCAAACATCACCGCGCCTTCGTCCTGGCCGATGCACTGACCCGGGTTGATGGCTTTGCCGGTATCGCAGACGGAGACATAGTTGAGCAGACGCACTACTCCGGTTTCCGGATCCACTTCTAGCTCCACGCCGCCCCAACCGACTTCCCAAAAAGTGGCGGTGGATCCCAGTACCGCTTTCTTGCTGCGTTTGTCCTTGTAAAGACCTTTGGCGATGATTTCGCCGGCCTTGCTGCCGAAGAAATCGACTATGACCTTGCTGTAACTGATGGTTCGACCGTCCGGAGCGCACACTGCACCGTTTTTGAGCGTGAGAGTTTCCGGCCTCTGCTTGAGTACTTTCGCGGCGCACTGGATGAGCTGCCGCTTGGCATCCTGTGCCGCCCGTTGTACGGCGAGTCCCATGACCACCATGGAGCTGCTGGCGCTGGTGGAAATATCGTAAGGCGTCACGTCGGTATCGAGCTGCGCAACGGCGATCCGGTCGAGGCTGAGGCAGAGCTCTTCGGCAACCACCTGGCTCAAGGCGGTGCGCGGGCCCTGTCCCACTTCCACCGTGCCGGTCAAAAGCACGACGCTGCCGTCCGACGACATTTTGACGGTCGCGCCCGCCACTTTGTAGGTGCCGCCGCCGTCTTTGATGCAACAGCTTAGACCTTTGCCGTGGTTCGGTTGGCTGCTTTGCTCGTGCCACTTGATCGCATCGGCAACCTTGCGCAGGCCTTCTTCCATGTCGCAATCCACCGGAGTATCCCCGGAGGTATAGAGATCGCCTTTCTTGAGCAGATTCTTCAAGCGAAACTCGAGCGGATCGAGGCCCAGCCGATCGGCCATCATATCCATCTGCGACTCGTAGGCCCAGGTCACCTGCAGGGCGCCGAAACCGCGAAAGGCGCCAGCCGGCACGGTATTCGTGTAAACGCCGTGTGCTTCGACTTTAACGTGTGGAATTTTGTAAGGCCCGAGCGAACGATAACCCGCCTTCTGCGTTACCCGCGGCCCGGCATCGGCATAGGCGCCGGTGTCCATGAAGATCTGGCACTCTCTGGCGACGAGCCGGCCCTCTTTATTGACTGCGGTTTTCACCGTGACTCGAGCCGGATGGCGCGTCACGGTTTTGAAGCTCTCGTTGACGGACAGCGCCAGCTTTACCGGGCGGCGCGTTTTCCATGACAATGCCGCGGCGATGGGCTCCGCCTTCACGTATAACTTGCCGCCATAGCCGCCGCCGACATACGGCACGATGACGCGGATCCGGCTAAGCGGAAGACGGAATATGCCGGACAAATGGTCGCGCAGAGTAAATGGATCCTGGCAGGAGGCCCAAACCGTCAGTTTCTCACCATCGAAATAAGCAATATTGATGTGCGCTTCCAATGAATAATGTTGCACCTTCTGGAAACGAAACGTGTCTTCGAAGACATGGTCGGCTTGAGCAAACGCTTTATCGACATCGCCGCGCCCGAAGCCCAAATAATAGCAGATGTTGGTGCCGTTGAATCTGGCCGGCGCGCCATAAGTAGAGCCACGCAACTCCGCCCGCGCCACATCGCCTTCGTGAACCTGAATGGCTCCCGACGCGGTCGCTTCTTCGATATCGCGGATCTTCTCTAGCTCCTCGTATTCGACTTCGATGAGATCGAGAGCCGTCTCGGCGATCGTCGGATCGTCGGCCATGACCGCAGCGATCGGGTCGCCGACGTACCTGACTTTATCGACGGCGACAATGGACTGGTCTTTATAGGTCGCGCCGTACTTGTAATTGAACTCTTTGATATCATCGCGCGTCAAGGTGGCGATGACTCCCGGCAGCTCCTTCGCCTTACTTGCATCGACTTTCAACAAGCGAGCATGGGCCATGGGACTCCGAAGTATCTTGGCGTAGCCCATGCCCGGAAGCTGAATATCTCCGGTGTAAACGGCTTTGCCGGTCACCTTCTCAACGCCATCGACACGGCGCGCGTCTGTGCCCGCGACATCAAAGGTTTGTGCGTAATTCATGATAAGTGGAAGCGAAAGGCCGCGAAGTTCATCGCGCCGGAATGCTACTTACGAATTTTTGGACTATCTTTCTCCGGAAAATAAAGATCACAAAAAGGACAATGGAAATTCATGCCCGATCCCAGCATATGGGGATTGACGACAAAAATCTTTTTACAGGTTGGACAAGTTATTTCAACAGCCTGGCCCATGATTCCTCCTCAATGACAAAACTCTTGTGAATGAATTGTTCTGTTGCAAGCGATTACGACCAGTAGGTCGTGCGGTCCATCGGAATATGCTGCAGCACTTCTCCCGGCACATATTCCTCCAGCTTGATGCGCGCCATGGCCTCATCCGGACACTTCGAAACCGGCGAGAACGGCCGATCCAGAGGCTTGGTCGCGTCAACGATCATCGTCGATGTTTTGATCTCATCGACCAGCGATGGGTCGAGGAAATTGCCCCGGAATAGCGGCAGCAGGATGCTGACCTGGCGGTGCGGCTGGACGCGCGTGGCAATCGCCCACAGGATGTCCGTGGGATTGAAAACATCGATATCGTCGTCGAAAACAAATACGTTCTTGGTGTGATCGAAGCTCAATGCGGCGGCGGCGGCACGGCCCGGATCGCCTTCGGACATCTTCTTCATGGAAATGAACACGTTGTAGTGCGCGTGCCGGCCCTGCTTGCAGACCGCGGTCACACCCGGAACGGCTTCGCGGCAGCGGCGCAGATAAGCGCCTTCGCGCGGCAGATCCATCCACGGCTTGTCGCCCTCCGGCGTAATGACCGACTGGTACATGGCGCCGTTGCGGTAATTGATCGCGCGCACCTCATAGTCGACGCACGTGGTGTAACGCTGCGGGCCGAGATAGCCCGGCGCTTCGCCGAACGGGCCTTCAACCACGCGCTTGCCCGGTTTTAACACTCCTTCGATGACGATTTCGGCGTCGGCAGGAATCAGTAACTCCTCGCCGAAGGTTTCTGAAGCGACAAGGCGCAGCGGCTCGCCCAAATAGCCGCCAATGACGTCGTACTCGCTGACCTCGAACGGCCCGCTGTAGCACGCGCCCATATGGTAGGCCGGGTGATGGCCAAGTACGGTTGCCACCGGCATCTCCATGTTGTTCTCCTCATAGTCTTTGTAAATCTTCCATAAATGCCGCGGCGAGGCGTAAAGCGCCGTGGAGTTTTTCGATTTGACCTCCATGCGGTGGTACGAACAGTTATAAATCCCCGACTTGCGGTCCTTGGTGATGGTGGAGAGAACGATGTAGGGTCCGCCGTCCATCTCATGGTGTCTCATGATGGGGATTTCATAAAGATCCACATTTTTGCCGACCATGACATTTTCTTTTACCGGAGCCTGTTTTTTGTCGACGATGCTGGGAGGAATGCGGTGCTCTTCCATCTCGAGGCATTTTTCGGCCATTTGCGGGCGAGTCGCGTTCTTGGGCATGCCTAGAGCGATCTGCGTCTTTCCCTGGGAAATTTCGCAATTCATCGTCAGTTTCATAGGACCGACCCGGCCGTTGAGGTTCTGCGGGTTGTCGAAAATAATAATCGGAAACTTCTTTTGCGCACCGAGATGTTTGATGATCGCCGTAACATCATAGTTTCCCGGATTGACTTCTTTGGTGATGTGAATCACTTCGCCTGGCAATTCGCGCTGGCACTCCGCAATAAAGGTCCTGAGATCCTTTGCCATCGATTCCTCCTACGATTTTATGAAAGATTTTATGCAAAATCATTATCCAATGCGGTCTTCATTGTCAATTGAACCCCATTGAAAGGTGCTGCAATCGAATCCCCCCAGGCTCTCCATGCTTCGCAGCAAGCGCGCGTTTTGCAGTGGTTTGTGTGCGGATGTCAGGCGGCGCCGCTAAGCATCCAGCATTCGGCTATCGGTTTGAGACCGAGACGCGAAATGGGCAAGCAGTCCGGCTGTACTCATTGTACGAAGGCTAGGAGTTTACGCGCAACAGTAGCACCGCATGGACAAGAAGCAGCGTTTTAGAAACTAATGTTTGGCGGCGCCATTGCCGTTTATACCAAACAGGCGCATGGCGTTTCCTCCCAGCACTTTTTCTTTATCGGCTTCCGATACATTTCCCATAGCTTTGACGACTTCAACTGTCTTCGGCCAAGTGGCCACCGCATCGCCGTGATCAAAATCGCTGCCGATGATGATGTTATGATCGGGCCAACCTTTGATGGTCTCGGCGAGATACGATTCCCAGGACACCGCTGCAATATAAAACTGGTTGAAGTATTCGCCGGGGAGTTTTTTGATCTTCTGCTTGCCGTCGAAGAACTGTTGCACCGCTACCGACACTCCGGCGTCGTTGGGAGTATGCGCGTTGAGCGTATGCATCAACCAGGGTACCCAGCCGATACCGCCTTCGAAAAAAGCGAACCTTAACGTTGGAAAGCGGTCCAGGACGCCGCTAAAAATCAAACGCGAAGCACTCACCATATAAGTCAAAGAAAATCCCAGGGCGGTCGGGAAATGTTGATAACCGCGAAAGCGCTCGCTGCCGACAAGCCAGGGATGACTGTGTTGCAACTCAAAGACCCGCGCGGCCGGGTGAAGTAGGATTGGAATGTCGAGAGCGGCGATTTCTTCGTAGAGCGGCCACAAGACTTCGCTGTCGAGATCGCCATCGCCCCAACCGCCGTTGAGCTTGACGGCTTTGAGTCCGAGATCTTTGACCGCGCGGCGCAATTCTTTCACCGATTCCGCGATGTCCGGCAAATAGACCCAGGCGACGCCGATAAAGCGGTCGTCGTCATGAATGTCTTCGGCGACGGTATCGTTGTATGCGCGCGCCAACTGGCGCCCGAGCTCGGCATCGCACTCATAGATCAACGGCCGGTTGTCGGGAATCAAGACCTGAATATCGAAACCGTCCTTTTTCATGAACTCGGCGCGCAGTGGAATGCTCCAGCGCCCTTCTTTGAACGAGTGGATCTTCTTGCCGTCGCGATAATAGGTGGCCACTTTCCCCGGCACCGCGCTGCCGTAGCGCAGATAATCTCCTGTGTCCGGCGTAACTTCGACATGGCCTTTGCCGGGATGCGTCACCTTATCGATGAAACGCAGCGGCCAATAATGGGTATCGCCGTCAATATACATTTTATTACTCCTCTGTTCTCTCTGCCGTAACGGCCGGACCAAAACGCTTCACCAGCCGTTATTTCACGCCGTACCTGGCATACACCTCGTCGATAAATCCGCTCTCATCGAGTTTCCTCAAAATGCGGTCGTCAATGACCTCCTCAGGTCTGATCTTTGCCACCTTTGGATTGCGTGTTTTCATCAACCGAATAATGTTGACGACGGCTTTGGGCGAAGCATAGGGCTTGCGGTCAAAACCGATGACCATGTCCTTGTATCCCTCTTCAGCCGCCTGCACATCGACTTTAAGATATTTTTGGATGATCTTGAGCGTGTTTTGTTTTTGCCCCGGCGAGAGAGAAAATGCCATACCTTCAATCACCGCTTTCAGCACACCCTCGACGATTTGCGGATTTTTTTGGATGTAAGGCTCTCGCGCAACGATGCCGGTGCTCAGAATCGGCAAGTTGGCCTTGTTCAGTTCCGCCAGTATAGGGAACCCATTCGCTTGCAGCCGCCGGCTCTGCACGCCGTCCAGGACTGTCGCGTCAATGGTGCCAGTTGCCACCGCTTGCGCCAGCACGGTCTGATCTCCCGCCACAATGATGCTGATTTTGTCGCGATCTGGATCCAAGCCAAGATGTTCCAGACCCAAAATGGCACCCATCCAAACGGTACCGCCTATGCTTTGAACTCCAAAGGTCTTGCCACGCAGATCTTCCGGCGTCTTGATGCCCGGTCTGACGACGAGATCATAAGTGACGCGGTTGGTAAGGGCGGCGAGTATCTTAAGGTCTGAGCCTCCGGCCGCTGCTCCAATGACTGCCGTTCCACCGGTATAACCGACATCGATGTCTCCCGACGTCAGCCCGGCCACCAAAGTCGGCGCGCCGCGGATGAATAACGTTTCGCCGTCAAATCCATATTTTATGAAAAATCCACGCTCCCGCGCGACCCACAAAGGCGCTACGCGGGCATTCATGGCAGCGTAGGCGACAATAATCTTGCGCATCGTGGTCGCTGCCTGAACAGAGTCAACGGGCAAGGCGAATAGTAACGACAGCGCTAAAGCGCAAAAGAATTTAACCATTCTGTCTCCTTTTTGGCCCCATCGCTGAAAGCCGCCGTTAGACGGTATTACCTCCTGAGTCAAAGGCCAAGTTTTAGCAGGTTTATCGCATTCTCGCCCAACACTTTTCGCTTATTCTCCTGTGAGATCTTCGTGCTGTTTGCCACCGGCCCGGTCACTAGTCCCGGCTGCGAAGAGAATCCCAGTGCGGCGAGTCGGTTGCCAGGACCAAACGGTCGCCGCCTAAATACTCCACAGCCCATTCAAACAAACCATCTTCAAAGGCTCGCAGCCGACATAGACGCTCTCGTTGAAAATTTCGCTCGGCTTGCGTTTCTGCCAGGGAACCAGGTGCGGCAGTTTTTCCCAGTGCTCATCCATCCGCGACAACCACCACGGCATCTGCGACGCGCCGGTCTCAAGGCAGATGATCTTCAGATCCGGGTGCTTCTCCATGACGCCGCCGCACAGATAGACCATCAAACAAACCATGCTTTCGATAGTCCGCCCGACCATGTGTGAGAAGAAAAAGTTGTCGGCAAAGCGCTCGTGGCCCATGGAACCGGTCTTGGTGTCGTGGAAAATGATCGGCGTCTTGGTTTTTTCCAGCTCGTCAAAGATCGGACCGAAATGCGGATCCCACCATTCCTTTCCCGGTATCGGTGTCGCTTTTAC
>CAYZXN010000262.1:0-24644 GCA_964482425.1 uncultured Syntrophobacteraceae bacterium | reverse complement strand
CGCACGAAGAGCTGGCCAGGGTGAACCGGCTCAGAAATCCTACCCAGATTCATGTTGGTCAAAAAATCTTTATTCCTGAAGCGGTGCGTCGGTTGCCCGTCGAATCTAGTACTTCGACCGAGAACGTCCGAACCCCTCGGTCTATTCCCGATGCCAGCTTGCAGACGGACATCGGGCTGGTGTGGCCGATCGCCGGAAACGTCAGCTCGTTTTTCGGTCGTCGCGGTGTGAGTCATCACGACGGCATCGATATCGCGGCCGAGGAAGGTACACCGATCAAGGCCATCGGCGATGGCGAGGTGATTTACAGCGATCGGCTGAGAGGCTATGGCAATCTGGTGATTCTTCGTCACGACGGCGGTTTGGTGTCGGTCTATGCGCATAACCAGCTGAATTTGGTAGGCGAGGGCCAAGTCGTTTCCCAGGGCGACGTCATTGCGACAGTCGGCAGTACCGGAAGGGTTTCCGGACCTCATCTTCATCTTGAAATTCGTAAAGATAACGTGGCGCAGGATCCGCTGCTTTTTCTTCCCCGGTTGTGTTGTCGTGAGCCGTCCGATATGGTGTTGCCGAAAACTATTGCGGATGGAGTCGTGCGATGAAAGAACTGGCAAAAATTCGTAACGATGTGATCGGCAGTCTGTTGCGCCCGGCGCGACTAAAAGAGGCCCGGGTCAGCTTCGATGAAGGCAAAACAACGCTGGATGAGCTGCGGCGGGTGGAGGACGAAAGTATCCGGGATGCCGTACGTTTTCAGGAAGAGATTGGGCTCGCCGTAGTTACTGACGGCGAATACCGGCGGCTGAACTTTCAGGACAGCTTCGGGGAATCCGTGTCGGGTTATGACGCCGCGCCAACCAGTTGGAAATTTTACGAGCGCCGCGTCGAAGGCAGCAACCCGCTGCAACGCTGGGAAATTCCCGATCAGGGCGAGCACAAGGGAACCGCGGTCGCGCAACGCCGACCGGTGGTGGAACGGCTCGGCCTGGCGCGTAATGTTCCTTTGGATGAATACCGTTTTCTCAGTCAGGCTGCGCGAACTCCGGCGAAGGTGAGTCTCATCGGGCCTGATCGCATATCTCAACGCTTCGATTGGCAAAACTCGAAAAGCGTTTACTCAACTATGGACGAATTCATGACGGATGTGGTCAAAATCGAAAGGGACATCATTTCCGGACTGATCGAAGCCGGGTGTCGCTATGTGCAAATCGACGCGCCCGGCTACACCGCCTATGTCGATGCTCCGTCGCTTGAGGCCATGCGTGTTCGCGGCGAAGATCCTAACGAGAACTTCAGCCGCTCTTTGAAGGCGGATAACGAGGTTGTGAAGGGTTTCGACGATGTGACTTTCGGTATTCATCTTTGCCGCGGCAACCAGCGCAGCATGTGGCATCGTGAAGGCACCTACGACGCCATTGCCGAGCGTCTTCTCAACGAGCTCCAGCATGATCGGTTTCTCTTTGAATACGACACGCCCAGGGCCGGCGGCTTCGAGCCGCTGCGTTTTTTGCCCAAAGGGAAGCTGATCGTGTTAGGGCTGGTGAGCACCAAAGTGCCCCAGCTCGAGACGGTCGATCAGTTGAAACGACGTATCGACGAGGCAAGCAAGTATGTACCGCTGGATCAGATTGCCATCAGCCCCCAATGTGGTTTTTCCTCCGATGTAGTGGGCAACCTGATCAGCGAAGACGACCAGAAGAAAAAGCTCGAGGTCGTGGTCGAAACCACCCGGCAAGTATGGGGTTAGCCTTAAGCCGACAAAAATTGCGGACAGACGCGAGCGTGCAACGACGGTGAGACCGGAAGCTGTGGGCACTTGAGCGCACAGCTTGCGTTAAGGCCCGACGCACGAAACGTCACCTTCTGCGGATTGCGGGGGTGGCCTTCAAGGCAGTGTCCCATTGCCCACGGCTGTAGCAAGGGCTCATCGTCCGAGCGACTTCAAAACTATGTCGGATAGGGTTAGATGCTGCGCCGGGAGCTCTCGGATTGCGCGATCGGCGGGATTTCCTTGATGGCTCCAACCTAATGTGCTAGCCCATGGGCATGAACAACAACGAGATCACAAGCATTCGCAACGCGGTCCGGGACGTTCCCGATTTTCCGAAACCCGGTATCATTTTCAAAGACATTACGCCGCTGCTCGGCGACGGGCGTTTGTTCGGCAAGACCATCGATATCCTGGCCGAGCGCTATCGCGATCAAAAAATTGATACGGTGCTCGGTATCGAGTCGCGCGGTTTCATTGTCGGCGCGGCATTGGCCTACAAGCTGGGTGCGGGGTTCTGTATCGTGCGCAAACCCGGGAAATTGCCGTACGATACTCACAGCGCCAGCTATGAGCTTGAATACGGTACCGACTCCTTGGAGATTCATATCGATGCGATTCCAAAGAATTCTCGCGTCATTATCGCCGATGACTTGATTGCCACCGGCGGCACGGCGGCAGCCACGGCGCAGCTCGTATCCAGGCTCGGCGGAGAGGTTGTCGAGTGCGCTTTCGTTATCGAGCTTTCTTTCTTGCACGGCCGGGAAAAACTGAAACCTTACGGCGTCTATTCGATCCTCCAGTACGAGACGGAATAAGAAAGGGAATTGCTTGTTTTCCTTAGCATTCCTTTCCTTGACAACCCTCCGTCGACCTCTGTAGAGTGAATTAGAATAAAGGCGAGGCAAAATACAAAACGCACCTGCCGGCGCTTACTTTCTTCGCGCTGCATATCTGCAACTTAGATTAGGAATATTGCAAATGAAACGTATTGAGGAGATGAATCTATGGGAGCGCCTCTACTTCCCGGAGGTGATGCGTGGTCTTCTGGTCACGGGGTATCGTTTCTGGCGTAACCTGAGCGTCCATATTTTACAAAAATTCGGTTTGGCCAAGCAGCTTCAAGCTTCGGTTACGGTGCAGTATCCGGAGGAGCGCCTGACATATCCCGACACTTTTCGCGGCCGCCATCGGTTGACGTTGAAGGATGACGGCGCCGTGCAGTGTACCGCCTGTTTTCTCTGCGCCACCGCTTGTCCCGCCGAGTGCATTTATATCGAAGCAGGCGAGTATCCGGACAAGCCTGTTGAAAAGTTTCCCATCCGCTACGAAATCGATACCCTACGCTGTATTTACTGCGGCTTCTGTGTGGAAGCCTGTCCTTGCGATGCGATTCGCATGGACTCGGGCACTCACCCGGGCAATCTGGGGTTCAGCCGAAAGGATTTCGTCGAAAACAAAGAGACATTGATGCAGCGCTCCCGGGATCTGGCGGAGAAGGGCAAAGAAGGGCTGTTCGAAGAGTACGTTAAACCATACCGGCGTGTCTGAGGAATCTAACCGACGACCCATAAAGCAGCGTAAGGACTCTGTAGGAGGTATTGTATGTCAAAGGAAAACAACTTGACAGGTGCGGAACAGAACGGGATTACGACGCAACCTTTGCCGGCTTCCCATAAATTTTACGTCCAAAGCGACAGAACTCCGGACGTGCGGGTTGCCATGCGCGCGGTGGTGATTTCCAGCAACGGCCACGGACAAAGCAACGGTAATGGTGAGCATGTCCCGCAGGTCATGATCTACGACACTTCCGGGCCTTATACCGATGGCAGTGCTCAAACCGACATCAGGCGAGGTTTGAAACCTCTGCGGCTGGACTGGATTCGCAAGCGCGGCGACGTCGAGGAGCTGAGCTCCAGCAGTTACCGGCCGGTTAACGGCAAGAATGGCGCACCCGGCGCGCCAACCGAACGTTTCCCCGATGCTTCGAGGCGTCCGATCTTGCGCGCCAAGAAAGGGTGCAACGTCTCCCAAATGCATTACGCTCGCAAAGGGATCGTCACTCCGGAGATGGAATATATCGCCATTCGTGAGAATCTCGGCCGGCAGCAAGCTCTTGAAAACGGCGGCAATGGCGCGGTCCGCACGCACGGCGGCAACAGCTTCGGCGCCTCGATACCGAAGTATGTCACGCCCGAGTTTGTGCGTAACGAAGTCGCCTGCGGGCGGGCTATCATCCCTGCCAATATCAACCATCCCGAAGCGGAGCCGATGATCATCGGTCGTAATTTTCTGGTAAAAATCAACGCGAACATCGGCAACTCCGCAGTGGCATCCTCCATTGAGGAAGAGGTCGAAAAAATGATCTGGGCGACCCGCTGGGGCGCCGATACCGTGATGGACCTGTCCACTGGCGCGGATATCCATGAGACCCGCGAGTGGATCTTGCGCAACTCTCCGGTGCCCATCGGCACCGTGCCGATCTACCAGGCTTTGGAAAAGGTCAACGGCAAGGCCGAAGATCTCACCTGGGAAATTTTTCGCGATACGTTGATTGAACAGGCCGAGCAGGGCGTCTCCTACTTCACGATTCATGCCGGCGTGCTGTTGCGTTACGTGCCGCTGACGGCCAAACGGGTCACCGGTATTGTCTCGCGCGGCGGCTCCATCCTGGCCAAGTGGTGTCTAGCGCATCATAAGGAAAACTTTCTTTACACCCGTTTCGAAGAAATCTGCGAGATTATGAAAGCGTATGATGTTTCGTTTTCGCTGGGCGACGGGCTGCGGCCGGGATCGATTGCCGATGCCAATGACGAGGCGCAGTTCGGCGAATTGGAAACTCTCGGCGAGCTGACGCAAATTGCCTGGGAACATGACGTCCAGGTGATGATTGAAGGACCCGGCCATGTGCCGATGCACCTAATTCATGAGAACATGACAAAGCAATTGGAGGTCTGCCATGAGGCGCCCTTTTATACGCTCGGCCCGCTGACCACTGATATTGCTCCGGGCTACGATCACATCACCAGCGCCATCGGCGCGGCGATGATCGGTTGGTACGGCACGGCTATGCTTTGCTATGTCACTCCCAAGGAACATCTTGGCTTGCCGGACAAAAAGGACGTCAAGGACGGTGTCATCACGTACAAGATTGCCGCGCACGCCGCCGATCTGGCGAAAGGACATCCGGGCGCCCAAATCCGGGACAATGCCCTAAGCCAAGCTCGCTTCGAGTTTCGCTGGGAAGATCAATTCAACTTGAGTCTGGATCCGGAGACGGCACGAGAGTTTCACGATGAGACCTTGCCGGCCCAGGGTGCCAAGGTCGCGCACTTCTGCTCCATGTGCGGTCCGCATTTCTGCTCGATGAAGATCACCCAAGACGTGCGCGATTACGCGGCGCAAAAAGGTTTGGAAGATCAGGCGGCACTGGATGCCGGAATGCAGGAAAAGGCTGAAGAGTTCAAGAAAACAGGCGGGAAGATCTATCATGAGCTGGGTGGCGACAGTGTCCAGAGTGGAGTCGGTTACCGGTCCATGCCCAAGGAATAGCAGCTTCTCACAGGTCTGACAGCAACTGGCCGGCTCAATGCCGGCCAGTTGTCTGACCCTGTTAAACTCCCTCCATGGCTTTCTGCCATGCGCGTTCTCGTCTACGGCTTCGGCCCCTACAAAGCGTTTCGTGATAACATCACTGCGAAAATAATCGAGGCGTTACCGGACAGGCCCGGATTGACCAAAGTCGTGTTTCCGGTGCGCTTTCACAGGACTCCGTTTGTCCAGGCACTCGAGAAGCATAGGCCCGATGCGGTGATTGGCTTGGGGCAATGCGGCCGCCGACGAATCGAAATTGAAACTCGGGCGAAAAACGGCAGGCGAACGCGCAAGACCGATGCGCTGAAACCGATCCGCCGAAACGGCCCCAAAACATTGCCGACGACACTGCAGATCAAGTTGAGCCGGCGCATGGCGGTATCCAACAATGCCGGCGATTATGTTTGTAACTATTCGGTTTACGTAATGTTGGATTATTTCAGCCGCAGGGCGCCGCAAGCTAAGTTAGGTTTTATACACATCCCGCACGATTATACTGTGAGCACGGTTACTAAAATGGTCGCAGGAGCCGTCGATAAACTGCTTGTGAAGCGCGGCTTCAGCGCGTAATGAGCTTAATTGCGTGCGGCGCCGGTCACAAGCTCCCGCGCCATGGTCCATTTGATCAGCGGACCGCTCAAGATAGAGGTCACGAGCGCAGTACAGACCAATGCTACAAATACGGTTTCACTAATCAGAGAAAATTCGAGCGCCAGAAACGCGAGGATGATCCCCATGGCGCCCTGCGGTATCAGACCAAAGCCGATGATGAACACTGGATAGCCCTTTTTGCCGCCTAGATAAGCCCCAATACAAGCGCCGATGAACTTTGCCAGAACAGCGACCGTGAGCAGCCCGAGAACCAGGGGCAGATCGAAATGCGTAATGAAGTTGGCGCGCAGCCCCATGGACGCAAAGAAGATCGGGGAGAAGATATAAAAGACCATTTGGCGCAAGAGCTCGCGGGTTCCGTTAATGGCCTCGCCGGTTTCTCCAATCATGATTCCCGCCAGAAAAGCGCCAAAGATGGCATGGATGCCGATCCATTGTGTGAACGCCGCACAGAGAAAGGCAATGAGAACGGCCACCCCGAGAATTCCTTCCGAGGGGAAATTCCGCCGGTGAAAGTAGGCAAACACGTTCAAGACCAACTTTCTGCCCAGGGTGAGACTGGCCGCGGCGAATGCGATGGTTAAAATCACAAGTCCGGTCACGGAGCCATGGCCGTGGGCGGCGGTGTTGAGCATGCTAAGGATCACGGCAAACAGAATCCAACCGACAAGATCGTTGACGATGGCGGACCCCAGGATGGTCTGGCCCACACTGGTACGCAGTAGATTCATGTCCATCAAGATCTTGGCGACCAGGGGGATGGCCGAGATCGACAATGCTGTGGCCATAAAAAGGCTGAATAGAATCCTGCGGTTCGGGTCCGGTAAATAGGCGTTCGGTAAATTGAGACCCCAAAGAAGTCCGACGCTGAAAGGTAAGGCGATGCCGACGAGGCTGGTGAGGGCAACCACCCGTCGTTCCTTGATGAGTGTTGCCAGATTGACCTCGGTTCCCGCGACCAGCAATAGGAAAACGCTGCCCAACCAGGCAAGGCTGCCGAGAAGCTGGGTCTGAGAACCTTGAAACAGCGCCGCCGAAAGTTGTGGTGCCAGCATGCCGAGGATCGATGGTCCCAGGAGAATGCCGGCGAGAATCTCTCCTATAACCGTGGGATGGCCGAAGCGCCGGAACAGTTCGCCAAGTCCCAGGGCGAGCGAGAGCAGGGCAAAGAGTTGAAAGAGTAACAGGGCAAAGTCTTGTTCCGAGGGAAAAACCATGAGCCTTATCCGAGTATAGTTTTGAGGGCAGACGTTCTTTGATGCCTGGCGAATTTCCGAATCCGCCGGACCGCGGAGTAGAGTGCATACAAGCGGAAATTCCTAGGGAGCGGTAAGCCGTCTCAGTGCTTCGCCGTACTTTTGCTGCGTTTTCGCGACGATCTCCGGAGGCAATTTTGGCGGCGGAGACTTCATGTCCCAAGGGAGGTTTAGGAGGTAATCGCGCACGAATTGCTTATCGAAACTATCAGGTGTTTTGCCTGGCCGGTATCCATTAGCCGGCCAGAATCGAGAAGAGTCGGGAGTAAGCACCTCGTCGATGAGGATGACAGCGTCTCCATCGACGCCGAATTCCAGTTTCGTATCGGCGATGATAATTCCCTTCCGCTCGGCCAACTCGCGCGCTCGATTATATAAGGCAATCGTGGCGTCGCGCATGTTTTGTGCTCTCCTTCTGCCGATCTTCATGATCATGTCTTCGAAAGTGATATTGACGTCGTGGGCGCCGACCGCAGCTTTGGTAGAGGGCGTAAAGATCGGGGGCTCTAAGCGCGACGCCTCGAGCAAACCTGCCGGAAGAGGGATGCCGCATACTGTTCCGGTGCTTTGATAATCTTTCCAGCCCGATCCCGCGAGATAGCCGCGCACAATGCATTCCACCGGCGCCGGCGTGCTTTTCTTTACCAGCATGGAGCGGCCTTCGAGCTTGCTTCTGTGAGGGCGGCAGGCGGCCGGAAACTCGTCGACCTTTGTTGTAACCAGGTGATTGGGGACGATGTCTTCAACGATCTCGAACCAGTATTCCGATAGTGCGGTGAGAATCTTGCCCTTACCGGGAATCAAAGTCGGAAGCACAACATCGAACGCCGAAATGCGGTCGCTCGCCACCAGCAGGAGTTTATCGCCGAAATCGTAAATGTCTCGGACTTTGCCCCTGTTGAAAATCGTTAAACCGGAAAGCGCCTCTTCGGTCATGGAGAAACTAGCTACCTTTGTTAGGATGCGCCGACATGATTGGCGCTCCGGAGGAGAGTTTGGCTAGAGCAGTTCCTTAACCTCGGTCTCGTTGAATCCCGCGATTTTCCTTTTTCCTCTTATAAATACCGGGCGCTTGAGCAAATTGGCATCCTTGAGCATGAGCTTGATGGCCTCGTCTTTCGACGGGGTCTTTTGCTTCATGTTTTTTTCACGGTACAGCGGCGTTCGGGTGTTCAGGAATTTCTCGATGGGATCGTCGCCGATGATTTCACGCAACTCTTTCTCGGAAAAAGGGGTTTTACCGTACTCCCGCTCTTCGAATTCAACCTTCCTGGATTGCAAGAAACTTCTTGCTTTGCGGCAGGTTGTTCAGGTCGCTTTGTAGATGAATTTGATTTTATCGGCCATGGCGCACCTGCAGCAGTTATTTGAAAAACCTCGCCACTCTCTCGAACGCCGCGGGCTCAATCTCATTGCGCACCGGCCATTCAGATTTGAGCGATAGCGGTATGGTCGCGTCGATAATCGCCACGGCGTCGCCCAACCAACCGCGGAAGCTTTGGACCTCACGGATAATCTCGATGTCCTTGTCCCAGTGCACGCGGGTAGCGACGGCCCACAACACCTCGCGCTCGTTGAAGACATCGATATCGTCGTCGACGATGACCGCGAGCTTCAAATTGGGCATCTCGACAAAAGCCTGCATGCCGGCCTTGTTCGGCTCGTTTTCGAACTCTTTTTTGATGGATATATAACAAATGCAACGGCCGCATCCCGAGGGCGTGAGATGAATGCCCTTGATCCCGGGTACGTTCTTCTTGATGACATTATAGGTGCTGCCCTCTTTGGGAATACTGCCGAGGTTCCAGTGATCCATGTGGCCGGGCCAGAAGTCCTCAATGATACCGCCGCGCCGATGAGTGATCGCGGTCACCTCGATGACCGGTACGTCCATTTTGGGCTGGGCGTAGCCGAGAATCTCACCGAAAGGGTTTTGCTGCTTACGCACACCCGGTAAAATTTCTCCTTCGATAATGACCTCGGCGTCGGCGGGCACCAGGAATTCATCGCCCCAGGTCGTCGACGGCGTCAGGCGCAGCGGTTCGCGCAAGAAGGCCGACGCAGTCAAATAGTCGTTGTTGCCCATCGGGGTCATGGCGCAGGAGGACAAGTAAAAAGCAGGATGGTGTCCCAAAACAACGACCACCGGGGCGCGCAGGTTTTTTTCTTCGTATTCGCAGGCCATGGCTTCCAGGTGGTGATGTTTATGAGCGGAAAAACTCATGTGTTTCGGATCGTGGTATTTATTTTTGGTGAAGGTAATGTCGTAAAAATCGGCGTTGAGCCCCTTCATAGCGCAGGTCATGGTGTGGTATGGACCCGCGTCGCCTTTCTGGTGCATGGGCATGGGCAAAACTCTGAGATCCGCTTTGTCGCCGGTGAGAACGACTTGTTTGACAGGAGCCTTATCCCGGGAAATAATTTCGACTTTGCCCTGCTGCTGCTCGAGTTTAGCGACCTCGATGCTAACTTCCATAGGCGACTTGATCTCACCCATGTCGAGCGAGTCCGCGACGTACTGCCGCGTGACCCAAGGATTATAAAACATGGGGAACTCGGACTTTTGTCCATTAAGCGCCGGGACGTTTTCAAACAAGACCATTTTTGGCTCATTGCGCGTGTCGAGATGCTTTAGATAAGCCACGGTCTCGTAGTTGTTGGCATCGATAAAATTTTTCTCGTGAATGACGGATCCTTCGCGTTTCGCCCCTTCTTGCGCGATAAAACTCGGTAGGTCTTTGGCCATGTAGGTTCTCCTGTAACCTTGATCGAAAATATCCTATTAATTAATCGAATCCCGGTGGCAGTGCAAGCCACTACGACCTAGCTTGGAGAACGAAATTTATTGCGCCAACCGGACCGCCACAAGAGCCTGATCATGCGGCGCATCTGCGCAGTTTTTTTACGGCTGGCCGGAAACCACGGCATTTCGCTCTTCATGCCGAATCGATCGATCAGGACCGTTTTCTGATAGCAGTACTTGCGGATACCTTCGGCGCCGTGACGGCGGCTGAAACCGCTGTCCTTGACTCCGCCCATAGGCGCATCCGGGATGACATAGTTGACCAATCCGTCATTGATACATACGGTGCCTGTGTGAAGACGCTGGGCCATCTGCCATCCGAGCTGCCGGTCTCGCGTAAACACACAGGCATCCAACCCGTAGCGCGAGTCGTTGGCTAGTGTTAGCGCTTCATCGGCGTCCTTCACCTTCATGATCGGAATAACCGGGCCAAAGGTTTCGTCTTGAACGACTGCCATTTCATGGTTGACATCGACAAGCACGGTCGGTTCGTAATAATAGCCGGGAAGGTCAGGGTTGCTGCGCCCGCCGGTGAGAACGCTGGCGCCCCGCGAGACCGCGTCATTTACTTGCGCGGCGACTTTCTTGAGTTGCTCTTCCGATGTCATGCTACCCAATTCGACT
This sequence comes from uncultured Syntrophobacteraceae bacterium, assembly GCA_964482425.1. Classification (GTDB taxonomy): domain Bacteria; phylum Desulfobacterota; class Binatia; order UBA9968; family UBA9968; genus WHTF01. The sequence goes on along the minus strand of CAYZXN010000262.1, from coordinate 13,987 downwards.
TCATCTTGGCTTCGGCCCTGACGCAGCCGTTTCACTCGTTCGACAATCTTTTCGACGAACGCTGCATAGACCGGCTCCTCTACGTAAACACGCTCTATGGAAGTGCAGACCTGGCCGGAATTCATCAAAGCGCCCCAAACGCAAGCATTGGCCGCCCGTTCCAAGTCAGCATCCTTGAGGATGATCATCGGATCTTTGCCGCCGAGCTCCAGCGAAACGGGGATTAACCTGTCGGCAGCGCGCCGCATCACCTGTTTGCCGGCTTCGACACTGCCTGTGAAGGCGATCATATCGACGTTGTCTACCAGCGCTTCGCCGGTTGCCGCACGGCCGACCACCACCTGCAGCAGATTTTCCGGAAACTCGACCTTTTGGGCCAGCTCGGCAACAAAAAGAGCAGTGAGAGGAGTCAATTCGGACGGTTTGATAATGACGGCATTCCCAGCCATCAGCGCCGGAACAGCGTCGCCGACAGTCAATACCAGCGGAAAATTCCACGGACTGATGATGCCGACGACTCCCAGAGGCTGATACATTGACAGCAGCTTTTTTGTTTTGAAAAGATGCGCGCGGATTTTTTGTGGGGTGAGCCAGCGTTCGGCGTTTTTAGTCCAGAAGCCGACCGCATCGCAGACGTAGAACAGCTCGTTTCCGTAAACTTCGGCGCGCGGCTTGCCGCTCTCTGAGGTGAGAATATCAGCTAGCCGCTCTTGCTCGTCGATCAGCAAATCGCGAAAGCGCCGGAGCACCTGGGCTCGTTCGTAAAATCCTTTGCTTTGCCATTGCAAATGAGCTTGGCGGGCACGGGAAACCGCGGCCGCAACGTCCGCGGCCGACGTTACGGGAAGCTCAGCGATGGATTCCAGCGTCGCGGGATTGCGAACCTGAATGCTATTGGTGTTCACAGATCCTCTTTAGCAGGTTAAAACGGATGAGATCTCGGCGTCCGGGACCAAGGATCAGCGCTTAGATGCGTTAGTGACGGCCTTGTGGGCAGCGCTTAACAAGGTTGAGCTCAGACCATGGTTTGACCGCCGCAGATGTTGATGGCCTGTCCAGTGATGCCGCGAGCCTGTTCCGAAGCGACATAGCACACCAGATTGGCGACCTCGTCAGCCTCGAGAAACCTCTTGATGGGAACGGCCGCCACTGCCTGCGCTTTAAACTGTTCAGGCGTAATTCCCTGCAGCGCCGCGGTCTCATTGATGCCCATATTCGCCATCTCGGTTTCGACCCAACCGGGACAGATAGCGTTCACGGTAATGCCACGACCCACCACTTCCAGGGCCAAAGCGCGCGTGAATCCGATCATACCGTGCTTCGTCGTACAGTAGGCGGTGTACCCGGGTACGCCGAATTTTCCCAGTACGGATGAAATGTTGATAATTCGGCCGCCGGCGTGGTCGGGCATATGTTTCACGACTGCTTTGGTGACGAGATACATGCCGTTCAGATTGGTATCAAGGATGTCGTACCATTTATTGTCTTCGGCATCGTCGATCATGCTCAATCCGGATATACCGGCATTATTGACCAAAATATGCAGGGCGCCCCATTCGGAGACAATTTGCTCGACGGCGCGCTCAATCTCCTGTTTTCTTCGAACATTCATCGGCAGCGCGAGTACGGCGAGTCCTGAGGCTCTCAACTGTGCCGCTGCCCGCTCGACGTGGTTCTCATTGCGCGACGCAAGCGCCACTTTGGCTCCATTTTTGGCCAGTTCCTCAGCGATAGCTTTGCCGATGCCGGTACCGCCGCCGGTTATGAGCGCGATCTTATCATTCAACATAGGGGGTAGGGATGTCCGGGAAATTCCACATAACTAGCTGCGATGGCGGTAAAATGCAAACTCAATGTGACTACTTTAGACCGGGTTGTCAGCGAAGGATACCGTCCGGGCGCGCAATGGTACTGTTATTGCTTTTTTGCCGCATACAGCGACTCGTAGAGACGAGCTTACAGGTTGGTTCGGCCTGTCTTAGAATACCGCCCGACTTTAAGAAATCACGATACTCAGGAGCCGAGATCATGGATGTAACGCAACTTTTGGCTTTTAGCGTCGAGCAGGGAGCATCGGACTGTCATTTAAGTGCCGGCGAGCCGCCGATGATCCGTATCCATGGCGATCTCAAAAAGCTCGAAAGCCCGGCCTTAACCAAGGAAGAAGTGCACGCGCTCGTTTACGACATCATGAATGATGCCCAGCGCAAGGCATTTGAGGAGACGCGGGAATGTGATTTTTCGTTCGAGCTGGGAGCGGTGGCCCGCTTTCGTGTCAATGTTTTCATGCAGCGCAAGGGCGAAGGCGCGGTTTTTCGGACGATCCCTACCAAAGTGCTGACCCTCGAAGAGCTCGGTATGCCGCCGATCCTACGGCAGCTTTGCGAGAAGGAAAAGGGCCTCATACTGGTTACCGGACCGACCGGTTCCGGCAAGTCCACTACCTTGGCTGCTATGGTGGACTACATGAACAGCAGCTTCGAAGGGCATATCTTAACTGTGGAGGATCCCATCGAATTTGTTCATCAGTCAAAAAAATGCCTGGTCAACCAGCGCGAATTGGGGCCCCACACCCATTCGTTCGCCAATGCGTTGCGCGCCGCATTGCGCGAAGATCCCGATGCGATCCTGGTCGGCGAGATGCGCGACCTGGAAACAATCCAACTGGCGCTCACGGCCGCAGAAACAGGGCATATCGTCTTCGGCACATTGCATACATCCAGCGCTCCCAAGACTGTCGATCGTGTGATCGACGTTTTCCCGCCCACCCAGCAGGCCCAGATCCGCGCTCAGTTCGCCGAATCCGTCGAGGCTGTCATTACCCAGACATTGCTCAAGAAAAAAACCGGCGGTCGTGTGCCCGCCCTTGAAATTATGACCGGCACCACCGCTGTCCGTAATTTGATACGCGAGGGGAAAATTCATCAGATTCCGGGAACCATGCAAGTAAGTCAAAAGGACGGAATGCAGACGATGGATATGGCGCTGCAGAATCTCGTCAACCGGGGTGTCGTTACGAGAGAGGAGGCCCAGTCAAAAAGCATGAATCCAAACCTCTTTAGCGGCGTTGCCATGGGCGGAGCCGCTCGAATTTGATCCGAAAACGACAGGCACTCTGATGGATATCCAGGAATTTTTTAAAGGCATGGTGCAGGCCGGAGGTTCCGACCTTTATCTTACTGTGAGCAGACCGCCCATGTGTCGCGTCGATGGCAAAATCCAGGCGATGGGCGATCACTCGTTTACTCCCGAAGACCTAGAGGCGATCGCCAACTCGATTATGAACGAGCGGCAGAGGGTGGAATTCACGGCGACATCGGAGATGAACATGGCGATGGCGCTGCCGGGTGTCAGCCGCTTCCGCGTCAACGTTTTTCGCCAGCGCGGATCGATTGGAATGGTGATCCGGCGAGTCAAAGCGGATGTGATGTCGCTCGATGAGCTTGAGCTGCCGGCCATTCTCAAAGACGTTTCGATGTCGAAACGGGGATTGACGCTGGTCGTCGGCGCTACGGGGTCCGGTAAGTCGACGACACTAGCGGCAATGGTGGATTATCGCAACGCCACCGAGGCCGGCCACATCATCACCATCGAAGACCCCATCGAGTTCGTGCACCGGCATCAGAAGTCCATTGTCACACAACGCGAAGTCGGTTTTGACACACAATCGTTTCAGGCGGCATTGAAGAACACCTTGCGACAAGCCCCAGACGTCATTCTCATCGGTGAGATTCGCGATACGGAAACGATGGAGGCGGCGATCACCTTTGCCGAAACAGGGCATCTTTGTTTGGGCACTTTGCATTCCAATAACGCCAACCAAGCCATTGAACGTATCATGAATTTCTTTCCCCCGGAGCGTCACGCGCAAATCTATCTGCAGCTCTCCATGAATTTACGCTGCATCCTCTCGCAGCGGCTGGTTCCGTCGCTTGACGGCAAGCGGGTCGCCGCTCTGGAAATCCTGTTGGATACGCCGCGTATCAAGGATCTGATCAGAAAGGGTGATGTGGATACGTTGAAAGAAGGAATGGAACAAGGAATACAAGAGGGCTGCCAAACTTTCGATCAAGCTTTGTTCGCCCTTTACAGAGACAGGAGAATCAGTTTGGAACAAGCGCTGGTCAATGCCGATAGCGCCAATAACCTAAGATTGAAAATCAAGCTCGCCGGTTTAAAGGGCGGGGAGGAGAGTGAAAACAATAATCATGCGCAGCCCGTTTCGCGTCCCCAAGACGGCCAACCGGCGGAAGGGCCGAAGATATCCAGCGAATTTCGCTTGAGGAGAACTTAAATCAGCGGGGATGTGCTTGCGCCGGTCGATTTACGTTCGGCCGCCCACCACGCATTCTATTTTCTTGACTTATCCAAAGGCTGCACGTAATTATTTTTGCTCATCATAGGATCGTTAAATTCATGTCGCGGAAGGATGATACTTTATTTGTTCGATGTAAATTAACCGGGCGGGTTACTAAAGAAGGATCTTCTTTGGCGGCTTTCTGCGCATGCTCTTGTGCGTTCCGGACGAGTTTCTATCGTGTTGGATGTCGAACAAAGATCGTTTTAGAACATGGCTGATCAAGCTCATTATGCTTTATTGCTGCGCCCTGTCGGGCAAATGTTGGAGGCGCTGCGAATTGACTCGTTTATCTTGGTTTTCGACAACGAGGATCTTGTCGTTCGTGACAAGACCCCGGGTCGAAAGCAGATCACCCCGCGCGAGCGCGCTCTTTTCGCTGAATGGCAGGTAACGCATACTCGGCCGCAAGATAAAGAGGGGGCCTTAAAACTTGCGGCCGGTATTCTGGAATGGCGCATGACTCCGCAGGACATCGATCGCCTCGAGAAGGAAGGGCGGTCGCGGCGCCGCAATCCGAATCTTACACCCGATATTCACTCGATATCGCAAGTACTACGCGTCGTCGGTGCCCTCGTCGACCATAAGAACGGAAAGCTTCTGACCGTCACGAAAGACGACGAAAAAGTGACTTTCGAGTACGAACTGGTGAGTGGGAAGAAGGTTTTGGAGGAACTCGGAGTGCCGGCTCTCTACGATCTCTGGGTACGCCTTTACCGGCGGCAGAGATCCTGACTTGAGTCTAGTCGAACTTTCATTGGCAAAGGGGGGTTAAAGCTTGGATCGAAGTCAAAGCTATACTCAACTGCTGCGACCGGTTGGGCAAGCGCTGGAGCCACTGGCGCTTGAGTCTTTTTCACTGACCATCGAAGGAGATGCCGTGGTTGTCAAGGGTCGCCGGCGCAGAGAAAAACCGGCAGATCAACCGTCGCCGCGTGGTTTTTGGCAGCTTCTCCGCGCCGGGAGAACCGCCTCGCCGCAAAGCGTTGCGGAGGAAGAAACGGTCGAGTTGCGTTATACAGGCGAGGAGCTAGCGCGGATGGACCACGAAGGGCGTTCCAAACGGGGCGCACGTGCCAATGCCGACGCTCACTCTCTGTCGCAGATCATTCGCGCTGCAGGTGCGTTTGTCGATCAGAAACAGGGGCGGCTGCTGGCAGTCAGCAAAGACCAGCAAAAAATTGATATTGACTACGAGCTGCCGGGCGGACGGCGCATGACCGAAGAGTTTACGGTGCCCTCGTTATACGAGTACTGGGTGAAGCTGTATTTAAAACGCAGTAGCCGCACTGAACCGGGGGAGTGAGCTTCCCGGCTGACGCCAAATTCCCTCACTCAGCGATCGCGTTCTGTATCATTTGCCTTTTGCGGAAAAAAGCCCGAACAGCTTTGCGATAGGATCGTAGTGGCGGTCGGCCACGCGTTCCTTCAATGGAATAATCGCGTTGTCGGTGATGTGAATGTGCTCCGGACATACCTCGGTGCAGCACTTCGTAATATTGCAGTAAGCGATTCCTGCTTTCTCTTTGATTAAATCGATCCGATCATTGCTATCGAGAGGATGCATTTCCAAGGCGGCCAGACGCACGAAAAGGCGCGGGCCGGCAAAGGCTTTTTTGTTCTCCCTGTGGTCCCGAATCACGTGACAAACGTTCTGACATAAGAAACATTCGATGCACTTGTGAAACTCCTGCACGCGGTCGATGTCTTCTTGAAACATTCGGCGGGTGCCGTCGGGTTCTTTCGGTTTCGGCTTGAAGGCCGGAACCTCCCTGGCTTTTTCGTAATTATAAGAGACGTCGGTTACCAGGTCCCGAATGATCGGAAAAGCTTTTATCGGCGCTACGGTGATGGTTTCGCCGGGCTGGAACGTGTTCATCCGGGTCATGCACATGAGCCGCGGTTTGCCATTGACTTCGGCGCTGCAGGATCCACATTTGCCGGCTTTGCAGTTCCAGCGTACCGCGAGATCATTGGCGTGCTGCGCCTGGATAGCGTGGATGACGTCAAGCACGACCATGCCTTCACCCGCTTCGATGCGGTAGTCTTTGAAGTCGCCGCCTTCGGCATCGCCCCGCCATACCCGCATATGGACTTGTTGTGCAGCCATTACTTTTTCTCCTCGAGCAAAGATTTAAGCTCCTCGGGCATGTCATGAAGCGGTTCCTGCGCGATCGTCAGTTCGCCGTCTTTTTTTCTGACGACGATGTTGACCTTGGCGAACTTTGGATCAGGACTGGGATAATCGTCCCGCGTGTGCCCACCCCGGCTCTCCTTGCGTTCTATGGCGGCGAGAGTGGCCGCTTCGGCAAAGTTCAAAAGAGAGTAGAGGTCCAGGGCCAGATGCCAGCCGGGATTGTAATGCCGGTTGCCTCCGACTTTCAGATTGCGTGACCGCTGCTTCAGCTGCTTGATCACTTCAAAGGCGTTTTTCAATTCGGATTCAGTCCGGATGATGCCGACCAGATTCTGCATGCAATCCTGCAGGTCGGCGTGTACGGTATAGGGGTTTTCGCCGCCAGTGCTTTCGAAAGGCGCCAGAAGCTCCTTGGCGTAGCCATCGACTTGAGCCGTGTCGATATTCACGGCTCCTGTGTGGCTCTTAACGTATTCGGCGGCGTAAAGGCCGGCACGCCGTCCAAACACCAATAAATCCGAGAGAGAGTTGCCGCCCAAACGGTTGGCGCCATGAAGTCCGGCGGCAACTTCGCCGGCGGCAAACAGCCCGGCCACGGTGGTCGCGGTGCTGTCCGCGTCGACTCGTACGCCGCCCATACTGTAGTGGCAGGTGGGACCCACTTCCATGGGTTCTTTGGTAATATCGACGTCAGCAAGCTCTTTGAACTGGTGATACATGGACGGCAGCCGGCGCTGGATATAATCCGACGGACGCCGCGACGCAATGTCTAAGAATACGCCGCCATGAGGTGTACCCCGGCCGGCTTTGACTTCCGTGTTAATGGCGCGGGCGACCTCGTCACGCGGTAAAAGGTCGGGAGTTCGCCGGTTGCTTTTCTTGTCCTCGTACCAGGCATCGGCTTCCTTTTCCGTCTCGGCCGTCTCGGCGCGAAAGAACTCAGGAATGTAGTTGAACATGAACCGCTCGTTGTTGGTGTTCTTGAGCGTGCCGCCGTCGCCGCGCACTCCCTCGGTGACCAGAATTCCGCGGACGCTGGGTGGCCAGACCATTCCGGTCGGATGGAACTGCATGAACTCCATATCCATCAAATCGGCGCCGGCATCCATGGCCATGGTGACTCCGTCGCCGGTGTACTCCCAGGAATTCGAAGTGACCTTCCAGGCTTTTCCCCCACCGCCGGTCGCGAGAACGACGGCTTTGCACTTGAACAGAATGAATTTGCCGCTTTCGCGCCAATAACCAAAGGCACCGCTGATTCTGCCGGCGTCGGTCAGCAGCCGCTGCAAATTGCACTCCATGTAAACGTCGATTCCTTTGTGCACCGCGTGCTGTTGCAGCGTCCGGATCATCTCCAAACCCGTTCGGTCGCCGACGTGAGCCAAGCGAGCGTAGCGGTGACCGCCGAAATCGCGTTGCAAAATAAGGCCGTCATGAGTTCGGTCGAACAGGGCGCCCCATTCTTCGAGCTCGAGAACTCGGTCCGGCGATTCCTGCGCGTGGATTTGCGCCATGCGCCAGTTGTTGAGCAGCTTGCCGCCGCGCATGGTATCGCGGAAGTGAACCTGCCAATTGTCCTCCGGATACACGTTACCCATTGCAGCGGCGATGCCGCCCTCTGCCATCACTGTATGCGCTTTGCCAAGTAGCGATTTACACACCAGCGCGGTCCTGACTCCTTGCGCCGAGGCCTCCACTGCCGCGCGAAGACCGGCGCCTCCGGCGCCGATGACGACAACGTCGTACTCGTGAGTTTCGTATTTTTCTTCAGCCATTAGAAAAACCTCAGGTCATGAATGACACCCATAGACAGCAGCCTCACATAAAGATCGGTCAGCGCCACCCATACCAAGCTCACCCATGCCCATTCCATATGGCGCAGGTTGAGCCGACTTACGAAACTCCAGAATTTGTATCTTATGGGCGCCTTATGGAATGAATTGACGTAACCGCCCGCGATGTGCCGGCAGGAGTTACAGGAGAGACTGAACATCGTCAGCAGAAAAGCATTGGCGATGAGAACGAGAGTGCCGACGCCCATGCCGAATCCATCCGGAAATTGAAAGGCCAAAATCGCGTCCCACCAGAGAAAAACAAGAATCACGATGGAGGCGTAAAAGAAGTAGCGGTGAAAATTCTGCAGCATCAAGGGGAAACGGGCTTCTCCGGTGTAGCTTTTGGATGCATCACGAACCGCACAAGCGGGCGGCGATAGAAAAAACGAACGGTAGTAAGCCTTTCGATAGTAGTAGCAGGTAAGACGAAATCCGCCCGGCGCCCAGAGAATCAAAAACGCCGGGGATAGGTTCCACCAGGACCCTATTAACGGAACGGTTACATGAGCACAGTTCTCGGCGATACAGGGGGAGTAAAAAGGCGACAGGTACGGCGCCACATAGTAGTGCGCGTTCTGCAAAGCCGCCCAAGTCGCGTAAATGGCGAAGCCGCCGAGCACGACGACGACCATCAGCGGTTCTTTCCACCATGCATCCTTACGTAGCGTGCGAAACTGCTCAAGAGTTAAGGTTTTATCGCTCACGATTACATCCTTTTAAGTTTCTCGATTCTAGTTTGAAACGGCTGGTTGAGCATCTAAACCGAAGAATTAAAACACGTGCGGTTGACGCCACTCACGGTTTCCCTATTCGGTTTGCAAAGGGAAATGGTGTCTATTTCAATCCGTGAAATCGAAAGGAAGGCGGCTGCTGGTGCGAAAGCCGTTTAATTCGCCGCTGCGGTTGCCTCTTGGGCTTTATCCGCTTCTTCGAGCTTCATATAAGTCTCAACGATCTGGGGAATATCTTCTTTTGTCACTTTCATATACCAAAGACCTTCCGGCCAGATCATCATGTTAGGACCGAAGGCGCAGACGTCAAGACAACCGCTACGCGCGACCCGAAGTTTGCCTTTCAGGTTCATTTCCTTGGCTATTTTCTTCAGATCTTCCGCAATATCCTCGCCGCCACTATAGCCGCAAGACGGGCTCTCGCCGTTACGATTGTTGATGCACACGTAGATCTGCCGCTTGTACGGCTGTGGTCTTTGAATCACGTAAACTCCCTTCGACTGGAATTATCCGGCTTATAACAGAAAAAAAAATGCTTTGCACGCCCCACGGAGTGATTGGCGACGTGAACCTGTGTAGGCTACATGGACTTGCTCGACAACGGATCGGTTAGTCGGCTTTTGCAAGCCCGGGGCCGGTCATACTCCAAGGGTCCAGTACGCGTTGCAGCCGATCGTCCGGCAGTACTTTTTGGGCCTCAGCCACCTGCCGGACAGTCTTACCGGTGGCGAGGGCCTCGCGGGCGATTTTAGCGGCAGCGTCGTAGCCGATCCGCGAAGCCAAGGCGGTCACCATGGCCAGGCTGTCTTCCACCAGCTCCTTGCACCGTTCCTCGTTGGCTTCGATGCCGACCACGCACTTCTCGGTAAATGCCTTGACGGCGCTGGCGCTAAACTCGATCGCCTCCAGCAGCTTCAAGGTAACAATTGGCATCATCGCATTCAATTCAAAGTTGCCCGCCTGTCCGCAAATCGTGATGGTGGCGTCACAGCCGATCACGTGGGCGGCCACCTGGAGCAGCGACTCGCACAGCACCGGATTGACCTTGCCGGGCATGATCGATGAGCCCGGCTGCGTGTCCGGCAGATTGATCTCGCCGATGGCGCAGCGCGGTCCCGAGGCCAGCCAGCGGAGATCATTGGCGATCTTGGTCAGACTGACAGCCAGAGTTTTAAGAGCGCCGCTGACGTGCACTATGGCATCTCTTGCCGCCTGGGCTTCGAAATGGTTTTCCGCTTCACGAAATGGCAGGGCCGTCTCTTTTGATATGATTTCTATCGTCCGGCCGGCAAATTCGGGATGCGTATTGATGCCTGTCCCGACTGCAGTGCCGCCCAGCGCGAGCTCTTCGAGCCCCCTCGAAGCCTCCTTTATACGCGCGATACCCAACTCGACCTGCCGCACGTAACCGCTGAATTCCTGACCCAGGCGGATCGGCGTAGCATCGTTGAGGTGGGTGCGGCCGATTTTGACGATGCCGTCGAATGTCCGGGCCTTTTCCTCCAAGGCGCTACGCAGATTTGACAGGGCGGGAACGAGCTGTGTTTGGATCGCGTGCATCGCGGCCACATGTATGGCCGTGGGAATCACATCATTGCTCGATTGCCCCAGGTTGACGTGATCATTGGGATGAATTTCCTTACCGCCGCGGCTTTTTCCGAGAAGTTCCAAGGCGCGATTGGCTATCACTTCGTTGGCGTTCATGTTGGTCGAGGTGCCGGATCCGGTTTGAAAAACATCGACCACGAACTCTGAATCGTGTTTGCCGTCTACGATTTCCTTGGCCGCGCGGCGAATGGCATCGGCGGTTTGGCCGTCCAATAAGCCCAGGCTCTCATTGGCGGTGGCGGCGGCGAACTTGATCAATGCCAATGCATGAATAAATTTCGCCGGGAAGCGGAGGCCGCTGATCGGAAAGTTCTCGACAGCGCGCTGAGTTTGCGCTCCATAGTATACGGTCGCGGCTACCTGAACTTCACCCATGGAATCGCGCTCAATACGGTAATCCGGTTGGGCCATGTTCCTTCTCCTCCTTCGGACGGTTATTTATTGCTTAGCATGGCAGAGGCGAGCGACCAACCGTAATGATCCGCAACGCGGGATGCTCCGGGGCTTTTCACGTTGGATGAACACGGTGGCAAAGTACTTATTTTAGTTCTACAAGGAGTGATCATGAATTCCCTTGACGAACTGAACCGCGAGATCGTTCAGTGCCGCCGATGCCCGCGCCTGGTTCGCTGGCGTGAGGCATGCGCAGTAAATCCGCCGCGCCGCTATAAGGGCATGGAGTATTGGGCAAGGCCGCTGGCCGGATTTGGCGATCCCCAGGCAAGGGTCTTGATCGTCGGCCTTGCCCCGGCGGCCAATGGCGGTAATCGCACCGGAAGAATGTTCACAGGAGATCGAAGCGGTGATTGGCTCTATGGAGCGCTGCACGCTTTTGGTTTTGCCAACCAGCCGCAATCACAACAGCGGAACGACGGCCTACAGTTACGAGACTGCTACATTACGGCCGCGGTGCACTGCGCACCGCCTTTGAATAAGCCAAACTCGCGCGAGTTCGAACGCTGCCGCCGCTACCTTGTTCAAGAATTAAAAATCTTGCCGCACGTGCGGGTGACCGTTGTTCTCGGGAAAATTGCTTTTGACTGTTTTCTAAAAGCCTACCGGGACACCGGCGCAACGTTGGCCAAACCGAAACCGGTTTTTGCGCACGGTTTGCGCGCGGTTTTAAGCGATAAGCGCACCTTGATTTGCTCGTATCATCCGAGCCAACAGAATACCTTCACCGGAAAACTGACCCAGAAGATGTTTTATAGCATTTTCGAGCAGGCGAGAGCGCTCCTTTAACACAAGGGTTTGGTCTATCCGATAAGCGACGGGCTCTGTCGAAAAGGTAGAGCTTGACAGTGCGGAGAACTGAACAACTCTACGTTCACCGCATTTAGCTATTATAGCGTTGCTGTTGTTTATCGACGGGTGGACGATCGCAAATTGTCCTGAAGAAATCATCTTTTGGGAACATGGAATTAGGCATAGTCTACGCTCTCATCGCGGGTATGTTCTGGGGCGCCAGCCCGGTGCTGGTCAAGCGCGGCCTGGCTGGTTCCGACGTCAGTGCGGCAACCTTGTTTCAACAGGGAGCCACATTACTCACCCTGGTCATCTTCGCTCTTTTCGAGGGCGATCTCCTGGGTGGGGAAATCTCAAGGATTGCCGTGATGGTATTCATCGCCACCGGAGTGGTCGGCGCCTATGTTGGCCGTACTCTGTTCGTCAAGAGCATCGCTCAGATCGGCGCGGCGCGCGCCAGTCGCTGAATAACTCCTCGCCCTTGATTACCGTATTGCTGGCGGCATTGTTTCTGGGTGAATCGCTGAATCTTTTCATTCTTGCCGGCGTGCTGCTGATCGTGTCCGGCGTCTTTTTTATTACCAGGCCGGCGCCGGCAGCCGATGGAACGGCGCATCGGCTTTTGACCGTTACCTCGGTGCTGGCCCTGATTTGCTATGGAATTGTGCCGGTGCTAAAAAAATACGCCACCGATCATGGCGGCGCGCCGGTACTGGGGGCGCTGGTCATGCATGCCACCGGATTGCTGTTGCTTTTGACTTTTGGCAGTCTGCTCAAGATCGAATTCAAATGGCGGAAACTGCCGATGACGAGCCTGCTTTGCTTCCTTGCATCCGGTGCGCTGCAGGCTTTCGGTTCGATCCTGACGCTCAAAGCGCTGATCTATGCGCCAGCATCTGTGGTGGCGCCAATTTGGAATATCCAGCCGATCGTTAGCTTTTTTTTGGCCAGAACGACACTGAAGGGTATCGAAGAAGTAACGATGCGCGACGGGTTGGCTGCCGCGCTGGTAGTCGCCGGCGTGTTAGTGCTAGGGTGGGGATAATACAACCGCGGAAACAAGTCTTGATGCCATACGAAGTGCAGGGACGATTCTTCTTCGTCTAACATCGAGCGAGCGCATTTGAATCGTATGAGGGAGCAGTAGTGTGAAAGAAGGCAGCGTTTCTTTCGAGATAGAAGCAGCTCTCAAGAAACGGGTCGAAGGCGAGGTCAGGTTCGACCGGTATACTTGCCTGCTCTATTCCACCGACGCATCGATCTATCAAATCGAGCCCATCGGTGTCGTCGTGCCGCGTCATAAGGGCGATGTACAGGCGGCCATCGAGATCGCCAATCACTTCGGGGTTCCCATCTTATCGAGAGGCGGCGGCACGTCGCTCGCTGGGCAGGCCGTCGGCCACGCCATCGTATTGGACTTCTCCAAATACATGCAAAACGTCCTCGAAGTGAACCGTGAAGAGCTATGGTGCCGAATTCAGCCGGGAGTCGTGCAGGACGAGTTGAACGCTCTCGTGCGCTCGATGGGGCTGCAATTCGGCCCGGATACCTCGACATCGAACCGCGCCACGATCGGCGGCATGATCGGCAACAACTCCGCCGGCGCGCATTCGCTGACCTACGGTAAAACGCTTGATCACGTTCTTGAACTGACGGTGCTGTTGGCGGACGGCAGCGAATCGGTATTAAAGGACTTCTCGCCCGACAGCATTCAACGCAAGATAAATTCCAATGGCATTGAAGGGCAACTCTATCGCGAGGTGTCCGAGGTGGCACAACAGAATAAGAACGAGATTCTCTCTCGCTATCCTAAAATCATGCGGCGGGTATCCGGTTACAACTTGGACGAGTTTGTCAAAGAGCAGCCTTTTAATCTCTCACGTATGATTACCGGTTCGGAAGGAACGCTGGCGGCCATCGTGGAAGCGAAAATGCGTCTGGTTCCCAAGCCCCGATGGACGGCCATGGACGTGATTCATTTTCATAGCGACCAGGAAGCCCTCGAGTGTTCTCAAGTGGTGCTGCAGACGGCTCCCTATGCGATGGAGTCCACCGATAAGATGATCCTCAACCT
>CAYZXN010000261.1:0-25351 GCA_964482425.1 uncultured Syntrophobacteraceae bacterium | reverse complement strand
AGCGGTTCTGAATTTTTAATTCTTATTGCCGTCCTTCCAGCGAAAGCCGGAATCTCGGCATTGTTTCAATGCGAACCGAAGACAAACCTGAATGGCGGCGTTCTTGGCCATGACGAACTTTTAATTCGCCTGAAGGCGGACGTTCAACCATCCCCGAGAGAGACATTAGTGTTTACCCACTTTTGTGACGGCTGATTTGCACAAGAATGCCGCGCATCCTTTTCAACAGGACGCGGCGTTGACAGCGTCGCACGCGGTCGGCTACTTTGAGTGACAGCGCGAACGAATCAGTTGTCAGTACAAATCAGCAGTTTTGACTATCGTGCTGTTCGCCCGGCGAGCACAATCCTTCGCGCCCTCGCCAATCCACGAATCCATGTTCGATAGAATAACCGCACGTTCCAGAGGATTTTTTTACGGCTGGTGGATGGTCGCCGCCGGTTGCGGCATGCGCATGCTCGGCGGTGGATTTCACCTCTATGGTTTTACGATTTTCTTTTTGCCCATCACCAACGAATTGGGTCTGACCCGAGCCGCGACTTCTCTGGTCTTTGCGTTGGCGCGCGCCGAAGGCGCCATCGAGGGCCCGTTGGCAGGTTACCTGCTCGACCGCTTCGGGCCGCGTCCGATGATGCTTGCCGGAGTGATCCTATCGGGCATCGGCTACATGCTGCTTGCGGGTGTCGAAAGTTATTCCGGGTTGCTGGTCGTTTACCTCGGCGTGATCTCGTTGTCACTTTCGGCTGGTTTCATGCATTCGCCGATGGTTCTGGCCAATAGCTGGTTCATTCGGCGCCGGGCCCTAGCCATGACATTGATCAGCAGTTCCATCGGCATCGGCGGCATGCTGATCACGCCGTTGCTGGCTTTCAGCGTGCAGACGTGGGGTTGGCGCTATGGAGCTTTCCTGGCAGGCGTCGGCTTGATTCTGATCGGCGTGCCCGTGGCGCTTCTGGTGAAACGTTCGCCGGAAAGCATGGGACTGCACCCGGACGGTGTGCCGCCGCAAAGAGAGCCGCCATCGGCAACAGGAGAAACTAGCCGCTCGCATGCCGCGGCGCATAGAGAGAAGGCGCCCGAATTCACCCTGCGAGAAGCGATGCGGACATCCACCTTCTGGATTATGATCCTGGCGACGACGACGCGGGTCGGCGTGTTCAATGCGATTACCGTGCATTTCGTGCCGATCATGGTATGGAAGGGCGCCACAGAGCAAAGCGCCGCCGCCATGCTGGCGACCATGGCGCTCATGAGCTTGCCGTCCCACTTACTGATCGGCTGGATTGCCGATCACGTGAACAAGCCGCGGCTGATGGGCGCGTGCATGGCTCTGGGCGCGGCGTCGCTCTTCTTTCTCGCCTACGGCGAGGGAAGCTGGGCGCTCTGGACATTTGTTCTACTCTTTACCTTTATGGAGGCGATTTTTCCCGTCGGCTGGGCAACCGTCGGCGACTTCTTCGGCCGCAAATCCTTCGCCACCATCCGCGGCACTATGAGTTTCTTCTACCTGTGGGGACCGGCGCTGGGTCCCGTCGTCAGCGGTTTGGTTTACGATCGCTATCAAAGCTACGCGCCGATGATGTCGGCATACATCGCCCTCTCAATCATCGCCGGCTGTCTCTACGCTCTGATGTCGCCGCCAAAACGGCGATAAGTTTTCCGCGACAATTCCCACATTATTTTCCTTGCTTGGCGCGATAATCCTGAACACTTAGGCAGCTATCTCGCGCAAGGAACTGGGATTTTCAGAATAAAGTGAGGAATCTTTTTGGTTCCTTTTACATCTGCCCAGGAACGACGGGCTCTCGTCCGTCGCTTTGCGTGCTTGCGTTCTTGGCGCGGGAACTCCGGATTCCAGAAAGATGTTTTCGCGCAAAGACCGCAAAGGCGCCAAGGTAGATGAAAAGGAATATTCTGCGCGGCCCTTGGCGTTTTAGCGCGATAAGTCGAACCCGAAAGAGACGCCTGCCAGCGTTTGCACGGCAGTCGTGCGTCGGTTACTTTGATGAATGCCACTAAGCCCGACTCGCCGCGATTTTGAGAAGTCGATCCGGCTTGCAACAGCCAAATAAATTTCCATGATTCGACAGTTTCGCGACCGGCTTGCCGGTTTGTTCTACGGCTGGCGCATGCTCGGCGTCAGTTGCGCCATTCGCGTGCTCGGCGGCGGCCTGCATGCGTACGGCTTTACCGTGTTCTTTTTACCGGTGACACAGGAGCTGGGTCTGACGCGCGCCGCCACCTCGCTGGTATTCTCGCTAGCGCGCGCCCAAGGCGCCATCGAAGGCCCTTTGGCAGGTTACTGCATCGACCGCTTCGGACCGCGGCCGGTCATCTTTGTTGCGACTCTTCTGGCCGGCATCGGTTACATGCTGCTGTCCGGCGTGCACAGTTATACCGCCCTGCTGATTGTCTACATGGGCATCATATCGCTGTCCTATCAGGCCGGCTTCATGGATGCGACCATGGCGATCGCCAATAGCTGGTTCATCCGCAAGAGAGCGTTGGCGATGTCGATCACCAGTGGATCGATTGCGCTGGGCGGGACTTTGATAACCCCGTTTCTCGCCTATGCGGTTTATACCCGGGGCTGGCGCGCCGGGGCGCTTGCCGCCGGAGCGGCCTTTCTCGTCGCCGGCCTGCCGTTGTCGCTGCTGCTGCGCCGCTCGCCGGAAAGCATGGGGTTATTGCCGGACGGCGAGCTGCCGCCCAGGACAGCCGATGCCGTGCGCGCTTCAACCGCGGCCGGCCGGGAAGTCGAAGTTTCTTTGCGCGGAGCTTTGTACACGCGCCAGTTCTGGCTGCTGTCGGTCGCCACCACCTTGCGCGTCGTGTGCGCCAGCTCGGTCCTGATACACTTCATACCGATTCTGGTGTGGCGCGGCTTGTCCGAGCAACGCGCCGCTTTTTTTCTGGCCTTCCTCGCTTTGCTCGGCATGCCCGCACATCTTCTGATCGGCTGGTTGGGCGATCGCATTTACAAGCCTCGCCTGATGGCGACGTGCATGATCATCGCCAGTCTCTCCGTCTACTTGTTATTTGCCGGCGCGGCTGAATGGCAACTCTGGGCCGCGCTGGTACTTTTCACTGTGGTCGAGGGACTGTTCCCCGTTACCTGGGCCACCGTTGGCGATTTTTTCGGCCGGAAGAATTTCGCCAAGATTCGCGGCAGCATGAGTTTCTTCTACATGTGGGGCAGCGTTATCGGGCCGGTGATCGCCGGCGCCGTCTACGACCGAACGCAATCTTACAGTCCACTGATGTGGGGGCTTGTCGCTTTGTGCTGGCTCACGGCACTGCTCTATATCGCGCTCGTCAAACCCGAACCGGACTTGCCGGATTGAATCGCCTTTTCATTATGAACGATTTCAAGAAGCGCTCCTTGGCCAAGATCGCAGAATATTGGCTGCCCGTGGTAGCCTGGGCCGCCTTGATCTTCTTTTTTTCCACCGGGCAGTTTTCAGCGCCCCAGACCTCACGCATACTGGTGCCGCTGTTGCATTGGTTGTATCCGGACATTTCGCCTGAACAGATTTCGCTCGTACAGTTCGCGGTCCGCAAGCTCGCCCACTGGATCGAGTACTTTGTATTGGCCGCGTTGCTCTATCGAGCGTTGCAATTTCACAGCAGCGTGAACCGCTCCCTGCCCCGTGTCGCTTTGACCATGGCTTTAGTGCTTCTCTGCGCGGCCAGCGACGAGTTTCATCAATCGTTGCTGAGCGATCGAACCGGCAGCATTTACGATGTCATGATCGATGGTTTCGGTGGGCTTTTTGGAACCCTGTGGATGTACCAGCGGAGCAAATGAGCCGTACCTTTAAAGGAAGGCCACGCCGGACCGCAGAGGCGCCCGAGCGGTAAAAAACTTGACAAGCCGGGCGTAAGCGTTCACCATAGCCGATACATTTCTCGCAAGTGAAAACACTACATCGGCAACCATGATCCTGCTCTCACTATGACCTGCTTGAAACGTTTCGCCGGCTTTATCATCGCCCTGAGCTTTGTTTCGGCCTGTTCGACTTCGAACAGTGAACCCACCTCCGACGCCGGCAACATCACACCGTCCGGCGCGCAGGTTGTGCCTCAGCCCGTCGTTTATTCGCCATCCGCCATGGAAGCCTTGAGCCGCGGCGTTGCCGCCATCACTCCTCCCGGCGCCGCGCTCCACGACATTTACTATGAATTCGACAGCACCGATCTCAAACACGAGGCAGAGGCTATTCTCAGGAAGAATGCCGATTG
This sequence comes from uncultured Syntrophobacteraceae bacterium, assembly GCA_964482425.1. Classification (GTDB taxonomy): domain Bacteria; phylum Desulfobacterota; class Binatia; order UBA9968; family UBA9968; genus WHTF01. The sequence goes on along the minus strand of CAYZXN010000261.1, from coordinate 21,109 downwards.
GATGAAAGCCAATCCATCGGCGCGAGTCGAAGTCGAGGGCCACTGCGACGATGTCGGATCGGCCGAATACAATCTGGCGCTGGGCGCCAAGCGCGCGCAGATCGCTAAGGAATTTCTTGTTAACCAGGGAATTTCACCCGATCGGCTGGTGACCATCAGCTACGGCAAGGAAGCCCCGGCGTGTTTCGACCCCACCGAAGAATGCCGCGTGAAAAATCGCCGGGCGCGGTTCGTAATGTTTAGGGAACTGCCGACATCGTAAAGCATGTTCGAACCGCTCTGTCCCTTGGGCCTGTTGCAACATTCCAAAACTCCCCGTCTTGTTATTCATACCCGATCGCGGACACAATGGGTGTGCCCGCGGCTTGTTTGGCCGGACCGTAACCCGCCATGATGCAGAGAATCACCGTTACCAGCACCGACAGAAGCGCGACGTCATAAGGATAATAGAACTCGAAGGTCCAGCCGGTAAGCACCTTGGTGTTATAAACTACATGGTGGTAGGACATGATCGAGCCGGCGATCAATCCCAAAAAGCCGCCGAGCAGCCCCATGGCGGCCGCTTCGACCATAATCACTCTGCGCAGTTGCGTCTGAGTGGCGCCGATGGCGCGCAGGACGCCGATCTCCCGCGTCCGATCCAGGACCGATGCCAGCAGTGTGTTGATGACGGCAAAAATCGCCACAATCACGGCAACGATCTCCACGGCATAGTTCACAACGAACGATTGTTCCATGATGCGCACGACCGCGTCCTTCAGCTCGCGATGGGTACTGATGAAAAGCTGGTAACGCTCGCCATAATCATCCTTGATCCGTTGAATCACGGCGCCTTGAGCTGCGCCCGGTTCGAGCCATAGATCGAAGGCGTCCACCAGATTGTCGCGCCAATATCTCTTGTAAAGAGCGCGATCGATCAAAACGCTGCCGATGTCCGAAGAATAATCGATGTAGATTCCCAGGACCGTAAACGTGACTCGACCGGCCGGAGTCGCAAGCGACAGCTTCTCGCCGCGGCCGATACCGAACTTGCTGTGAAAGCTCTCGCTGACAATGACGCCTTTACCGGCGGCCATGGCTGCCAAGGCGGCTCTGCCGTCGCCGTCCGCCATCGGCAGAGTACGGACAGCGGCGGACTCTGCCGCCGAAAAGGATTCGATTAGAATCGGCATCCCCTGATAGTTGGAGCGAATCAACCGGTAGAGATCGACGATCTGCACCCCTGGCACCGCTTTGAGTCCGGGCAACGGATCTTCATTGAGCGGAACATTGCTGGTGCCCGCCGTGCGCGCCCCCGAGCTCACGATCAGATCGGCGGTCACCATCTGATCGATCCAGGAGAGCAGCGAACCACGCACGCTGTTGACGAAGGCCGCGATGGTGAAGATCGCCGCCAGGCTGATCACCATCGTCGCTACCGTAACGCCGGAACGAATGGGATTCATGCGCAAGCTGTCCGACGCCAGCTTGGTCTCGGCCCAAGATAGACCGGGGATGGTTAAATGGGAGCGCCAAAACCACTTCACGGCCGAATGAATGATTACCGGGCATAGAAACGCCAGCCCGAGCAACAAGACGAGCATGCCCAGGACTCCGGCGCTAAAGCGTTGCACAGCGCCGTCGAGAACGGGGGACAAAAAGATGATCGCCGGCGACAGCGCCAGACACAGCAAGCCGAGGCGCGTCGCCCACGAATTTCTGCCGTCGAAGCTGGGGCGCCAGACGCTCTGCCGGGCATTTTCCAGAGGGCTGACGCCGATTGCTTCGAGCGCCGGATGAAGCGCCGCGAGCACCGCGACTCCAATGCCGCTCGCCACCGCCAGGCCAAGCTCCCGCGGCGTCAGTGTTCCCGTCATCAAACCGATGGATGAAAAGAGATTGCGCACGGTTTCTCCGACCGCCAGCAGCGCCGCCTGGGACAACAACCAGCCGAGCACGCAACCCGCGGCGGCGCCCGCCAGCGCCAGGATCAGCGCCTCAGCGATGATCCAGCGTAGTAACTCGCCGCGGCGCATTCCCAGACAGCGCAGAGTGCCGATCTCCCGCTTTCTTTGCACCACCGAAACCGAAACGGTATTGTAAATGAGAAAAAAACCGACAAAGAGCGCGATCAGGCTGACAAAGAAAAGCCCGACGCGAAATGAAGTGAGCAACGACTCGATTTGCTCGCCGCGCTTGCGCGGCCGCTCGACGTCCGCCATTCCTGCCAGCCGCCCGCGCAGCCTTTGCTGAACCTCTTCGATGCTGTTTCCCGGCTCTACCGTCAAATCGACGATATCGAATTTCCCTTCTTTACCAAATGCCCTCTGCGCCACCGGCAGATCCATCAGCGCAAAGTTTCCGCCGAATACCGTCGCCGTCCCTTCCTCTTTCAGGAGAGCCCGCACCGTGTAGGTCTGCTTGCCGCGACTGGTGAACCCGCTGAGAACTGCGCCCCGCTCGATACCGAGCCTGCGAGCAAAGGTTTCCGTGACCGCGATAGAATCCGGGGCGGCGATAAAATCCAGCGCTGAGTCGAAATCGAACCCGGCCCCGGCAAACTGATGATCGCGGATGGCAAAGTCGGTCAGCAGGTCCACGCCATAAACGTAAAGGCGTTCCGCGCCGGTGCCGCTCAAAGGCAAAAATCCGTCGACCGACGCCGCCGCGTCCTGGATCCCCGGCGTGTCGCGTATGACCGGAAAAAGATCCTCCCTGATGCCGCTCTCGCCGTTGGCGACCTGCAAAACCGCTTTACCGGCGATCTGGTCGATAGTCGATTGGAAGGAAGTAGTCAGGGAGCGATTGACGATTGCAATCGCGATAATGACGGCCACTCCCAGCGCTATGCCGAGGAAGGTCAAGAAGGTCCGCAGACGGTGCCGTCTCAGATGGCGCCAGGAGACCGTGCGCAGCAGGCGCAACATCAGCAGGACTCTTTCTCGATCAGGCCGTCGCGCAAAAAAATCGTTCGCTCGCCGTACGTCGATGCTTCCGGGCTGTGGGTCACCATGACAATGGTGCAGCCGTCCTCAATGTTGATGCGGCGCAGGAGGTTGAGAATCGTCTCACCGTTCTTGGAATCGAGATTACCGGTCGGTTCGTCCGCCAGAAGAATCGGCGGGTTGAACGCCAGCGCTCTTGCAATGGCCAGCCGTTGGATCTCGCCGCCCGACATTTCCTCGGGCAAGTGCTCTCTTCGATGCGTTAAGCCGACCCGGCCGAGAAGAGTCTCGGCACGCTCGTCGGCTTTGGCTTTTGCCCGTCCGTCGAGCACGAAAGGAAGCGTGACATTCTCAAGCGCCGTCAAGGTCGGCAACAGGTTGAAGAATTGAAAGACAAAACCGATCTGCGTGCGTCGGAAGAGAGTGATTTGATCGTCCGGCATGTGTGAGATAATGCGCTCATCAACCAGAACGTCGCCGGCGCTGGGGCGGTCGAGGCCTCCCATCAGATGCAGGAGCGTGCTCTTTCCCGAGCCGCTAGGTCCCATGATCGTGACAAACTGGCCCTGCGGAATGTCGAGCGATATTCCGGCAAGCACCGGAACTTCATGACCGCCCTGGCGGTAGCTTTTGCGGACGTCGATGCAGCGGATCATGCCGTAGGTCGTCAAGAAAGCCGGCGCAGAGTAGGCGCGGTGATAGCGGCAGAATCAGTCGATGTCTTTTGGATCGCTTGCAGTTCATCAAGATTTTCTTTAACGGCGGCCGCCAGGGACGCCACATCAAGGCCGAGATAAACCGGACCATAGGGCTCGATCTTCTCCAGTCCCATGCGCCACAGCTTGAGGGCCCCCGCCGGCACTCCCTGCTGCAGTTTAAAGTAGCCGGCGGCGATCTGAATGATCCCCTGATAAAACGTGCGATCTTCGCCGTGCTCTTCCAGCCAAATCTCCTCCAGAGTCTCATGGCACTCGAAGAAGAGCTGCTGGTTGAACTCGTCGATACCTTTTTGCAGGCGCGGATCGTCTTGCGCTTCCATGGCTGTATCAGTCCTTAAATTGCAATCCGTTACTGTTTGAACGCCTAGCGCAAAGAGATCTCTTCCCCTCGCCCTCGCGTCAGTGGAAAGTCCGTGGACAAATTGTAATAGTCAATGGCGTAGCTTGGCGCCTGTGCTCCGATGATTGCACGAATGATCCAGACTAACCCGAAAAAAGAGCTCACGCTAGATATCGACGCGCTTTCATACGGTCCTTACGGCATCGGCCGTCACGGGGGAAAGGCGGTAATGATTGCCGGAACCGCGCCCGGCGATACCGTCACCGCGCGCATCATCGAAGACAAGGGGCGCTACGCTGTCGGCGAACTGGTCCACTTGAGCAGCGCCTCACCTGTGCGGCAGAGCCCACCATGCCCCTATGTGACCGAGTGTGGCGGCTGTCCGTGGCAACACGTGAACTACGAGGCGCAGTTACGAGCCAAGCAAAAGTCTGTCGAAGATGCCCTGCGGCGCATCGGCAAGCTGGATCATTTCGAGTTGCGCCCGATCATCGCTTCGCGGCTCGAATACCACTATCGCCGGCGTATTCGCCTGCAACGCAACCATAAAAAGCGGCTTGGCTTTTTCCGGTCATTTTCGCACGAGCTGGTGGAGATCGACTCGTGCCTCATCGCCGACGAAAAACTAAACCGAGTCATCGAAACGTTGCGGCAATGGAGCACCGCGCTGGAGACCCCTATCTCGCATCTGGAGATCGTCCGCGGCGACCAGGCCGGGCAAATCGTCGTCGCCGGACTGGCCGCCGGTACGTTCAATGCGCGCGACGATACCCTGTGCGAGAATCTGTCGGCGCAGCCGGGCTCGGTCGACGGTCTGGTTCTGCGCGGGCCGGACTGGCGGCGCGCATGGGGAGAGACAGCAATTTCAATCGTCCCGGAAGAAGATTTGTGCCTCAAGATTGACGGCGACGTCTTTACCCAGATCAACAGCGAGGGTAATCGGCAGCTTGTCCGTCATCTGCTTGGCGCCGGGGAGTTTAACCGCGACGACCGCGTGCTTGAGCTGTACAGCGGCGCGGGAAACTTCACGCTACCCATTGCCAATCGCTCGGGCGACGTCGTCGCCGTCGAAGCTTATCGCCCGGCGTTCGACAACGGCCGGCGCAGCGCGCAATCAAACGGCATCGCCAACATTTATTGGCTCTGCTCTCCCGCTCCCACCGCGCTGGCGCGCCTGAGAAAAAACCGCGAACGTTTTTCGAAAATCGTTCTCGATCCCCCGCGTGCCGGCGCCAAGGGCATCGCTCGCGACCTGCCGTCGCTCGGCGCTGAAAAAGTGCTTTACATCTCCTGCGATCCGACGACGCTGGCGCGCGACCTCGCCGCGCTGACGAAACAAGGCTACACCCTGGACACCGTGCAGCCCATCGACTTCTTTCCGCACACATTCCACGTCGAGACCATAGCCACTCTACTGCGATAACTCCGATTATTGGCGTTGACATTTAAAGCGACTCCCATCTATTCTCGGTGACGTTATCGGCGGTGCCGCGCGCGCCCTACAACGATTCGCGCCGGTGCAAAACATCGACATTTGCAGGCCATTCGTGAAGACACCCGCCTGCACAGGAGGACAACGATGATCAAGGCCAGGAACTTTGGTCGATGCTTTATTTTTCTATCGCTTTGCTGCATGGTTCTCATGGCCGGCAATGTTTACGCCGCCGACAAACTCATCGGCCTTCACTCGGCCCAAGTAACCTCCCAGTCCATGCCATGGATTGCCCAGGAAGCAGGGCTGTTCAAAAAGCATGATCTGGATTTTCAGCTCATCTTTATTTCCTCGTCCGGTGTGGCCACGGCGGCAACTCTGGGTGGCGACGCGGAGATCGCCCTCACCGGCGGCATCGGCAATTTGCGCGCTTACGTCCAGGGCGCCAGTGACATCGTTTTTATCGGCGGCGTCAAAAACATTCTTACCCATAGCCTTATGGGCAAACCGGACATTAAAAGCCCCGGGGATCTCAAGGGTAAACGGGTGGGTGTCGGCCGGATCGGCAGCGATACACATTATTTTGTCATCCAGGCGCTGAGGCGATATGGCATGGACGCAAACAAGGATTCCAGCCGATCCAAACCGGCGGCGGGCCGGAGACGCTGGCCGCTCTCGTCAGCGGCGGCCTGGATGCGGCGGCTATGACGGCGCCCGCCGATGTGAGAGCGGTGGCGCAGGGCTATCGCTTCGTCATCAACGGTCCCGAGTTACGCATCCCATATGCGGCAACCTCGTTTGTAACCTTGCGTTCGCTGATCAACAAACGAGGCCCGGTTCTCGGACGCTTCATACGCGTGATAGCTGACGCATCGAGGATTCTACATACCGACAAGCCGTTCGTTTACAAAGTTTTGGGCAAATACCTGCGCGTCACCGACACAAAGATCCTCGATGCCTCCTATCAATCGAAGATTCCGGCTCTCGAGCGGCGCCTGGAGATTCAGGAGTCGGCGCTGCAAGCCACCCTGGATGAAATCGCCCAGACCGATCCGCGCGCCAAATCCGTCAAGCCCGCGGAACTGATCGACCGCAGGTATTTAGTTGAACTGGAGAAAAGCGGCGCTTTTGGAAAGTAGACAGAGGTAGACGTCCGGCATGAGCGAGAGCGCGGATTTCGTCATGGAAAACAAAGCCATCGATATCCATCACCATTATGTGCCGCAGCAACTGATCGATGAAACCAAACGTCACGGCAAAACGCTGGGAGTCGGTATCACCGAAGACAGAGGCAGCCATGCGCTTTCCTTCGCCGGCAGCAAGCCGCACCGGCTTCAACCGGCATTGATGGACGTCGATCGCCGGATCGAAACCATGGACCAGGGCCAGGTCGCCATCGCGACCTTGGAAGCCAATACCAACAGTCTCGGCTACCGGCTCACCGGCGATCAGGGGGAAAACTGGTGCCGCCTTTACAACGACTGCATGAACGAACTCGTCAAGGAGCGGCCGGATCGCTTCGTCGGCATGGCCACGGTGCCACTCCAGGACGCTGCGCGCGCCGCCAAGGTTCTGGAACACGCGATAATAGACCTGAAATTTCGCGGCGCCTTCGTCGGCACCAACGTCAACGGCCAGTATTATAATATTAAAGATTTCGACTACTTTTGGGCTAAAGCACAGGAATTGGATGTGCTCATCGTCATGCACCCGGAGCATATCGCCGGCGCCAAGCGCATGGGCTTCTTCGGGCTCAACGCCGTGTGCGGCAATCCGGCCGATTCGACCCTTTCACTCGGCTACATGTTGTACAGCGGCTTGTTCGATCGATTTCCGAATTTGAAAATTTGCGCCCTTCATGGCGGCGGCTTTTTGCCCTATCACCTCGGCCGCTTCGATAAGGAGTTCGAAACCGGCAAGGGCGTCCGTCCGGCGCAGGCAACCCACCCACCGAGCACGTACTTGAAAAATCTTTACTTCGACACGCTGGTGTACGACATCGACACTCTGGAATATCTGCGCCGCAAGGTCGGCAACGATCGACTGATGCTGGGGACGGACTATCCCTACACTCTTGGCGATTGGCTGGCGGGCGAAAAAGTTCAAGCACTCGATTGCTCGACCGAGGACAAAGAGGCAATTTTGCATAATAATGCTAAGCGGCTACTCAGAATCTAAATATCGCGTTCTATCGGCAAAGGTTCTACGGGGTCCTCGGAAGAACTCTCAAATATCGAACAGCAATTTTTAGCGACTCCTAACAGGTTGAGGACTTTGCACTTTCTGACCCTTGAACTTTTGAACCGTTAAACCAACTCTCGTTCGGAGACCCTCTATGCGATTTAAATTTTTTTTCATAACGATGCTCTGCCTATTGATGGTTTCAGCGGGGCCGGTGTTTGCCCAGATGAAGAAAGTGCGTTTTTCCGTGAGTGCCGCTTCCATCGCCGAGGTGCCGTTCAGGATTGCACACGTCAAAGGCTTTTACCGCGACGAAGAACCGACCTCGAAATGATTTTCATCCGCGGCGCCGTGGGCATGCAGGCGCTGCTCGGCGGCTCGGTGGACTACACTTCGGCTTCCGGTTCGACGATCGCCGCCGCAGTAAGGGGAATACCGGTTAAGCTCGTGTTCATTGCCTCTGCCAAGCCGCAATTCGATCTGATCGCCCAACCGGAGATCCGTTCCATTGCCGACCTCAAGGGCAAGAATGTCGGCATTTCGTCGCGCGGCGGCGCCATCGATCTCCTGACTCAATTGATCGTGCAAAAAAACGGCCTCGTACCAAACAAAGACGTTATCAGCCTCGTTATCGGCGGCCAGGAGGACACGGTGCTCGCTCTTCGAACCGGTAGAATCGCGGCGGCCCTCTTGACGCCGCCGCGGCCGCTGATCCTTCAGCGCGAAGGTTTCAATCGCCTCGCCTATTCGGGCGACTACATGCCGACATACCCCAGCGGCGGCATCGGCGTGACGGATGAAAAAATAAAACACAGCCCCGCCGACGTTCTCGCTTTCGTCAAGGGCAGCGTGCGCGGCCTCCAGTTCGCGCGCCAGAACCGCGCCGAAGCGATGAAGATTCTGGCCGGCTACTTCAGTATCAAGGATCGTGCCTTAACCGAGGAATTTTTCGATCTCTACTTGAGCCGTCTTCCCGCCGATGGATCGGCGGACGACGCATGGATGAAAGGCGCCATTGATTTCACCCAGAAGAGCTTGGGCGGCGCGAGCAAGGACATACCGGCGAGCCAGGTGTTCGACTTCAGCTTCGTGCAAAAAGCGGTTCGATAGGAGGGTGAATAATCAACCTGCGTGGTCTTGAGAGACGCAGTGGTGAAGGATCTGCTTTTATGCCTCATGCATGACATAAAATCACATTTTCCAAACTATCCGAACCCAAGAAAATTATGAGTGAAGCCACTACACCCATGCGTCTTCCCGTCCTGATCACCGGCGCGGGACCGGTCGGACTTTCGTTGGCTATCGAGCTCGCCTATCGCGGCATCCGCTCTCTAGTCGTCGAGCAAACCGACGGCACGGTAGAGTTCCCGACCACCAACCTGGCCAACACCCGCACATGCGAGCATCTGCGCCGCTGGGGCATCGCCGACCGGATGCGCTTCGAATCCGGCTACCCCACCGACTACCCGAGGAATTACCTTTTCGTAACGCGCATGGATGGCTACGAGATCGCGCGCTTCGACCACCCCGCCAATGGCGCGGCGAATTCGCGCTCACCGCACAGTCCGGAAGGCAGGCTGTGGATCTCCAAGCCCTACTTCGATCCGGTGCTGCACAAGCATGCGGCCAGCTTAACTCCCGTCGAGCTGCGCTACAAAACGGTTTTCCAATCATTTCGACAAGACGAGCAAAAGATCATCGCCACCATAGGTGACGCAAATACCGGGCGGGAGGAAAGGGTCGAAACCGACTATCTGGTCGGTTGCGACGGCGGCCGGAGCGACATCCGGCGCGCATTGAACATTAAATACCATGGTGTTTTTTCACAGGGCATGAACGTCGCGGTATTGTTCCGCTCGCCGTTATTGGAACACATCAGGCATGGGGCGGCGGTCCAATATCAAATCATCAATTCACGAATCAATGGCGCCATCGCTGCCGTCGATGGCAAAGAGTTATGGCGCCTGAACGTGCGTAACGTCAAGCAGGAACAACTGGACGCCTTCGACGCGCCGCAGAAGCTGCGTGACGCGCTGGGAGAAAATATTCCGTTCGAGTTGCTCGCCGTGCGCCCATGGACAGGTCATTGCGTGGTCGCTGAAAAATATCAGGAGGGGCGGGTTTTTCTTGCAGGCGATGCCGCCCACCTGAACTGGCCGGCGGGCGGCTTCGGCATGAACACCGGCGTCGGCGATGCCGTCGATATCGGCTGGAAGCTCACCGCCGTGCTCCAGGGGTGGGGCGGGCCTCGCTTAGCGGACAGTTACACAACCGAGCGCAAGCCCATCGCCATGATCAACGTCAACGAAGCCGCTGAGATGCGTGCAAGCTTCGACGCTCAAACGCCCTTCTCGCCCGAAATGAACGAAGACAGCGACGAGGGAAAACAGCTGCGGGAAAAAGCGCGCGCCGCCATACTACGAACCCGCGCCAAAGAATTCCAGCACGATTCCGCTGGAATCGAGTTGGGCTATCGATACGAAGAGTCGCCCATCTGCGTCTCCGACGGCACTCCGCCACCGGCACTCGATCACGGCCTCTACGTCGCCTCAACCTGGCCGGGAGCGCGCGCGCCCCACGTCTGGCTTGAAGACGGCCGTTCGACGCTTGATCTCTTCGGCAGTGGATTCACATTACTCAACCTGTCTCGAGACGTCATTGACACCAATCCGCTCACGGCGGCAGCAAAGCGCATCGGCCTGCCTCTTCAAACCATCATGCTCGACGAGCCGAAAGTGCGCGAGGCGTACGAGCGCGACTTCGTGCTCGTGCGGCCCGACGGCCACGTCGCCTGGCGCGGCGACGCGCTGCCGGCGGACCCGGTCGGAATCATTGACCGAGTGCGCGGTGCAGCACGTTAGCGGATGACATATTACGAAGAAGCTATCGCAGTGTTCGATGTAGGATGAGCCGGCTTGCAACCACAGATTAAAATGTTCGGGGACGTTTTGAGCAATTCGAATGGTTGTGCACGAATTGAACGGCTGCTGTTAAGAGCAGCCTGACCGTCATTCGCTTGGAGGGATTGCGGTCGATCGCTGCCGTTGAAATACAATGAGGGTTTGGAAAAAAATATGCTGACTAAAATCATCACATTGCTGGCGTTCGTCGCCGCGTCGTTCAGCGCAGCGGACGGTTCTGCTCAACTCAAGAAAGTCCGTCTTGCCATTCCGACCGTGGATATCGTTACGCTTCCCTTGAAAATGACGCAGGCCAAAGGCTTTTATCAAAAGGAAGGCTTGGAAGTCGAAATCATCTTGATCGCGGGAGCCCTCGGCGTGCGCGCGGTGCTCGGGAACTCGGTCGAGTTCTCCACCGCATCAGGATCGATCCTGGCCGCCGCCGCCCGTGGCGTGCCGGTCAAACTCGTATCGGTGATCACGGCAAAACCGACTTTCGATCTGATCTCCGAGGCCAAAATTCAGTCCTTCAGCCAGCTCAAGGGAAAGCAAATCGGCATTTCCACGCGCGGCGGCACCTTCGAGCACATCACGCGCCTGATACTCGAACGCAACGGATTGGATCCGGACAAAGACGTGACGATTCTCGCGTTGGGCCGTCAGGATGACCTGCATCTCGCGCTTAAGGCGGGCAAAATTTCCGCTGCCATTTTCAGTCCGCCGCGCAGCCTGATGCTCTATCGCGACGGCTATCAGAAGCTTGCGGTCTCGGGCGATTACCTACCTCACTACCCGATCGGCGGCCTTGGCGTCACCCATGACCTGATCAAGAACAATCCCGGCGACGTCCAGGCTTTTGTCAGAGCGACCCTTCAAGGCATCGCCTACTATCGCCAGAACCGCGGTGAATCGCTAAAGTTCATCGCCAGGAAACTCAAGATGCCCGACGAATCGCTCGCCGCGCAGATGTTCGACTGGCATCAGACCGTACTCGCCGATGAGGGCCGCCCGGGCCAGGCCTGGATTAACGGCGTCCTCGAGTTCACCCAGAAGAGCCTGGAACTGGGCAAACCAATTCCGGCCGAGCAGGTGTTTGATTTCAGGTTCATCGATAACGCGGCTCGCTAAATCGGCTGCTCTTGACACGGCGCGTATCGCGAATACGCATCAGAGAGATAGGAGATCGCGTATGAAAAACGGTTTCAAAGCGATGGATTCGGACATGCATGTGATGGAGCCTTGCGACTTGTGGCAAAAGTACATTGACAAGAGATTTCTCGACCGCGCTCCCATCGGGCTCAACCGGCACAAGCGCGACCTCGGCGTAGAGGTGGACGGCAAGATCATGCCGCGCGCGCCGGAAAAGCCCAATCCGGCGCTGCGCCCGATTCGCGAGAAAATTCTCACCCAACGCTATGCGGAAGAAGAGGCGCGCGACTTCGATAACGTCGCGCAATTGCGCGCCATGGACAAAGAAGGTCTCGACGTGGCGATTCTTTACCCCAGCCGCGGTCTCTTCGTGCTGGCCGTCGACGGCCTCGATCCCGACCTGGCGGCCGCCATTGCCAAAGCCTACAACGATTGGCTGTTCGATTTCTGCAAAGTCGCGCCGGCGAGAATGTATGGGGCGGCGATCGTCGCGCCGCATGATGTCTCGACGGCCGTGGAGGAAACCCGCCGCATCGTCAAGCAACTGGGATTCCGCAGCATTCTCATGCGCCCCAATCATGTGAACGGCCGCAGTTGGAGCGAGCCCTATTACGATCCGCTATGGGAGGAGTGCCAAACTCTGGGCATTCCGGTCGGTTTCCATGAAGCAGGCAGGGTCTTCCTGCCACAACCGGCGTTATCACAGTTCATACCCAGCTTCACGATGTTCAACACCCTGTCCTTTCCGATGGCCAACATGCTGGCGTGCGCTGACATGATTTATGGCGGGGTCATGGAACGCTTCCCAAGGTTGAAGGTTGCTTTCCTGGAGGGAAACTGTTCGTGGATTCCGTGGCTTCTATGGCGCATGGGCGAATACGCCGAGCTCACCGGCGCCGCGGAACATCCGGAGCTAAAACTCGAGCCGCTGGAATACTTTCAACGCCAGTGTTGGGGCGCCGTGGAGTGCGATGAGGTGACAGCCAAGAACCTCCCCGACTTTGGTTTGGAAGACAACATCGTTTTCTCGACCGATTACCCGCACCTGGACGTTAAATATCCCCAGGCCGTGGAAACATTCTTGAAGCTGCCCTTCAGCGATCAAACCAAACGCAAGTATCTCTGGGATAATTGCGCGCGGCTGTATGGATTTGATAATTGATCTACGGCCGGTGCTCATCCGCCGATGTGCGGATCATCGCGAGCGCCGGGACAACAGCGATTTCAGTTCGCCGCCACCCATGCGGTTAGGATGGACGGCGTGTTCGTCAGGATCGGCTGCCACGAGTCGCCGCGATCGCGCGAGACGTAAAATGCGCCGGTACCCCGTTGTTTGGGATCGAAGCCGTAACCGCGCGCGCCGTTGCCCATGCCGCAGAACAGGGCGTTCGAGTCACCCGGATGGCGCAGCAGCACCCATGGCATATAAGGCAACTCTCTATCCAAACCTTGAGTGGCGATGCGCCAGTTCTCACCGCCGTCGTCGCTGAGTAAAATATGCCCCTTCGGATCGCTCTTTTCCCGCGACCATACTCCAGGGGATCCGCGACCGCCACAGACGACCATGCGCGGCGGTTCCCCGGGCATGAAGTCCCACTCGTGCGAATAGCTATGAAGCTCGCTGTACCCCCACGGCATGCCGTTTTCGACGCGCTGCCACTGTTTACCGCGATCGTCGCTGCGGAAAAAACCGCGCGCTGACGAAACATAGTAGCGCTCTTTGCTGCCGGGAAAGTTCTCAATATAGTGCATGTCGACGTAGGCGATGCCGTCGCTGCGATCTTGCCAGGTTTTGCCGCCGTCGCCGCTGTACAACACGCCGCCATGTTCGAGCAACACGAACATGAGACTGCGATCGTCGGGATGGATAAAAATGTGGCGCACATGCGGAAATTCGATGCCGCGCAAGCGCGGCGGCACGTCCCACTTCCGCTTCACCTCGTCGGTGAAATTCAGCATGCTGTCCAGGGGCTCGAAGTTCAGGCCGCCATCCTCGCTGCGAAAAAGCCGGATGGGCCCGATGCCCATATAGACCACGCGTTCGTCGTGCGGATCGATCGTGAAGGTGCGCACATCCCCGTCCATGATTTTTTTCCAGGAGCGGCCGCCATCGTCGGTTCGGTAGCCGCCGTCGAAGGCCACTGCCGCGAATACTACCTCCGGCCGGCGGCGACTGCCGGTCAGGTATTCAAGCGTTCTGCCCTCGAAGAACTCGCCGATGATGTTCATCGACGGCCCTTGAGCTTGCATTATTTTGAGTCCGCCGTTATGGGCGATGTAATAGCGCAGTGGATCGGCCATAAACGCTCCCTTAAAAGAAGCCGGGCTTCTCTTACCGCTAGGGTATAAGAAAAATGTTGCAGGGTGTCAATGAACAGAACGTGCCGGCGTCTAGTATTTCACTTCGAGCAAGAACAAACCGCGCGCCGGCGCTTTGAGTCCGGCTTTGGTGCGGTCGCGCATTTCGAGCAGCTCCGCAAATGATCGCGGCGTGCGTTGCCTCCGACCCACCTCGACCAAAGTTCCGATAATGTTGCGAACCATGTGTCGCAGAAATGCCGTGGCTTCGATGGTGAAAACGACAAGCTCGCCGCTTTGATCCAAGGACACGCGATAGACCGTTCTGATCGGGTGGCTAGCGTCGCATCCGGCGGCGCGGAAGGAGGAAAAGTCGTGCTCGCCTTGCAGGCACATGATGGCTTCGCGCATCGCCGGAATGTCCAACGCATCATGCACATGCCAGGCATATTTCAGATGAAAAGGCGAAGGCGTGGCTCGGTTCAGAATACGGTACTGGTAGACACGGCTGCGCCCCTGCCGGCGCGCATCGAAGGAGTCCGGCGCGATGTCGACGCTTGTGATGGTGATATCGTCCGGCGTGAGCGCGTTGAGAGCGCGCGCGACTCGCCGAGGTTCCAGGTCCTTGTCGGAAATAAAATTAGCCACCTGGCCCAGCGCATGGACTCCCGCGTCGGTGCGCCCCGACCCTGTGACCCGTGTCGGCGCGCCCAAAAAAGTGCTCACCGCCTTTTCGACGACGCCCTGGACGGTGTCGCCGCAGGCCTGAACTTGCCAGCCGCGGTAGCGGGTGCCGTCGTACTCGATGCTGAGCTTGATATTCACTAAAGCAATTGGAACGGCGTATACTTCGGCACTTCGCGATCAGAGATAATCCCTGATCACGATTTCCGCGATTTGAACTGCGTTGAGCGCGGCCCCTTTGCGCAGGTTGTCGGACACAACCCAGAGATTGATGCCGTTCGGCACCGAATGATCCTCGCGAATGCGGCCGACATAGGTCGCGTCTTTTCCGGTGGCGTCGAGCGCCAGTGGATAAAGGTTTTTTTCCGGCTCATCGACGACAATAACGCCCGGAGCTTGGGTTAGCAGCGCCCTTACCTCTGCCGCCGTCAGTTTTGTTTCCGTCTCCACGTTCACCGATTCGGAATGGCCGCAAAATACGGGGACGCGCACGGTTGTTGCGGTAACGGCAAGAGCCGGCTCGCTCAGAATCTTGCGCGTCTCATGGATCATCTTCCACTCTTCCTTGGTATAACCATCGTCCATGAAGATATCGATGTGGGGAATGCAGTTGAAAGCGATCTGATGCGGGAACTTATTCTTTTCGACGGCGCGTGCGCTGAAGAGCGCAGCCACCTGACCGCTCAGCTCTTCCATCGCCTGCCTTCCCGCACCGGAGACCGACTGATACGTGGACACCACGACGCGTTTGATGCGAGCGGCGTCGTGAATCGGCTTCAGCGCAACGACCATCTGAATGGTCGAGCAGTTGGGATTGGCGATGATGCCGCGCGCCCGGTATCCCGCAATTGCGCTCGCGTTAACCTCGGGGATTACGAGCGGCACGTCTGGCGCCATCCGAAACTGCGCCGTGTTATCGATGACCACGGCACCCGCGGCGACCGCCGCCGGTGCAAACTCTGCGCTAACACGGCTGCCCGCGGAGAACAGCGCAATGTCGATGTTGTTAAAAGAATTTCCGGTTAAGATTTCAACTCGCCTCTGGCGGCCCGCGAAATCGAGAAACTGTCCCGCGGATCTTTCTGACGCGAGCAAAAGCAACTCGCCGACTGGGAACTGGCGCTCCTCTAGCACCTCGCGCATTTGCTCCCCAACCACTCCGGTGGCGCCGACGATCGCGACGTTATAAAGGTCTCTCTTCACGGCATCAGTCCTTCAATTCTGCAAGCCTGTCGCGAACCAACTGGCCCATTTCTTTACAGCCGACCAGACGGCAGTTCTTTTCCTGAATGTCGGCGGTCCGGTATCCTTCGTTCAGGACTTCCTCCACCGCCTGTTCAACGAGATCTGCCGCAGCGCCGTGATCCAGGGAATGCCGCAGCATCATCGCGACGCTGAGAATAGTCGCTAGAGGATTGGCCTTGTCCTGGCCCGCGATGTCCGGCGCGCTGCCATGAACCGGCTCGTACATGCCGACTTTGCCGCCCACGCTGGCCGACGGCAGCATGCCGATGGAACCGGTCAACATGGCCGCTTCATCGCTGAGTATGTCGCCGAACATATTAGTCGTGACAATAACGTCGAATTGCTTGGGTTGGCGAATCAGCTGCATGGCGCAATTATCGACCAGCATGTGTTCCAACTGAACCCCGGCATAGCCTTCGTACTTGTGTATGCCCGTCACCACTTTTCGCCATAACTCGGTCACTTCTAGGACATTGGCCTTGTCCACTGAGGTTACTTTTTTGCGGCGCTTTAACGCCGCCTGAAATGCGACGTGGGCAATACGTTCGATTTCCGGGGTGGTATAAACTTCGGTGTTCACACCGCGCTCAGTCCCGTCGGCGAGCTTGGTCACGCCCTTGGGCTGTCCAAAGTAAATTCCGCCGGTCAATTCACGTACCACCAGCAGGTCGGTTCCCTCGACGACTTCTCTTTTCAGTGTGGAGGCCGAAGCCAGCGCCGAAAACAATTTTACGGGGCGAAGATTGGCGAACAAGCCAAGCTCTTGTCGCAATGCGAGGAGCGCGCGTTCGGGACGGATGGAATAGTCGAGGCCGTCCCACTTGGGGCCGCCCATGGCGCCGAGGAGCACTGCGTGACTTTGCTTGGCCAGATCGAGCACAGCTTCGGTCAGAGGCCTGCCGTGAACGTCGATCGACGCGCCGCCGACGATGCCCTCCTGCAACTCAACCTTAAATCCATAGAGATCTGCCACCTCTCCAAGAAGCTCAGTTCCTTGCGCCATGACCTCGGGGCCGATGCCGTCTCCCGGCAGAACTGCAATGTTAAATTTCATGGTCCCTCTCTCTCTACCAGTTGCCGATAGTGTTTTCGTCCATCGAGCTTGTTAAGCGCCTTGATGTATGCCGCCGCGCTCGCCATGATAATGTCGGTATGAGCCCCCTGTCCAGAAACCCGGATACCGCCGTCTTCAATAACGCACGAAACCTCGCCCTGTGCATCCGCGCCGCCGGTGATTGAATTTACAGTGTACCGGACAAGCTGCGCTTCCGAGGCGGATATCTTACTAATCACTTTATAGCAGGCGTCCACGGCGCCATCGCCGGTAGCGTGGTCCATTCGCTCCTGGCCATTGACCCGCATCTTCACGGTTGCTGAGGGAATCCCATCCGAGGTTGAAATAACGCTGAGGTAGAGCAACTCATAGCGATCCGGCTGCCCCGGCACTCTGAGGATTTCTTCCGCAACGACGGCCTCGATATCCTCGTCGTAGACGTTCTTTTTTTTATCCGCCAATTCCTTGAAGCGAAGAAAGGCGCGGTTCATGTCTTCCTTGCTGAGATTGAAACCCAAATGCTTCAGCCGTTCGTCGAAAGCGTGCCGCCCGGAATGCTTGCCCATGACCAGGCGATTTCCGGTTATGCCAACCGACTCCGGCGTCATGATTTCGTACGTCTGCTTATGCTTGAGCACGCCGTCCTGGTGGATTCCGGCCTCATGGGCAAAGGCGTTATCCCCGACGATGGGCTTGTTGATCGGAATGGGAATTCCGGTCACCTGCGACACCAGCCGCGACGTCGGATAGAGCTGTTCCGTCACGATGTTGGTATCGAGATCGAGATAATTTTTGCGCGTGCGCAACGCCATCACGACTTCCTCAAGAGACGTATTGCCGGCGCGTTCGCCGATGCCGTTGATCGTGCACTCGATTTGTCGGGCGCCGTTGTGCACGGCAGCCAACGAATTGGCTACGGCCAAGCCGAGGTCATTATGGCAATGAGCGCTCCAGGTGACCCGTTCGGCGCCGGCCGTCCTCTCAATCAAGTTGCTCATGAGAGCGCCGAACTCCGAAGGTATCGCATAGCCCGTGGTGTCCGGAACATTGATCGTAGTAGCTCCGGCGCGGATGACCTCCCTAAATACCTGAATCATGAATTCCGGATCGCTGCGCGATGCGTCTTCGGCGGAAAATTCTATGTAGTCGATATGCTTCTTCGCGAAATCAACGGCTTTCACGGCGGCTTCCAGAACCTGCTCGCGCGACATCCTCAGCTTGTGCTTCAAATGAATATCCGAGGTTGCGATGAAAACATGGATTCCGGGATTCGCCGCATGCTCCACCGCTTTGAGGGCTCGTGCGATGTCGCCTTCCTGGGACCGAGCCAGGCTCAGGATCCGCGGACGTTTTACCTCTCTACAAACCCGCGATACGGATTCGAAATCACCGTCCGATGAGGCCGCAAAGCCGGCTTCGATGACGTCCACGCCGAGCTTTTCCAGCTGCCGGGCGATGATCACCTTTTGCTCTACCGTCATGCTCGCACCGGGCGATTGCTCGCCGTCGCGTAGCGTTGTGTCAAAAATTTTTACCGCATTATTTGTGCTGCTATCTGACATGGTTCCTCCAGTTCTACGCTCAACCTTCCCCAGAAATAAAAACTCCCGCGGCGTTGCCAACGGGAGTATCCTTCACTTGTTAGAAGAGAGGGCGATTAGGGTAGTGCTCCAGCTGTCTCTCCTCGCTTTGCCCGTTGACGCCGTAACAGCGTCCAACACCATAAGAGAGGACCCGATAACGTATATAACAGGAATGACGTAAAGAACATGAGTTGCGGTACCACCACGGCGAGTTTAATCAAAATCAGGCCAAAAACCAACGTCCAGATGGGAAAACGTTTGCGAAGGTCGGTGCTTTTCAAGCTGAAATAGGGAAACCCGCTGACCATCAGCAGAGCCAGCCCATAGATGACCAAAAGCAGGGTAAGTTGCTTGTTGGGCGCTCCTTCGCCCCCCAGGTAGTAGTACATGAGAACGGTGGCTACGATCATTTCAGCCGCGGCTGGAATCGGCAGCCCGACGAAATGGCTTTTCGATACGCTTTTGCTCTGAACGTTGAAGCGAGCCAGTCGCAAAGCGCCGCACACAACGTACGTGCATGCTGCCAACCAGCCCCAGTTGCCCCACGGAACCAGCGCCCAAAAATAAACCAGAATCGCGGGCGCCACCCCGAAGGAAACCACATCTGCCAGCGAATCCAGCTCGACCCCAAATTGGCTCGTGGTATTAGTCAGTCGTGCCGCGTAGCCGTCGATCCCGTCGAGCACGTGCGCCAGAATGATAAATAAGGCGGCTTGCAAGTATTCGCCGTTGAAAGTGGAAACGATAGAGAAGAAACCGCACATGATATTACCGGCGGTGAAAAGGCTGGGAATTAAGAATATTCCCTTCTTAAGCTTCTCTGCCGGCATTCTCTGACGCAAGGGCACACGGGTTCGTCCTCGTCGATGCAAGAGACGGACTCTGTTTGAAGGAATCGGTTGTGGTTCTGGAGAATTGGCGCCGTTCATATGAACCTTCCGATAATGGTTTCTCCGCCTCTGACTCTTTGCCCCTCGGTAACTTCGATCCGGGTGTTCGCCGGCAAATAGAGATCCGTCCGCGATCCAAACATAATCAATCCAAACCTCGCACCCCGCGCCAAAACATCGTGTTTCTTGGCATGGCAGACGATTCGCCGCGCAAGCACTCCGGCGATTTGTACAACCTCGACTTCTCTCCCCTGATTATCCCGCAGTTGCAGGCTGTTGTACTCATTTCGTTGTGAGGCATCCTCCTTATAAGCAGCAAGGAATTTTCCCGGTTGATACCGCACGTCACTCACCATGGCCGCGAGCGGCGCACGGTTAATATGGACGTCCAGAGGCGATAAAAAGATACTAACACGAGAATCCGCTTTTTCCATCAACGGACCCCTTTTTGTCTTGGCTACGCTCACGACTTTGCCGTCTGCAGGTGCGACAATCAACCCGTCTCCATCCGGCGGCAAACGTTCAGGATCGCGAAAAAACCCCAGGAAGCCGATAGCAAAAATGCCTAAAATCACCGCCAGTGGGGTCCATCCGAGCGTCACTGCCAAAATCGATAGCATCCCGGGAACCAGCACGAACGCGTATCCTTCCTTGGCGATCCTCATGAAACGTACAATAACTGGAAACAAAACTACGATGAACCAAACCTTCGTCATCGGGCGCGCGCCCGCGACGGGTTAATTCTTGCTTTTATCGACCAGACGATTCTGCGCCAACCACGGCATCATGGCTCTCAGGTTTGCGCCGACTTTCTCCAGGGGATGGTTGGCCGCTTCTTTGCGCAGCTCGGAAAAATGCGGCATGCCGCATTGATATTCGTTGATCCATTCTTCGGCGAATTTTCCCGATTGAATATCGGCAAGGATCTTTTTCATTGCCTCCGATACTTCGGGGCCGATGACTCGCTTGCCCCGGGTGAGATCGCCATACTCCGCCGTGTTGCTGATCGAGTAGCGCATGTTGGTCATGCCGCCTTCATAGATCAGATCGACGATGAGCTTGACTTCATGAACACACTCGAAATATGCCATTTCGGGCGGATACCCAGCTTTGACAAGAGTGTCATAGCCGGCCTGGATCAGGGCGGTCAAACCGCCACACAAGACGGCTTGTTCACCAAAAAGATCGGTTTCCGTTTCGTCCTTGAAACTTGTTTCGATAACAGCTGCTCGCGCGCCGCCGATGGCGCTGGCGTAGGCGAGTCCAACCTGGGTAGTGTCTCCCGACGGATCCTGCTGCACCGCAAGGAGGCACGGCACGCCACGGCCATTTTCATATTCGCTGCGCACCAGATGCCCCGGTCCTTTTGGCGCCACCATAAACACGTTGCATCCCGGCGGGGGAACGACCCTTTTAAAGTGAATATTGAAACCATGGCCAAAGGCTAGATAGTTGCCGTTCCTCAGGCCCGGTTTAATTTCCTTCTCGTACGCTTCGCCTTGCAACTCGTCAGGGAGCAGGACCATGATGATATCGGCAACGGCGGCTGCCTCGGCGGTTTCTAAGACCTTCAATCCAGCATTTTCCGCTTTTGGCCAAGAACTGCTGCCGCGCCTCAAGCCAACAACGACATCCATTCCCGAATCTCGCAAATTGTTGGCATGGGCGTGACCCTGGCTGCCGTATCCAAGAACGGCTACTTTTTTGCCA
>CAYZXN010000260.1:0-5629 GCA_964482425.1 uncultured Syntrophobacteraceae bacterium | reverse complement strand
CGCACGGAATACGTTTGCCCAATGCATCCGGAGATCGTCCGCCCCGAGCCGGGCTCTTGCCCGATCTGCGGCATGGCGCTGGAGCCGCGCACCGTAAGTCTCGAGGATGAGCCCAATCCAGAACTGGTGGACATGAAACGGCGGTTCTGGATCAGCGCCGTTCTTTCCCTGCCGCTGCTTATTCTGGCGATGTCCGACATGATTCCGGGGCAACCGCTACAACACGTATTGCCCCCTCGTCTCAATAACTGGGTTCAACTCTTTATCGCCACGCCGGTTGTTCTTTGGGGCGGTTGGCCCTTCTTCGAGCGCGGCTGGCGCTCCATCGTCAGTCGAAGCCTGAACATGTTTACGCTCATTTCCATCGGCGTGGGCGCGGCGTACCTGTACAGCGTGGTGGCGACGATCTTGCCGGATATCTTCCCGCCTTCGTTCTACGGTCATGGCGGAACCGTTGCGGTTTATTTCGAGGCGGCGGCGATAATCACGACACTGGTCCTGCTCGGGCAGGTGCTGGAATTGCGCGCGCGCAGTCAGACCAGCAGCGCTATCAAAGCGCTCCTTGGTCTTGCGCCAAAGACCGCCCGGCTGATTCGCAGCGATGGGCGGGAAGAGGACGTTTCTCTGGATCGGGTTCAGGTCGGCGATCGTTTGCGCATTCGCCCCGGCGAAAAAGTTCCAGTTGACGGTGTTGTCGTAGAAGGCGCCACATCGGTCGACGAGTCCATGGTCACCGGCGAGCCCATTCCGGTCGAAAAGTCGTCCGGCAGCAAAGTCACCGGCGGTACGGTAAACGCCACCGGCAGCGTCATCATGGAGGCCCAACGGGTTGGTAGTGGGACCCTGCTGGCGCAAATCGTTCGTATGGTGAGCGAAGCGCAGCGGACGCGCGCGCCTATACAACGACTGGTAGATGTAGTTTCCGCGTATTTCGTTTTTGCGGTTCTTTTAGTTGCCGTGTTGACCTTTGCTATCTGGGCGCTTCTCGGGCCGGAGCCGCGCATGGCCTACGCTCTCGTGAATGCGGTTGCGGTTCTCATTATCGCTTGTCCCTGTGCGCTGGGACTCGCCACGCCGATGTCGATCATGGTCGGTGTTGGCCGCGGTGCTACGGAGGGCGTGCTAATCAAAAATGCCGAGGCTTTGGAAGTTTTGGAGAAAGTGAACACCCTGGTTGTCGACAAAACCGGCACTCTGACGGAAGGAAAGCCGCGGCTTTCGGAAGTTGTCACCACGGCGGGGACGGAACGCAAAGAAATCCTGCGCCTGGCTGCGAGCCTCGAGCGCGCCAGCGAGCATCCGCTGGCCGCTGCCATTGTGTCGGCAGCAGAGAATGAAGGCTTGCGGCTTTCGAGTACGGACCAATTCCGCTCGTTGACCGGCAAGGGCGTTATCGGAAGAGTGGACGGGCATTCCGTAGCGCTTGGCAATATCAAGCTTCTCGAGGAGCTGTCGATCGATGCCGCATCTCTCCGCACGCGCGCCGAAGAGCTACGCCGCGAAGGACATACGGTGATGTTTGTCGCCGTCGACGATCGAGCGGCTGGACTTGTCGCCGTTTCCGATCCAATCAAGCCCTCGACCCAGGAGGCGATCGAAATCCTGCACCGCGAAGGTATCAGGGTCGTCATGTTGACGGGAGACAGCCGGACCACCGCTGAAGCGGTCGCGCGGCGTTTAAAGATCGATCGAGTCGAAGCCGAGGTGTTGCCTGAACAAAAATCGGAAGTCATCAAACGGCTGCAAGCAGAAGGCCGAACTGTTGGCATGGCGGGCGACGGTGTCAACGATGCGCCGGCGCTGGCGCAGGCTCATGTCGGGATCGCCATGGGCACGGGTACCGACGTCGCCATCGAGAGCGCCCACGTGACGCTGGTCAAAGGGGATCTGCGCGGCATCGCCAAGGCAAGCCGTTTGAGCCGCGCGACCATGCGTAACATCCGGCAGAATCTGTTCTTTGCGTTCGTCTACAACACCTTGGGCGTTCCGATCGCCGCCGGGGTTCTCTACCCCTACTTCGGTCTTCTTCTAAGCCCAATCATCGCCAGCGCCGCCATGACTTTCAGCTCCGTGTCGGTGATCACCAATGCGCTGCGATTGCGCCGAGCCAGGCTCTGAGGTAATGCCGCGCCACAGGGATGAAAACGGAAAGATGACGGCGGAGTGATCTTTCCCGGCGGCCTT
Source organism: uncultured Syntrophobacteraceae bacterium (assembly GCA_964482425.1). Lineage (GTDB taxonomy): Bacteria > Desulfobacterota > Binatia > UBA9968 > UBA9968 > WHTF01. Next base: position 3,445 of record CAYZXN010000260.1, on the reverse strand, counting down.
GCAAGACGAATCCGCTGTTTTTGACGGTTACACTCTCTCGCTGTCGCCGAATTTGCACTTATCGGCCGCGCCGATCCAGACGGGGCTGTCTCTCGATTTCAGACTGGGCAAAGAAACCACTCTGTGCTAGTACCCGAGTGAATGGGAGAGGAGTTCGAGCATGATGAGATTCGTTCGACGCTGTTTGTCCTTGGCTCCAGTATGCATCATCACAATTTTTCTATGGGGTGGCACCGTGTGGGCGGCCGGCGACCTCCTGATCGCCTACGGCGGGCACAACGAAACCATGGCCCCGCTTTGGGTCGGCGTCGATAAAGGTCTGTTCAGAAAGCATGGGGTCGACCCGCGCGTGCTGCAGACGCGCAGCGGCCCGATCATGATGGCGACCCTGGCATCGGGCGGAGCGCCTCTGGTATGGGCGGCGCCCACCAGCGCCATCAGCGCAACCCAGGGAGGAATGAAACTCGGTTGCTTCGCTATCGGCAATGATCGAATACCGCGGGAGTTGATCGCGCGCAAGGGGATCGAAAACCTGGATGATTTGCGCGGCAAAACCTTCGGTGTCCAGAGTATCGGCGGTGGCTTTTGGCTGGCCACGATGGCCGTACTCGACGGTCTCGGCATCGATCCGGAGAAATACAAGCTGAACATGCGTGTTATCGGCGACACCGGCACGGTGACCCAGGCACTGACCACCGGCAATATCGATGCCGCCGTCGTACCATACAGTTTCGCCGACATGGCCAAGCGGGCGGGCGCGCGCTCTCTTGCCGATGCGGGGACCCTAAAGCTGGTTTACCAGGGAACCGGGATTTGCGCGCTCAGGGATTCCGCGGCGGTCAATAGCGAAACCATGATCAACTTGACCAAGGGAATTGTCGAAGCGCTGGTCTATATTCAGGAGCCGGCAAACAAGCGAGAAGTCGGCGAGGTTTTAAAAAAGCATCTGCGCTTGAGCAGGGACGAGGATGTGGAGGCTTCCTACAAAGTCACCCGCCTGCAGATGCCTGCGTTGGCCATCACGCCGAATCCGGAGGCCTGGCGCCGCATCCAGCGCTTGCTCATGCGCGTCAATCCCAAAGTTCAGCAAGCGGATCTCGAGCAGTTGCTGGTCACCAGTGCGGTGCGCAGCTTGGAAGACAGCGGCTTTTTACCTGAGATGAGAAAAAAACTGGCGCGATAACAGTCCCGTAAGAGCCGGCATCAAACAGCGAAGTGCAAACAGGTGAGCACGGCTGTGTGAAGTACATTGCTCTTGGTTCTTTACGGATTTCTAAAAAGGAGACAAATCATGCACGGCGGACAGGCAATGTTGAAGGCCATGGAAAGAGGCGGCGTCGATTACATCTTTTCTTCCCCGGGCTCGGAATGGCCGCCGGTGTGGGAAGCTTTAGCCGAGGCGGCGGCGCGCGGCGCACAGAAGCCCAAGTACATTAATTGCCGTCACGAAGCAGTCGCTGCCGCCATGGCTGCCGGTTACACGAAAGTGACCAGCCGCCCACAGGTGGTGATGCTGCATGCCACCGCCGGCCCGCTCAACGCGGCCATGACACTGCGCGCCGCGCTGCACGAGCGCACGCCCATGGTGATCTTGAGCGGTGAGATCGCCGCCTATGGCGAGAACACCCGGGTTGCCGATCCCGGCGGTCAATGGTTGCACGATCTCACCGATCTGGGCGGCTCGCCGGATCTGCTCAGAGGCTGCGTGAAGTGGGCCGATCGCATCGCCTCCGCCGAGTTATTGGCGCCGACCATCGAGCGTGCGCTGCAAATCGCAGTCGAGCCGCCGGCCGGGCCGGTGCTCATCGGTATTCCGTTTGAGTGCATGATGGAAGAAGCGCCATGGATCGAGCACAACAAAGCCAACGAAGTCGTGCGCTGCGTTGCGGTGGACGATAACGCCATCGATAGGGCTGTGAAACTCATTGCCGCCGCGAAAAACCCCGTGGCGGTCACCGAGTACGCCGGCGGCGACCCGCGCGCGGTCGAGCGGTTGGTTGAGCTGTGCGAGCTGTTTGCAATTCCGGTCATGGAGACCTACAGGCCGGCGTTCGTGAATTTCCCGCGCACCCATCCGCTTTATCTGCACCATGATCCGAAGGCTGTCGATGCGGCCGATTTAGTTCTGATGGTGGAAGCCGTAACGCCTTGGTACCCCGCCAGTAAGGCGCCCAAGAACGCCAAAGTCATTTCGATCGCCGAGGAGTTTCCCAATTCGCGCTTACCGTACTGGGGTTATAACGTCGATCTTGCGCTGGCGGCGCCGGCCGCATCGACCCTGGAAAAACTCGTTGCTATGGCGCGAGCGTCCGAAGCGGTTGCCGGCAATCGCGCGGCTTATGAACAGCGGCTGGTGCGCATCCGCGAACAGCATGATGGTTACTTTGGCCGATTGAAAGACGAAGCCTTGAAGCATGCCGGCGAAACTCCCATAGACCCACGCTGGCTGTGTCATGCATTGGGCGAAGCGTTGCCGGAAAATTCCGTGATATCCGAAGAGACGACCGTTTACAGGACATTGATTCAAGAGGCGATTCCGCGCAGCAAGCCGCAGTCGTACTTCGCGCGCATCACCGGCGGTCTGGGTGTCGGCCTGAGTTATGCGCTCGGCGTGAAATTGGCGATGCCCGACCGGCCGGTCTTTGCGCTTGTCGGCGATGGCGCATTCCATTACAACGCCGTGCCATCGTGCCTGGGCGTGGCTGAAGAATACCAGCTGCCGATTCACGTCGTTGTGTTCAACAACGGCCGCTATCTGTCAATGGAGACCAGCTTGATCAAATATTTTCCGAGCGGCGCGGCCAAGACAACCGGCGTTCACTTCGGCGCCAGCATCGCGCCGTATCCCGAGTACCAGTATTACGCTCAAGCGCACGGCGGGCGGGGCTTTCGCGTGACCCGGCCTGAAGAGATCAAGCCTGCTGTGGAGCAGGCGCTCGAGTGCGAGGGGCAGGGAAAACTGACCGTGATCGATGTGGTGCTCAGCGATTTGAATCCGAGGTAGAACACAATCACGCGAGTAAAAAAGATGAACCGGCGTAATGCGGCAGCGCTATTCAGGCGCGCCTGGCTTGAGTGGCTGGCGCAATCATCAACGATCTTGAAGACGCCCGTGTTACATGTGAAGGGTTGACGAAAGCCTTTATCTACGCCGAGCCTAGGATTTAAGCCAGTTCTTCATAACTGCACAAGAGGCTGAGAACCTCAGGCGATCCAAATCCCCCGAAGTGTCTGGCCGTCGCAGAGGTTAATCCTCTGCAGGCTAACTATTATCCGTAATTCGCAGAGGCTATGACGCAGGCAAGGGCTCGCCTGGTCTTCCCAGAACGCCAATGTTCATCCAGGCTGATTTCGGCAGAGCAGGGATGGAACCGTCAGAATTTGTCAGTATTGTCTTTTATCGTTCATTTATCGCCGGTTTGTCATAGCCTGTCACCGCATTGAA
>CAYZXN010000259.1:0-20410 GCA_964482425.1 uncultured Syntrophobacteraceae bacterium | reverse complement strand
AGACGATCGGCGACGAAAAAGCTGCGGCCGACGGCAAGGTCACCATTCGCGACCGCAATACGATGGAGCAGGTGCGTGTGTCGATGGATAGTGTTGAGAAGGTGATCGCGGAGTTGATGGACGGCCGGTGGAGCGAGGTGGCGCGCAGCTCCGGCGTTTCCATGGACTAATCAATGGTCGCCGATCCGCCGGAACGCACGTATAGCTTCTTGCCTGCGTTTACCGCCCGCCGAGCGCCAATTCAGCAGTCTGCAGACAGAATGTCCAGTAGCGTGCCGGTCTAAGCTCCCGACCGTTCGAACCGCAGGGCGCGCGGGTCGACGGACCTCTCGATTCCATCGACATTCAGGTGTTACAATCACGAATTGTCGCGCTGGTGCCATGCTTTGGACACCGCAGCGCCTGATCTCAACCTCTTAACTTTAAGGTAACGCCAATTTATCGCTATTATCTTCGCGTAAAGTTTCTCGTCGACCGCTACCGGCGCCAGCTCATCCTCGGGGTTTTATCGCTCATAGGCACGGATCTGGCCGGCATTACGCTTCCCTGGCTGATCAAGGAAGGCATCGATGCTGCGGTGCAGAAAAAGCTCGCCGGGATTTCCCTGCTCTACTACCCGTTGCTGATTGTCGTGGCGGCCGTGGTCCAGGGATTGTTCCGGTATTGCTGGCGCATCAATATCAACGGCTTTTCGCGCAAGGCGGAAGCCGACTTGAGGGAGCGGGTCTTTTCACATCTGCAGAAGCTGCCGTTGAGCTACTTCCAACGCAACAAGACCGGCGATCTGATGTCCCGGCTCACCATCGACATCCAGGCGGTGCGCGAATTACTTGGCTTCGGGTCGCTCGCCACTGTGGATGCCCTGATCACGATCGTCTTCAGTCTCGCCTGCATGATCGCCATCGATCCCTGGCTCACCTTGTGGTCGATGCTGGCAATGCCGATCATCACGGTCACCGTCCGGTATTTCGGCCGGCATATTTTCCGCTGGTCCCATTCGGTGCAGGAACAACTGAGCGATATCAGCGCCTACGTGCAGGAAAATCTCGCCGGCATGCGCGTCGTTCAAGTATACGCCCAGGAAGACAACCAGATCGCCGGCTTTCGCAAGATCAGTCTGGACTGCATGCGCAAAAACATGTGGCTGGCGACGTTGTGGGGAATCTTCTGGCCGCTGATGCGGGTGGTCTCCGGCATTGCCGCGACCATCGTTTTATGGATCGGCGGGCGCCAGGTGCTTCAGGGAAGCATGAGCCTGGGCGAGTTCGTTGCCTTCAACGGCTACCTGGGCATGCTCACCTGGCCGCTGATGGCGATCGGCTACGTTGTCAATCAGTACCAGCGCGGCACCGCGGCACTGAGCCGGATTGGCGAAGTCTTGGACGCCGAACCTTCGCCCAGATACAACGGTGCGGCTACGGCGAAACCTCAACATATAACCGGCGCAAGCATCGAAATTCGTGACCTCACGTTTTCCTACGATGCCGGCAACGGGCCGGCTTTGAAGAACATCACGCTCGAGATTCCTGCGGGTAGCGTCTGCGCCATCGTCGGCGAAACCGGTTCCGGAAAGAGCACTTTAGTCAATCTGCTTCTGCGCCTGTATGAGCCGCCGGAGCGGGCAATTTTCGTCGACGGCATCGACATCAACAGGTTGCCCGCTCGTGCTCTGACCGAAGCCATCGGCTACGTTTCCCAGGATATCTTCCTTTTCTCCGGCACGATCCGCGAGAACATCGCCTTCGGTGTGAACAGCGCCGACGTCCGGGCCATCGAATCGGCATCGGCGACGGCGCAACTGCTGCCGGCAGTACAGGAATTTACCGGCGGGTTCGAGACTGTCATCGGCGAGCGCGGCGTGCGCCTCTCCGGCGGTCAGAAGCAGCGCACCGCCCTGGCGCGCGCCATTATAAAAAATCCGCCCATCCTGATCCTCGACGACGCTTTTTCGAGCGTCGACGCGGAAACCGAAGACAATATTCTCAACCAATTGCGAGACTTCATGGCCGGGCGCACCACGCTGTTGATTTCGCATCGGATCGCCACTGTGCGCGACGCCGATATGATCATCTACTTGCGCAACGGCCGGATCATTGAGCGCGGCAACCACCAAGAGCTACTGGCACGCCGCGGCGCCTACTACGAGCTCTATCGCCGCCAACAGTTGGTGCGCGAGGTAGAAACTCTCGATCGAACGGATGGACGGTTGTGAGCCCGGACCTGCACGGCGAAGACGAGATCCTGGGCAAAGCGTACGATGCCCGGTTGATGCGGCGCATCCTGCGCTACCTCAAACCCTACTGGAAGCTTCTGGCGGTTGCCCTAAGCTTTTTGATTCTTCACACCGGTACCGAACTGCTGCGCCCTTATATCACCAAGATCGCTATCGACCGGTATATCGCGACCGGCGACGTGGCGGGCCTGGATTTCATGGTCCTGCTTTATCTTGGCACGGTATTCGGTGGCTTTATTTTTCTGTTCATCCAGACGTACACCACCGAATATGCCGGGCAGCGGGCGATGCACGATCTCCGCCTGCAGATATTCTCGCATCTGCAGCGCCAGGACCTGGCCTATTTCGATCGTAATCCGGTCGGCCGGTTGATGACCCGCACCGTTAATGACGTCGAAACCCTGAACGAGTTGTTCAGTACCGGGGTGGTCGGTTTGCTGGGCGATATCTTCATCGTTTTCGGCATTGCCGGCGCGATGCTCTGGCTCGATTGGAAACTGGCGCTGATCGCCTTGGCCGCCTTTCCCGTGATTATTTACGCCTCGCGCTTTTATCGCCGGCGGGCACGCGAGGTGTACCGCGAGAGCCGCTTGATTCTGGCGCGGCTCAACGCCGGGCTTCAGGAAACCATCGCCGGCGTGGCTACGGTTCAGGCTTTCGGCCAGGAACGCAAGATGTTCGATCGTTTTCAGGAGATCAATTCCGGTTATCGCAATGTGCTCTTACGCAGCGTGCGCTACAACGCGATGTTTTTTCCGATCATTGAAATCTTCAGCGCAGTGTCCATCGGCCTGGTGCTCTGGTACGGCGGCCGGTTGATCGGATTTGACGGCCTGCAAGCGGGCGTCATCGTCGCCTTTATCCAGTACCTGCAACGGATGTATCAGCCGATCCGCGACTTGGCGGAAAAGTACAACATCATGCAAGCCGCTATGGCTTCGTCGGAGCGGATCTTCACGACTCTCGATACACCGGCAACTATCAACAATCCTCCGGTGCCTCAGGCGCCCAAAGACCTGCGCGGCGCAGTCGAGTTCAGGGACGTTTGGCTTTCCTACCGTCACGGCGAGCCGGTGTTAAAAGGCATTTCGTTTACCGCACGGCCCGGCGAGCGTATCGCTCTGGTGGGTGCCACCGGCGGTGGCAAAACCTCGATCATCTCGGCGCTTTGTCGCTTTTACGACGTCGATCGCGGCGCGATTCTGGTCGATGGGGTCGATATCCGACAGTGGGACAAGCAGCATTTGCGGCGCCAGCTCGGACTGGTTCTGCAGGACGTTTTTCTGTTCTCCGGTGACATCGCCAGCAACATTACGCTGGGTGACGCGCGCATCGGCGAAGCGCGTATGCTCGAAGCCGCCCGGCGCTCGCAAATCGCCGGCTTCATTGAAAAGCTGCCGGCAGGCTACCGTGAAGAAGTCCAGGAACGCGGTTCGACCCTGTCCCAGGGACAGCGCCAATTACTTTCTTTTGCGCGCGCGCTGGCGTTCGATCCCCGCATATTGATACTCGATGAAGCCACGAGTTCCGTCGATACGAGGACCGAGCTGTCGATTCAAACGGCATTGCAGGAACTGCTCAAAGAACGCACCGCCATTATCGTGGCGCACCGTCTGTCGACAATCAAAAATGCCGACCGTATTCTGGTCATCCACAAAGGCGAGATCTGGGAACAGGGGACGCATGACGAACTGCTGTCGCACGACGGCCTGTACGCCCGCCTCTACGAATTGCAGTATCGCTTGCAGGAAGGCGCGGTTGCCGAACCGGCGGTCACAGCCTGAGGCACAAAGAACAGCGGCATGATCTTGAGCTTCTTCCCTGTCATCCTGAGCGGATGCGAAGGATCTGCTGTTCTCCAGCGGTCATCGCAATACCTCTCCAGATCGTTAAAAGCGGATTCCTCGTCGCAATGCTCCTCGGAAGGACACAGCCTCTGACGATTCTTCAGGCTTTACCATCCGGCGCCAGGAATTTCGCTCTCGCGCCAACCATCCTGAATCTTACCTTGGCGTCCTTTGCGAGCTTTGCGCGAAATCGATTATCCGACTGTTTCTCTTTTCAGCCCAAAAGCATCGGATTTTTTCGCGCCAAGAACGCCAAGGCCGCAAAGCGACGGGCAAAAAGGCATCCGACATCCTGAGCGGATGCGAAGGATCTGCTTTTTCCCGGGGCGTTCTCGGTCCAACCCCTAAAAGCAGATTCCTCGTCGCAATGCTCCTCGGAAGGACAGCCTTTTACCAGTTCTCCTGATTGGACAAGATGGCTCAGGGCCGGGTTTTGCTATCGCTACTTTTTTCTATGCGCTCGCGCGTCTGGCGGTCTGACGGCCGGGCTTCTTCCTTTTCGCGCTCTTTGCGCTGGCGGGATTTTTCCCCTATCTCGGTTTTCTCTTCCGCCGTCAGCCGTTCCATTCGCTCGCGAAATTTATCCCGCCGTTGCTGTTTTTCTTCGGCCGAGAGGTTTTCGAAGCGCCGGCGCGCCTTCTCCCTGAGTTCCTGCCGGGTCTCCGGCGGTAGCTCGCGAAAGCGTTCAAAGCGTTGTTTGATCGCCTCGCGCTGCTCGGCTGGCAGCTCACGCCAACGCTGCCATCGTTCGCGCAGACGCTCGCGCTCGTCCGGCGAGAGCTGTTGCCAGCGCTTATAGTTCTTGCGCGCTGCGGCCTTCTCATCGGCGGACATGCGGCGCCATCGTTCCAGTCTCCTCTCGAGTGCGGCTTTTTCCTCGGGCGGCAGCGATTTCCAACGCTCCAGACGCTGGTGCAGTTGCTGTTTTTGCTCGGGGGTTAGATCCTGGCGGCGTTCCAGAGCCGCACCCGCATCCAGGCGCGGCGTGGATTGACTCCAGCCGGGCGCTGCAGGCGCTAAGAAAAGCAGGGATATAAAAATACCCGAGTATACGATGAGCGCGCTCACTTGCTGCATCCTTCTTTCAGACTGTGTCGCCCATGACTTCCAATGAATCGATGCTCTCGAGAACCTCCATGTTGTCAATCAATTCCAGGTTCTCCGCCAGGGGCAGAGCTTCCATGAACGCTTCATCGTCGCCGGGCGCCTCGACCGGTGAGAACGATTTGTCCCCGAAGGTGATGGTCAAAGCCAGAGCGACGATGCCCGCGGTCGCCAGTGCAGGCAATGTCCACGAGCGCAGGAACGCCTGCGCAGCCTGGCGCCATGACGGCTTCTCTTGAAGATCCGCCATTCTGTGGCGAATTTCGCGGCTATAGTCCTGCCAAAACTGCTCGCCCGGTTCATCGTACTTTACTGTCTGGGGAAGGAGAACCGCCAGTTCTTCCAGATAGCGGGCGCAGGCAGCGCAGCCGTGCAGGTGGGCGGTGATCTGTTGGCGCGCGCTGCCGCCCAGCTCGCCGTAATGATAGAGCACTAAATCCTGTTCCCGTTCGGTGCAAGCACTTGCCATAAATCCTCCTAGGCGAATTCGGACAGTTTCTGCCTGAGCGCCGTCACCGCCCGGTGTAGATGCACTTTGACTGTGCCCTCCGCGGTTTCCATCGTTTCGGCGATTTCGCGAATGGATAATCCCTGATGATTCTTCAGAATGAAAGCGGTCCGCTGTTTGGCCGGCAAGCCGTCCAGGGCGGCGCCCACTCTACGCGACATCTGGCCGGCGATAGCGTGTTGGTCGGGTGCAACCGGGTGGGCGGCCGGATGGCTGGCATCCACGTGGCTTTCGACCGCTTCGTTGAACTCCTCTGCCGAAGTTCGTTTTGTTTTGCGCCGGTAGTCCAGACATATGTTGACGAGAATGCGGTAAAACCAGGTATAGAAACCCGATCGGCCATCGAAATTCTTCAGGTGGGTGTAGGCGCGCAGGAAAGCCTCCTGCGACAAGTCTTTGGCTTCATCGCGGTCGCGCGAGAAGTCAAAAGCGATCCGGTAGGCCTTCTGCTTGTAACGCTCCACCAGCTCCTCGAATGCTTTTGAATCGCCCTTCTGGGCCAGCATCACGAGCGCTTCGTCGCCGGACTTAGCCGGCGGTGTCTGCCCCATGCCCTCTTCAATGGCACGATCGATCGTTGCCACGCAACCCTGAAGAGCCCATGCCATAGTTTCCGCTGGTGCCAACGTGGGCAGCCTTTTTGCCTTTCCGCGCCTGCCACCGGCAAAGCGGCCGCGCTTAGATGCTGAGGCGTACTGCAATCAGAAGTGGAGCCCAATATTTTAGACGCAACGCAGGTGGGAAGGTTTACCGCCGAGTTCGGCCTCATGGAAAGAACCGCTTGGACCGATCAAGTCGCCGCGCGCGGTAATCATAGGCACTACAAATCGCTGAAGAGTTCATCGGTGTCCGGATCTGTGCTTGCGGTTCACCTGTGCTTTATTCATTGACATCGATAATCCGTTTAGCTAAGGTTCCTCGCGTGTTGGGATCGTTGGTTAAGAATCCGCACCCACTCCGCCGGCTGATCAGCGCGGCGGTCTTGTTGTTTGTCTTCTTCCTGCCCCTTCATTTCCATGCTTCCGCGAGCGCGCAAGTAGCTAAAGAATGCGCCTGCATACAAGGTACGCGCATACATTTGGCGCCGAGCTCCGGGACCTGGACCTGTGCTCCGCTGCTGCAATCGGCGTTTGTCGTGGTTCACGATGATGCATCGTGGACGGATGAATCGAATACTCTCAAGAACGTTCGCGCTCCCCCGGCACCTCTCTCGTTTTAGTTCTAAGTCTCCGGTCTATTCTTATCGAGTGTGCTCTTGCCCTCGGCTTTGCGCGCGGCGCTGCAAGAGCAGTTGGTTTGTCTTGAGGGAGGTTTGCTCATGGTTTATTCGTTGGGGGAGCCGCGCCCGATTGCGGCATTGTCTTTGATCGGCTTTTTACTTCTTTTTCCCGCTTTATGCATGGCCCAGGCTTCCGAGCTGGAGGCCTTGAGAGCCATGGTCAAAGGCATGCAACAGGACCTGCAAAAAGCTCTAAACCGGATCGAACAGTTGGAAAAGGAGAAGGCTGCCGATTCGGCCAGGCTCGGCCAGGTCGAAACATCGGTAAAGACGGTGCAAAGCGCGCCGTCCATTCTCAACCCCGCCATCGGCTTGGCTATCGACGCCACCGCGGAGCATAGGGACAAGGCCGGCGGAGACTTTAACTTCCGCGCCGCCGAGCTGGGAATTTCCGCTTCCATCGATCCTTATGCGCGAGCCTACGCTTTTATTACCGGCAAAAAAGATGAGGTCGAGCTTGAAGAGGCCGCCATCGTCACGACATCCCTGCCGTGGAACCTGCAAGCGCGGGCGGGCCGTTTCTTTGCGGATTTCGGGCGCCTGCCTAAATTCCACGTGCATGAGCTGCCGTTCGTCAACATGCCGCTGTCGTTGGAGCGGATCGTCGGTGGCGAATCCAAAGCGGACGGCACCGAGTTGAGTTATTTGTTCCCGACGCCGTTTTTCTTGCGCGCCACCGTAGGTGGTTATAACAAAATTGGCGAGGAAAACGACCGCCTGGATGACGGCAAATCGCGGGCCTGGAGCCGCTTTACTTATCTGAGCCGGCTGCACACATATTTCGACCTCGCCGATAATCACAGCGTGGAGCTCGGCACCAGCTTCGCATATACGCCGTCGATCCGCATTCCCGACGACCGCGGCGGCAGCCGCTCCTTGAACGGTGTCGACGTGACTTACCGCTATCAGCCGCTGGCGAGCACATTGTATCAGGGGTTTACCCTGGGCGGAGAGCTTTTTGGCAACAGCGAGCGTGTCGAGCGCGACTCAGGATTCCGGCGTATGTTGGCCCTTGGCGGTTACGCCTATGCGGAAGCGAAGCTTACGCGCGAATGGGCCGCGGGTTTTCTCTACGACAATGCGCCCAGCCTTGCCAGCCCGGGCAAGAAGACCATCGGCTATTCGCCCTTCGTGACTTGGAACCTGAGCGAGTTTAACCGGCTGCGTTTCCAGTACAGCTATCTCGACGACAAGGTTCGCGAAGAGCGGGAAGAGCGTGGTCATCAGTTCTTTCTGCAGTGGACGACCGTACTAGGCGCCCACGCACACGGCTTCCGCACGCGCTAACGGGGAAGGAGATAGACACATGAAGCGAAAAAAACTTCTAGGGGCGGTCTTCGCTATTCTTTTGATTGCCGGCCTTGGCACCGACCTTTATGCTCAACCGGTTCGCGTCATTACGACGGTTCCGGATCTGGCTGACATTACCAAGCAGATCGGCAAAGAACTGGTTAATGTCGAGAGTCTCACCCGCGGCGTGGAGTTTATGCATGCGGTGCCGGTCAAGCCGAGTTTTGTTCCCAGACTCAATCGAGCCGATATTCTGGTTGTGATGGGGCTGGATCTTGAAGCTTCCTGGTTGCCGGCATTGTTGGAAGCGGCAAGCCACCCGAAGATTCTGCCCGGCCAGGCGGCTCACATTGACACTTCGGTGGGAGTGGCTGTTGCCGAGGTGCCGCAGAGCATCGACCGCGCCGGCGGCGACGTCCACCCCAAAGGCAATCCGCACTACAACCTCGACCCGCACAACGGCAGGATCATGGCGCGTAATATTGCCGTGGGTCTGTCGCGCAACTACCCCCAGCATAAGGCGACATTCGACAAGAACCTCGATGCCTATCTGCTCGAACTGGACAAAGCGATCGAGCGCTGGCAGAGCGTCGCGGCACCTCTAAAAGGCGCCAAATTCGTCGGCTACCACGGCGATTGGGCGTACTTTGCCAGACGGTTCGGACTGCAGCAAATCGGCACCATCGAGAGCAAGCCGGGAATCGAGCCGACGCCCAATCATCTAATCGCTCTAACGCAGAAGATGCAGCAGGAAAAGGTGCAGCTGATAATTTACGGCCCGCAGAGCGACCGTTTCCCGCGCCAGCTGGCGAGCCAGACCGGCGCCCGTGTGGTGCGCTTGCAAAGCACCGCCGGCGCACTCCCGGACACCGACAGCTACATTAAATTTATCGACTACAACGTCAAGAGTTTGCTCGCCGCCATGCAGAAGGGGTAAAGAGGCTGATAATGAACCGGGATAGCGATACGAGTTGGGAGCGACTTATCTAGTGGGTAAGTCGCTCCCTCTGGTGAGATTGCACAGGGCGACACTCGGCTACGCGAACGCGGCGGTTTTGCACGACGTTGACCTTGAGATCTATCCCGGCGATTTCATCGCCATGGCCGGCCCGAACGGATCGGGCAAAACTACGCTGTTCAGAACGATTCTCGGTTTTTTGCCAGTGCTCGACGGATTGCTGACACGCGACTGCGCGCTCGGCGAGTTCGGGTACGTCCCGCAAAGCGCGGCGCTCGACGCCACGTTTCCGATCAGCGTCAAAGAAGTGGTCGAAATGGGCGCCTACGGCCGGCTCAAACCGTTCGCGGCGATTTCCGGTAATGAGCGCAAGCGCATCGGCGATGTGCTCGCACAAGTGGGATTGAGTCACCTGGCGCCGCGAGCTTTTTTTTCACTGTCCGGCGGGCAGAAGCAGCGCGTCCTGATTGCCCGCGCTCTCATGGTGGGTCCGAAGATTATGATTCTCGATGAGCCGTTGTCGGGAGTGGACACGGAATCACAAGCGGCGATCACCGAGCTTTTGCTCAAGATCAACCGGGAAGAAGGCAAGGCGATATTTTTCTCCAGCCATGATCTGCGCATGGTGCGCAGCGTCACCGGTAGAATCCTGCGCGTCGACGCCGGAAGAGTGGAATGGGAACGAGGGGCGGCGGCCGATCACCCATGGTGAGTTTTTTCGAGATCTTTAGTCCCTCGTTTCTTTTGTTTCCGGCGTTACTGGGTAGCGCGATCCTTGCCCTGGTCTGCCCGCTGGTGGGCGCGCACCTGATTTTACGGCGGCGGGTTTTTCTCGGACTTACTCTGCCACAGATCGCGGCTTGCGGTGTCGCTTTCACTTTCTGGATCTATCATGCGACGGGAGCGACCCACGGTGGCGCCGGCGAGCGGTTGCTGGCGACTGCCGGGTCGCTGGTTTTTACACTCATAGGCATGGGTGTGCTGGCCTATCTCGATCGTCGGGCCGCGGGATCGCCGGAAGGTCGCCTGGCCGCAGCCTACGCGCTGGCGTCGGCGCTGACGATTCTCTTCATTGTCTTCAATCCCGCCGGCGAGTTGGAAATTGTTAATCTCCTCAAGGGCGAAGTGATCGCGTTATCGCATCAGGAGCTCCAGCTTCTCGCGGCTGTTTACGGCGTGGTACTGATCGGCTTGATTCTTTTCCGTCGCGAGTTCCTGTTGACGTCCTTCGATCGCGATCTGGCGTTTTTGCTCACCGGCGGCAATATTCAATGGAGTTTTTGGCTTTACGCATTATGCGGTTTGAGTATCGCGGTGGGAGTCATCATGGCAGGGCCGCTGCTGGTATTTGGCTTCATGGTATTGCCGCCGCTGGCGGCCCGAGGCCTGGCGCGCGACATGGGTTCCTTTTTTGTTTTGTCGTCGCTGCTGGGACTGCTGATGGCTATCATTGGTTTTTATCTATCGATTCGACTGGACCTGCCGCTGGGTCCAACAGACGTGGCTCTGGGGTGCGCGATGATATTTTTCATCTATGCAGTTCAATTACTGATGCGCAGACGCCGCGGTCTGGCCGGGCTCTGCCTTCTCGTGTTTCTGGGAGGCTGTAGTGGCGCACTCACGGCGTCCCAGCCATTTCCTCATACAGAGGAACTGCGCAGGGATACCCTCTGGATAGCGCCGGTGCGCAACAGCACTCATGCCAGCCTGCGTCTGCCCGCCGCAAATCCGCTGCGTTCGCTGGCGGAAATGGCAAAAAAGGTCGGTCCCAATTACCGTCCCACTGTCATGGACCTGCTGCGTGAGGAGCTCAAAACCAAGCTGGAGGGTAGGGCAGTGAAAATCGCTTTCCCCGAGAGGAGCGATAGCCGTCTCGGCGCGTTTCCCTTCGATGCCGCCGGCGCGGCCGGCGCTGCGCGCAAGGCCAATCTCTCGGGCTTCCTGCTGTTAACGGACATTCGCCGCTGGGATAGCGATCCGCACGCGCCACTGCGCAGCCGGGTCGAATTCAGACTGGTGCGCATCGACGACGGCACAATCGCCTGGCAGCATCGCGTGCAAAAAATAACCTCTTCGACGGCGGCGCCGATCGACCAATTGTCTGCCGAAGCGGTCAAGGAAATTGTTCGCCAAAGCTTTGACTCGTAGTTCTGGCTTCCCTTTACACTCATGGACGCTCTGATATAGTTCCGCCCAAGCGATGACTTATGGCTTCCATCCTGATTAGAAACATCGGTACCCTGGTCAGCGGCAAGTTGGAAGATCCGCTACGGAAAGCGGATTCCATTTACATCGAAGACGGTCTCGTTCGCGCGATCGGCAACGGCTTGAAGCAAAAAGCCGATCAAATCATTGATGCCAATGGGATCACGGCGATTCCGGGGTTGATCGATTCGCATTCGCACCCGTCCATCGGCGAATATACCCCGGCACAAAATTCGCTCACATGGATAACCAATTACATGCATGGCGGCGTGACCGCGCTGATCTCGGCGGGCGAGTTGCACCTTCCCGGCCTGCCGCTGCCGCCGGACGCTCGCACCGCTTTGTCGGTCGCCATCGTCACTAAACGCTGCTACGACAATCTCCGGCCTTCGGGGGTCAAGGTTCACGCCGGCACACTGTTATTGGTGCCGGGTCTGACGGAGAAGGATTTCGACGAAATCCAGGCGCTGGGCATCAAGCTGGTCAAGTTCATTTTTTACGATTACAACCTGCTGCCTAACGGCGAAGCCGAACGCTACGTCAACTGGGCGAAAGCCCGCGGCATCAAAGTCAAGATCCATTCCGGTGGCGTATCGCGCTCCGGGGTGAGCCAGGTGGCCGGCTTCGACATGGTGCAGAAAATCAAGCCGGATATCATCGGCCACATCACCGGCGGGCCGATCCCGATGCCGGAAGAAGACATGCTGCGCATCGCCGGCGAAACCGAATGCTTCATGGAGATCTGCACGTCGGGAAATTATCGCTTGGCGCTCGTTCTTGCTCGCGCCGTCAAGGCGAAGAATTTACACCACCGCGTGCTCATCGGCACCGATACACCCGGCGGCACGGGCATCGTGCCGCGCGGTATCTTGCGCGAGATTGCTTTTCTATCTTCCGTCGGTGAAATCGAACCGGAGAAATCCATCTGCATGGCCACGGGCAATGTCGGGCGCGCCCATGATTTGAATATGGGTGTGCTTGAAGAAGGCCGTCCGGCGGACGTGGTGTTGCTGCATAAGATCACCGGCTCGGTTGCCAAGGACGCGCTGGATTCTTTCGCCACGGGCGATTTGCCGGGCATATCTTACGTCATCATCGATGGCGTCGTGCAAGTGGCTGGGCGCAGCCAGCAGACGCCGCCGCCGGAACGGGTCGCGAGCCAATCTTGTTGTTAAGGAGAAGACGAAGTGAGCGCTTTTGATTTCGGCGTGGGACTTTTTCCCACCGAACCGCTGCAGAAAATGATTCATCTGGCCAAGGTGAGTGAAGAATCCGGCTACAGTCATATCTGGGTCGGCGACTCGCACCTCATCTGGCGCGAAGCCTACGTCAATATGACAGCGATGATGCTCAACACGACGAAGGTCAAATTCGGCACGGGCGTGACTAATCCGCTCACCCGCCATCCGTCGGTGCTTGCCAGCGCTTACGCGACGCTCGAAGAATACGCGCCGGGCCGCATGATCGTCGGCATCGGGCTCGGCGACAGCTCGGTGGAAACCATGGGGTTGAAGCCGTCAACGCTCGCTAACTTCGAAAAGTCCCTGGAGCAAATGCGCGCGCTGTTCGAAGGAAAAGAAGCGCAGCTGCCAAGCGGCAAGATTCACCTGCTGCATCCTTGCAACGGCAAAGTGCCCATCTACGTCGCCGCCAGCGGCCCGAAGATGCTCGAACTGTCCGGCCGCATCGCCGATGGAATTATTGTTCTGGTCGGTGTCGCCGATGAATATATCGAGCACGCAAAAGAAAAGATCGCCGCCGGCGCGAAGGCCGCGGGCAGAAAGCTCGAAGACATCAATCTAGTTCTCTGGGTGCCCTGTGCGGTTTCAGATTCGGCGCCGGCGAAGGACGCGGTGAAAGCCCACGTCGCCCGCGTGGTCGCCCATCCGCTTCCGTATATTCTCGATCCCAACGAGCAAAAAGTTTTGGAAGAGATCCGCAAAACCTACGACTACTACCATCACATGGACCAGCAGGCGAACCACGCCGAAGTTATGCCCGATTGGCTGGTCGATAAATTCGCGATCGCCGGCACCGTCGATCAGTGCCGCGCGCAGATCGAGCGCATCAAGAAAACCGGCATCCAGCAGATCGCGATCATTCCCTACAGCCCGCCGGGCGGGAGCAGAGAAGAGACGATCCGGGGGTTTGCCAAGGCGATGAAATAGCGACTAAGAAACTATTTTTGAGGACAGCGTGCTTCGTTACCGACGTGGAGTTCGTTTGGGACCCGTGGGCGAAGCGGCGGGAAGAGGTCCGGCCGCCACAAGTCTCCGCCTAACAGGTTCAATCATCAAATTTAGCCCTTCAAGCGTGCGAGCGCCCAGAAGTTGCAGATCCCCGGGTTCGGCAAAGACTACTTCGTCGATCGTAAAATACTTGTCGAAGCGAACAATCGCGAAGCCGACGCTGCGGGTGACCTCTTGGCCGTTGGCGAGAACAAATGGCACGTCCTTTTTCTCACGGCCGATGCCGATTCGTTCGAGCATCCGCTCAGAGACCCAGGTGAATTCGCTCCCGGTGTCCACCAGAAGTTTGGGTATGATGACGGATGCTGACCTTTCCGAAGGGTTTTCAATCTTACATCTTACGTGAAAGGTTCCCATGGTGAAATTACCTTTCGGCGTAAGCTCTAGTTTGAATTGCGGCGTTTAAGATCATTGACGCTCCACGTTTGAAAATCTACTGTCTGTTATCTGCGGCACGGATTGTAAAGCTTGAGTGAAGTCTAAAATATCGTTTTCTGGATCAACCACGGCAACGGACGTAGGAGGAAACAATGAAGATTGTTCATACGATGATCCGAGTGAATGATCTCGATGAGAGTTTGAAATTCTACTGCGACGGGCTCGGCATGAAGCTCTTGAAGAAAAGAGACTATGAGTCGGGCCGCTTTACCAACGCTTTCGTCGGTTACGGATCGGAGGAAACCGATCCGGTCATTGAGCTCACCTACAACTGGGACACCCACGCCTACGATATCGGCAACGGTTTTGGGCATATCGCGCTCGGCGTGCCGGACGTTTATAAAACCTGTGATGAGTTGCGTGCGAAAGGGGTGAAGATCGTGCGCGAGCCCGGACCGATGAAACATGGGAGCGGTGCCAATGCCATCGCTTTCCTCGAAGATCCCAACGGCTATAAGATCGAGCTGACCACGCGGGCTGAATCGTGATTTACGTTGCGGCTTTATTTCTTACGTAGTTGGATGACCTTTGCGTTGTGGGTCTGCGTGCCCTCACCTGAATTAGCCTTGCGGAGAAGCCCTGGCGCGACGTTCCAGTGCTGGCCGCTGTCGATGATGACCGTAACCGTTTTCTTGTTATAGCGAGTGAGTATCCCAAACAGAGGCGGCCGACCTTCCGGCTGAAACGTGACCCGATCGCCGATCCTAAAGTCGAGCATTTGCGAATGCGCGCGCATCTGGTTCAAAAACCGCAACCGCGCCACGATCCGGTTGTTCAGATCGATTAGTTCGTCTTCGTTGAGTTTGTCGATGTCGATTTTCATTTTGCATTCCGCCTTTCAATGAACATCCATCCACGACTGGCCACGTTGACTCTGGCTGCGAACGTTTCGCCTTTGCCATTGACCCTCGACGACCAGTAATGTGTGAGGCGCTGTGAGTGCCTATTTCCTATAGTCATCAAAGAATCGTTCATCGATATCGTAGGTTCGTTTGGGTATGAGTCCTAATTCGAGACGCTCAAACATGTCGACAAGAACATCTCCGTCGACGAGCTCAATGGGTGGAACCCCGTCGCGCCGCGCTTCTTTCTTGGCTTCAAGTGTGAACGTGCCAGTGGTGATGATGATGCCTTTATCAGCACGCCCCATCATGGCGCCTCGAAAATCGCGCACATGGGAAGGAGTGACAGTCCCCTGGTATCGCTTGCACTGGAAAAGGACATTGAAGCTCACAAAGGGATTAACCTGCAGAGTCCCAATTCCGTCTATCCCTCCGTCTCCTGCCCTGCCAGTGACTGTCACGTGTTGAAAGCCAGACTCACGAAGCAGTCTCTGGCTTAGGCGCTCGAATCCATCCGGCGACAACGATCGGATCAATTCTAGTAGCCGAGTCCTGTGGTCCTGCAACTCTATGTCATTGGGTAACAGTACTTCCGCAGAAGGATCGTCCTGCTTCTTTCCTTGCTTTGTCGCGGCAAGTCTCGTTTGAACGCTTTTGAATACTTCAAGCGGATTGAGCTTGGTAACGTCAGCTGACCTACCCTTATCTGTAAGACTCCAGACGCCTCTCCTGGATGAATCCAAGTAGCCACCCCAAACGAGATATTGACGCGCCCAGTGTACTTGGTTCTTAACCCGCGATTGTCCGTTTTTATTGACGGTCTCCTGTTCTGATTCGGAGACCTTTGCTATCTCAAGCGAACGATCAACAATTTCGGAAGGAGTGCCCGTGCCGCCAGATTCCAGAAGAAGCTCAAGAATTGGCCGAAAAAAGCGGATGAATCCAGGGCCTTTAGCTTGTTTCATATTTCCTCATGACACCCAACGCTCGCATCAACCAATGTGCATAAGCACATTCTTTGTGCAGAGTTCTTGGCGTCCTTCTCGGACAGGATATACGGGATATCGTCGACCAGATTAGGTTGTTCGTTGAATCTCGTTTTGATTTTTATATTTGATCAAAAATAGAAACGTGGGTACTGGCTGCTCGCTTCAATAACTCCAATAGATGTCATCGATGTTGGCAACACTGATTTGCCTTTTTTCCCGCAGCGGGTACTCGGTATCGGACCTGTTCAATTCTAATCCACAAAGCTGGTAATACTACGTTTGTCACTCTTACTTCGCCCCCTGCCCCAGTCCCTCTTTCTTGGCGATCTCCAGCGCGGTGTTCTTGTCGCGCTCGATCATCGAGCGAAACTCAGCGGGCGCGATATATTGAACGCCGCCGCCGGTTTTTTCGATTCGCGCGCCGAATTCTTTTGACTTGATCACTTTCTCGGCTGCGGCGGTGAGGGTATCTATGACCGGCTTGGGTGTGCCGGCGGTGACGAAGGCACCGGCCCAACTGTCGAGGTAATTTCCTTTGATGCCCAGCTCAACGGTGGTCGGAACCGAAGGCAGTCCCTTCATTTTGTTGCCGCCTAGGAGCGCCAAGGTTCTGAGCTTGCCCGCGCTCTCCTGCGGCAGGGTCGCGATGGCGGTGCCTATGACAAAGTCCAGATGCCCGCCCAATAAGGCAGGAATGTACTCCCCACCGCCTTTGTACGGAACATGTTTGATCTTGATACCGGTGACCTGGGACAGGATCAGAGAATTGAAATGGCCGCCGACGCCGGTGCCCGCGGTTCCGTAGGACAGTTTGTTCGGGTTTTTTTTCGCGGCGTCGATCAAGTCGTTGAGATTTTTATACGGCGACTCCGCGCGCACCGTCAGTCCGTCGGGCGCGGATGTGATGAAGGCGACAGGATAAAAATCCTTGTTGGTATCGTATTTGATATCTTTGAGGGTAACCGGCGCCAGAACCATACCGCCGAGTGTGTTCACCAAAATACTGTATCCGTCCTTCGCCGCGCTCAGCATGGAAGTGGCCGCCAGGCTGCCGGTGGCGCCGCCTTTATTGATCGGAGCGATCGGAGTGTTGAGGACCTTTGACATCTCCTCGGCGAAAATTCTGCCGGTCACGTCGGCGAAACCGCCGGCCGGAAAAGCCACGACCATCTCAATCGGTCTTGAAGGATACTTTTCCTGCGACCAGGACAGTGTCGGTGCCGAACCGAGAGCGATCGCTTGACCTAAAACAAGCGCCGGCAGAATCTTTTTGTATGAGAGAGCCATATTTTTCTCCTTTCGAATCAGAAACCGAAGACCCCTTTGGGAAGCCTGATCTTTAGCCATAGCTCGAACACCGCATAACTCGTCAGCGCCGCCGCGCTCGCTACGCAGAGGGAACGGCACCAGCCCTTGCCCTCGATAGAGCCCACTAAAAAACTCATAAGAACAAACGTCATCAAAACAAAACCGAGTCTTTCCAAGAAGAAGGCGTACAACAAGAGAGAGAAAAGTACCAGAGCAATCTTCGGCCAGTTTATCTCCGGCATTTCCCGAACGGTAACTTCGGAACTCCGCACCGAATCGGCAAAGACGATCAGCGATAAGATGATCAGAACCAGCCCCGACCAGAAGAAAATAAAACCGGCGCCGGGTTCAGCGACGTTCCCTATACCGAGTTGGCTCGCTCCATAACAGGCCAGCACTCCCACGGCAACCCAGAAAAATGCGCCGGCACCGGCAGCGATTATTTTAGTCCTCTTCACTGAGTCCACGCCCTAATCTCATTTGGCCGAACAGCGGTGCTACAAGCACAATGATGGAAAATAGAATGAACGCAGCTGAAATCGGCCGTTGCACGAAGATCAACACGCTGCCGTCGGAGAGAATCAGCGAGCGCCTCAAAGCGGTCTCCAGCAGGGGACCTAAAACAAACGCCAGCACCAGCGGCGCGGTCTCGAAGGAAAACTTCTTCATGAGAAGCCCGACCACGCTAAAGATGACCGCGACGTAGATGTCGGTGGTGCTGTTGTTGAGACTATAGGCGCCGATCAGGCAAAACAGAATGATAAAGCAAGAAAGATAGGAGTAGGGGATTTTCAACACGCGCACCCATAAGGGAATCAGTGGCAGGTTGAGGATCAACAGCATGAAATTGCCGATATACATGCTCGCGATCACGCCCCAAAACAGATCGGGGGAGTTTTTGATCAACAAGGGTCCGGGAGTGATGCCATAGATCATCAGCGCGCCGAGCAAAATCGCCGTCATCGCGGTGGAAGGTATGCCCAAGCTCAGGAGCGGGATGAAGGTCGCGCCGACCGCGGCGTTGTTGCAGGCTTCGGGCGAAGCGACCCCTTCGATCGCGCCGTTGCCGAATTGTTCGGGATGGCGCGAGAGTTTCTTTTCCAGGGCATAGCTCAAAAATTGCGGCACGATGGCGCCGACTCCGGGTAAGAGTCCGAGAAAAAATCCCAACAGCGAGCCGCGCGCCAGCGGCCCGGCGGATCGTTTCCAGTCTTCACGGTTGGGGAAAAGCCCCTTGACCTTTTCGGCAAAGACTTCGGTTTTGCTCAGCACTCCAAGGTTTTCCAGAACTTCGGCGATACCGAAAAGCCCCATGACCACCGGCGCTATGCCGATGCCGTCGGCCAGTTCCAACATGCCGAATGTGAACCGCGGCGTTGCCGTGATCGGATCCAGGCCGACGCATCCGAGCAGGATGCCGACGACCGCCATCATCAAAGCTTTAGCCATCGATTTTCGGGCGAGATAGGCGACCACGGTCAATCCCATGACCATGAGGGCAAAGTATTCCGGCGGGCCGAATCGGAGCGCGAAATCGGCGAGCGTCGGCGCGAGCAGAATAAGACCGAAGATACTGAAGGTGCCGGCGATGAAGGAGCCAAAGGCGGAAATCCCGAGGGCGGCGCCGGCACGGCCCTGACGGGCCATCTGATAACCATCGAAACAGGTAACGACGGAAGAAGCTTCGCCGGGGATATTGAGCAAGATCGAAGTCGTCGAGCCGCCGTACATCGCTCCGTAGCAGATGCCTGAGAGCATGATGATGGCGGAGATTGGATTGAGCGCGAAGGTGGCGGGCAGGAGAAGGGCGATGGTCGCTGTCGGACCGATTCCGGGAAGCACGCCGACGAGAGTTCCCATGGTGACGCCGATGAAGCAATAGAGAAGGTTTTGCGGCTGCAGTGCGATGTTAAAGCCGTATAGGAGGCTCGCTAGAGACTCAAGCATGGATTACGCTGAGATCCTCTCCGGACCGGGAGAAATGAAGTCTATCACAGATTCAGGGCAGCGCGGTTTCCTTGCAATGTAGACGTGACGGCCGTGGTGCTGTACCGTTTTCGACTTCTTCGTCCTGAGGTTTAGCATTTCGACAAACACGGAGAAGGCCATGGCCGAGTAAACGTAGCCCTTTGGAATGTGTTGGTCGAGGCCTTCGGCAATGAGGGTCATACCGATGAGGAATAAGAAGCTTAGCGCCAACATCTTCACCGTTGGATGGCGCTCGACAAACCGCCCGATCGGACCAGCAAAAACCATCATGAACAAAACGGCGACAACAACGGCGGAAACCATAATGCCGATCTGGTTAACCATGCCGACGGCCGTAATCACCGAATCCAAGGAGAAGACGGCATCGAGCAGGAGAATCTGGATGATTACGCTCGCGAAGGTCGGCGCGACCTGGGCCGAAGATTGTCCTTCCTCGCCTTCTAATTTCTGGTGGATCTGATGGATATTTTTGGCGATGAGGAACAGCCCGCCGATCAAAAGGATGAGGTCGCGGCCCGAAATCTCTTGCGCAAAGACGGTGAAAAGCGGGGCCGTAAGGCCGATGACCCAGGAAATCGAAAAGAGCAGTACAATGCGCATAACCATCGCCAGAGTAAGTCCGAGATAGCGGGCCTTGGTTTGCTCAAAAGCCGGCAGTTTGGCGGCAAGAATCGAGATGAAGACGACGTTGTCGAGCCTAGAACGACTTCCAGAGCGAGCAATGTAGAAAAAGCAATCCACGCCTGAGGGTCTGAAGTCCAATCCATAGTTTGTTTTTCCCGATCTTCTGCCGATAGGGTGTACCAAGCCTCAAGTAAAGATGAGAAACCATCTTCAGATTCCAAGCGCGGCCTTAATCCCGCTCAAGACGAATTGAACGGCGATCGCGGCCAAAATAAGCCCCATGACCCGGGTCAAGACTCTGATCCCGGTTCTGCCCAGCCAGCGCAGCAGCGCTTCACCGAGCCGTAGCACGAAATAGGAGACTATTCCCGTGGCGATCACCGCGCCATAGACGACCGCCGATTCCGGCAGACCGCCCGCCTGTCCGGCGAGGACGATGACGGTGGAAATAGCGCCTGGTCCGGACAGCATCGGAATGGCCAGCGGTGTTATGGCGACGTCTTCCTTGGTTTGACCTTCGATAACTTCCTCCCGTCCCTCTTGCGTG
>CAYZXN010000258.1:0-9937 GCA_964482425.1 uncultured Syntrophobacteraceae bacterium | reverse complement strand
AACTTCAACCGGCGGGGATAGGTTAGCTAACGGCAGGTCACTTGTGTCGAACGCGAGCTTTGCGGCCAATAAGCAGCAACTGAGGACGGCCGCGCTGCGGCGGCGGAATTGACACATCGTAACCGTGGCGCCTTAGCTTCTGTGCTTTTTCCCACGCTGCCAACCAGTCTTTTATCGACTGGCGGGCTTCCTCGCCGAGTTTACCGCTCAGCAGCCTGTTAGTCCGCTGAATGATTTTAAGGTTTTCGTGTTGTTCGTCCGCGGCATCTTTGGTCTGCTTTGTTTGCTTCATTGTCCCTCTTGCGTTAACCGGAAGTGCAACCTTTTGATGGTCCACTTGGAGTTTAGCAACAGCTATGCCGCCGGCACCGACGACCTTGAAAGGCAACGTAGCTAAATAAAGCTTTGCATTCCTGGCGATTTCTGCAAGTAGGCCCGAGGATAGATGCAAGATCTTCTTCCATCTATTGCCACGGAGTGACAGTTTTGTACAACGATGGACGGGATCCAAAAAGAGCGAAGCCACAGAGCGGCGCGCCTGGCTGCGCTTCATCACGCGATAGTTGATGAGTTCCACCGATAAAATGCGTCCGTGGGTTTGTAGAAAACTCCGGTACTCTGTGGTAGTTTCGCCAATGTTGATCTTGGGACTGTTACCGGATAATTAAACTTGTTAATTTGGAGAGGTGACCGAGCGGTTGAAGGTGCACGACTGGAAATCGTGTGTACTCCAAAAGAGTACCGGGGGTTCGAATCCCCCCCTCTCCGCCAGTTCTACCAATCGGATGGAGGGGATCTTGTTCGTTTTGGATGCCGATTGCTGATAGTTAGGTCCTGTGCAAGGTGGAGCCGCGAACCCCGTCAGGTCCGGAAGGAAGCAGCGGTACCGGATTTCCCCTGTGCCACAGGGTAACCTGGCTGTCAGCAATGGACATCCAAGAGTCCCGCTCGTTCGAGCAAGACAATTTTTGATCTTCAAGTCTGGTTGTCTGAATCTGGATTTCCGATTTTAGGATTTTCAAAGGAACATGGCTTATCTCGTTCTAGCGCGTAAATGGCGTCCCCAGAGCTTTGATGATATTGCGGGGCAGGGCCATATAACTCGAACTCTCCAGAACGCGATCCGCTTTCAACGCATTGCTCACGCTTTTCTGTTTACAGGCGTACGTGGCGTCGGTAAAACGACTGCCGCTAGAATTCTCGCCAAGGCCCTTAATTGTGCTAAGGGGCCGACTCCCAGTCCCTGCAACGAGTGCGTTCATTGCCAGGAAATCACGCAGGGGATCTGTATCGACGTTATCGAGATCGACGGCGCCTCCAACCGCGGCATCGACGAGATCCGCCAGATCATCGAGAACGTTCGGTATCAACCCGCCCAATGCCGGTTTAAAATTTACATCATCGACGAAGTTCACCAGGTGACAAAAGACGCTTTTAACGCGCTTTTGAAGACCCTCGAAGAACCTCCGCCTTCGGTTAAGTTTATTCTCGCCACCACGGAACCCCATCGACTGCCGGAAACGATTCTGTCGCGCTGCCAGCGCTTCGACTTCAGGCGCATTTCCCTCAGGGAAATCGTCCAGAGACTCGGTGAAATCGCAAGCCGCGAAGGCCTCGGTATAAGCCAGGGCGCCCTGGTGGCGCTCGCACGCGAGGCCGATGGGAGCATGCGCGATGCTCAGTCTTTGCTGGAGCAGGTTCTATCGTGCGCCGGGACCGAAGGTGAACAGCGCGACGAGGTCGATGAAGCGCTGTTGCACGAGATTCTCGGCCTTGCCGAGCGGCGGATGCTTTTTGAGATATCGAAGGCGGTTATTGCCGGTGAAGCTAAACGATGTCTCGAACTGGTGTCGCAAGCCGTCGAGCAGGGACGCGACCTGACTCGCTTGTCGAAGGATTTGGTCGAACACTTTCGCAATTTGATTGTTGCGAGACTCTGTGGAGAACCGTCGGCAACCGAGGGAGGACCACTGCTCGATCTTCCGGACCAGGAAATCACGGACCTGAAAGCGCAGGCGGCGCAAGTGGCCGTGGACATCTTGCTCGATTATTTCGATTTTATGGCGCAGGGGGACGACGAAGTCGCTCGCTCCGCCAATCCGAGATTTATTCTTGAGGCGCTTCTAGTGAAGCTTGCGAGTTTGCCGAAGGTCCTTCCCATCGGAGAGTTCGTGGAGCGGTTGACTCAACTCGAGAAACGGCTGGGCGGCAACGAAAAAACAACACTTGTCGGAGCCAAGACGGCGACGACACAGCCGGATCCGATCGAGGCGACCCCGGTGATGAGCGTTTCCGGCGCGTCAACTTCGAGAGGCGTGGACAGAGGCCACATTTGGCGTGATTTTCTCGCCTTCGTCGGTAAGGAAAAAAAATTACTGGCGTCACATTTGGAGTTTGGCAGCCTGCTTGAGGTGCCGCCCGGCAGGCTGACGATCGGAATCGCCGAGAAGCACCATCTCAGCTATCTGCAGGACTCGGAAAATATGGCTCTGCTGAAGAGCTTCGCCGGACGTTTTTTTTCCGGCGACGTGGCGATTCAGGTTACGGAAGTAACTTCGACGGGCGTAACGACGCAGCAGACCGCGCAGGGGAGCGGAGAGGGCGGCAGCGAAATCGTCAGGGAAGCGCTGCGAATCTTCGGCGGATCGATCAAAGGGGTTCGTAAGGAGAACGCTTGAGCGCGTTTTCGTAAACCCGTTCAGTTTTACCGGCGAGTAGGAGGACGCAATGGCCAAAGGAATCGGCGGGATGGGCGATTTGCTAAAGCAGGCGCAAGAAATGCAGTCGCGTATGGCCAAGATCCAGGAGGAATTGGCGCAAAAGACGGTAGAGGGGTCGGCCGGCGGAGGGATGGTCCAGGTGACGGTGAACGGCCAGCTTGCCCTGACGGCGATCAAGATCGACGCGACCGTGATCAATGTTGAAGAAAAGGAAATGCTCGAGGATTTGGTCCTGGCGGCGGTCAATGACGGCATGCGTAAAGCGCGCGAATTGGCTTCAGCCGAAATGAGCAAGTTAACCGGAGGGTTAAAGATTCCCGGACTACCGATATGAGCACCTACCCCACGCCCCTGGCGCGTTTGATTCAAGAATTATCGAAGCTGCCGGGAATCGGCGAGAAGTCGGCGGCCCGTTTGGCATTTCACATGCTAAAAGGAAAAAAGGACGATGTCTTCAACCTCGCCGATAGCATTGGAAAGTTGCGCAAGGAGATGGGGCTGTGCCGAATTTGTTTTGGTTTCAGCGAAGTCGATCCGCAAAATGGTGAAACGGCGATCTGTATGATTTGCCGAAACCCGGAGCGGGACCGCGAGAGGATCTGTGTGGTGGAAGATCCCGCCGATTTGATTGCGGTGGAGAGATCTCAAGAGTTCAGGGGATTGTATCATGTCTTGCATGGAACGATCTCTCCATTGGACGGTGTCGGACCCGATGCGCTGCGCATCAAGGAGTTGATCGAGCGGATCAGAAACCAAGTAGTCCAGGAAGTCATCGTCGCGACTAATCCGACGATGGACGGCGAAGCAACCGCGCTTTATCTCTCCAAGGTCCTCAAGCCGCTGGGCGTTGCCGTCACCCGCATAGCGCGCGGGCTTCCCATGGGGGGCGACCTGGAGTACACCGACGCGGTGACACTTGGAAAAGCTCTCGAAGGCCGCAGGGAGATATAGTTGTTTATGCGAAACTCAGCTGGATATATTCTTCTGGCCGTGTTGTTTTTGTCCGGATGCTTTTATCAAGGCCGCGATTTTGCGACGTGGCCGGTAAAGAATATTAAAAACAACGCGACAACGCAGAGAGAGATCTTTACAAACTTTGGGGAGCCGGTACGGAGAGGCCTGGAAAACGGTTTCGAAACCTGGGTCTACACCTATCAATACTATGAACTGGGCAGATTGCGCGAGTCCAAGGATCTTTACATCGTATTCAACGATGACAATACTGTAAGGAGCTACTCGTTCACCACGCGCTGACTTTGAAGAGGCGCGATTTTCGACGATTCACTTGAGGTGAAAAATAAAAGGGTGTCGGAGCCCATCCGTAAAATGATCAAAAATGACGCGGATACATCAGCAACCATCCCTGAACCCGCCCATGAATGTCGTCGCGTACCATCCTGAACACTTTAAGCACTTCTTCCTCACTGCCATTGGCAAGCGCCGGATCAGGCAGGGGCCAATGTATCCGTTCGGCTTTGGCGGCAACAGCGGGGCAGGTTTCGGCGGCATCGCCGCACAATGTTACCACTAGGTCGACCTGGGTTACCGGAACTGCCTCCAGACCTTTGGAATATTGATCCGAAATATCGATACCGACCTCTCTCATGACCTTCATCGCCAGCGGATGAATTGGTTTCGGACTCGTACCGGCGCTGTAGATTCGCAGGCCGTTGGCTGCCAGGCGGCGCGCAAAGCCTTCCGCGATCTGACTGCGGCAGGAGTTGCCGGTGCAAAGAAACAAGACGGTTTTGTGTCCCGATTCGTCCCCTACAGTGGGCAGCAACACGCGCACTGTCGTGCCTTTTTGCAAAATGCTTTCAATCTTCAACTCCGCCTGATGCGCCTGGACGATGTGTTTGACGATGGCGAGGCCAAGGCCGGTGCCACCAACGTCCCGCGATCGCGCCTTATCGACGCGGAAGAATCTCTCGGTAAGCCTCGGAATGTCCTTTTCGGGTATCCCCGGACCTGAGTCTGACACTGAAATTTCAATGGCGGTCGTCCCGTTCTTCATCGTAGCCGGCTGTGCTTTGACGGTCACCGTGCCTTTTAACGGCGTATACTTTACTGCGTTGTCGATAAGATTGATGAACAGTTGCTGTAAGCGGTCGAAATCGCCGATGACCTGCTTTAACCCGGGTTCGATCACGGACTCCAACTTTATCTGTTTCTTTTTGGCCTGAGCCCAGAACATTTCTAAAGCGCTTTGTATGACGCGGGCGCAATCGAGGGGTTGTAGATCCAACTGAACCTTGCCCGATTCGAGATCGGACAGAGTCAATAAGTCTTCCGTGAGACGGCTCAGTCGTTCAGAGTGCTTTTCGATGATTCCGAGAAAATACTGAGTATCGGCCGGGTCGCTGGGCGGGTTTTGTAGCAGAGTTTCTACATAGCCGCGAATCGCGGTAAGGGGCGTGCGAATCTCATGAGAAACGTTGGCTACCAAGTCCGAGCGTAAGGTTTCGAATTGCTTAATTTCGGTTATGTCGTGAAACACCAGGATTGATCCGCCCGCGCTGCTCTGACCGTTCCTGAGGCTCACAGCGTTGACGCGAAACCATCTGCCTTCGTGCAGTTCGACCTCTTTGGAATACCGATCGCTCGAGAAATCAAAAGCAAGGACTTCGTTGATCGTCTTTCTCATCTCCGGGTGACGCGATAGTTCCAATATAGAGACGCCTTTTATCTCTTGCTGCCGGGGCACGTGAAACATTTTCTCCGCCTGCTCGTTGATAATCAGGATTCGCCCTCTGGGATCGAGAACTAGAACTCCCTCGACCATGCAGCGCAGGATAGAGTTCGCTTTTTCCTTCTCCTCTACAATCTGTTGAACGTGCTCGCGGATCTTCGCGCTCATCTCATTAAGCTGCCGTTCCAACCGACTGATTTCGTCTTGAGCGGATTCGCCGAAAAAGTTCTGCGGAAAAGACCCTTGCGCGACTTGCCGCGAAAACGCAACCAGGCGCTCTATGCGGCGATTTAAGCGGCGGGAAAAAGCGTAAGCCAGAAGCAAGCCGATGCCGGATACACCGAGAAGGCCAAGTAAGAGAATACCATGCAAAGAGTTTGTGACCTGCTTGACGTCAAGCGAGGACATGTTGGAATCTTCGATAAGGGAACTTGAATAGAAATAAAAAGTCGTGAGCAGCAGGATAACGACGGCGAGGTAACTCAGGAAAAATTTCAAAAACAGGCTATTCCGCCAGAGCCTTTTCATCGAATTTATAGCCCACTCCCCGCAATGTCAGTATCCATTTCGGTTTTCGATCGTCTTGTTCCACGGCTTTGCGCAGGCGGCGGATGTGAACGTCGACAGTCCGCGGCGTGACGAAGGTTTCACCGCCCCACACTCGATCAAGCAGTTGATCGCGGCTCAGCACGCGATTGGAATTCTGAACCAGAAACCGCAGGAGCTCGAATTCCTTCAAGGTAAGCTTAACCAATCGACCGCGGGCGAAGACCTCGTAGGTTCCGAAATTGATCTTCAATTCGCCTCTGTCATAGGCCGACGCCGCTTCCGCGCTGTTAGAGGATTCGGAGCGCCGGAGAATCGCCCGAACGCGCGCGACCATCTCGCGCGGGCTGAACGGTTTCGGCAAGTAATCATCCGCGCCCATTTCCAGGCCGACGACCTTGTCCGCTTCTCCCGCCTTCGCCGTAAGCATCAGAATGGGCAGGCGAGCGGTATCCGGCCTGCCCCGCAGAATCTTGCATAATTCAAGTCCGGAGAGCCCGGGCAGCATGAGGTCGAGGATAACCAGGTTCGGTTTGTCACGCTGGAGAACCTTCAGGGCCTGTTCTCCGTCCTCGGCTTCCAAAACCCTGAACTTTTCCTGTGCCAGGTTATACTGGATCAGCTTGCGGATATCCGGTTCGTCTTCGACGACGAGAATTTTTTGATCTGTGTTGCTCATAGGATCTAAACCGACGGAGGCAGTTCTTTCATGTGACGGATACTCTTGCCTTTGACCATGAAGATGACCATTTCGGCGATATTGGTCGCATGATCGGCAATGCGTTCCAGATACTTCGACACCGAGCTGACTTTGGTGGCGCGGCTGATGGTCTGGCCATTCTCGATCATAAACGTAAGAGTTTCACGAAAGATCTGCGCGTTGAGCTGATCGACCTCGGTGTCGTCTTTGCACACTTGAAGGGCGAGATCGGTATCCTCGCGCACAAAGGCATCAAGGCTTTGCTGGATCATGCGCTGGGCGATTTGCGCCATCCGAGGTATGTCGATGTAGGGCTTTAACTGCGGCTCCTGATTGAGCTCAAGCGCTCTTTCGCAGATGTTGACGGCCATATCGCCGATGCGCTCGAGGTCCGTGGTGATTTTGAGCCCTGTGGTAATGAAACGAAGGTCGCGGCCGGCCGGCTGATGGAGAGCCAGCAGCCGGATACAGCGATCGTCGATGTCGACATCGAGACGGTTCACCTCGTGGTCGCGCTCGATGATCACTTCAGCCAGCTTGGAGTCCCTATCGACGAGAGATTTTACCGCCTTCTGGATCTGGTCTTCGACCAACCCTCCCATGTAGAGGATTTCCTCACGCAGCTTCTTGAGCTCTTCCTCGTATCTCTTATCGGTATGCTCGATTGGCATTGACTTCTCCGTTAGCCGAATCGTCCGGTGATGTAATCTTCTGTCTGCCGCTTCTCCGGGTTGGTAAAAAGTTTTCCAGTTTCGCCGTATTCAACCAGTTCGCCGAGATAGAAAAATGCCGTGTGATCCGAGACCCGCGCCGCCTGCTGCATGTTGTGAGTGACGATCACAATGGTGAATGTCTCCTTGAGCTCATGGATCAGCTCTTCGATCTTGGCCGTGGAGATGGGGTCCAGAGCCGAGCAGGGCTCGTCCATCAAAAGCACTTCCGGCTCCACTGCGAGGGCGCGCGCGATGCACAAGCGCTGCTGCTGTCCACCGGAAAGTTCGGAGGCGCTTTTATGCAGGTTGTCCTTTACCTCTTCCCATAACGCCGCTTGTTTGAGGCTGCGCTCGGCCACTTCGTCGAGAACGCTGCGCTTGTGGATGCCGACTATTCTGAGGCCGTAAACGACGTTTTCGTAAATGCTCTTGGGAAAGGGGTTCCACTTCTGAAAGATCATACCGACGCGCCTGCGCAGATGAATGACGTCGGTGGAGCCGTCATAGATATCCTTTCCGTCCAAGCGGATGCTCCCCGTAATGCGAATGTTCTGGATCAAATCATTCATTCTATTCAGGCAACGCAGCAAGGTCGTCTTGCCGCAACCCGACGGTCCGATAAAGGCAGTAGCCCTTTTTTCGGGAATGTCGACATTGATCGATTTCAATGCGCGATTGTCTCCATAATAGAAGTCGAGGTCCAGCACCTGTATGAGCGGCTTTGAAACCTGGTTAGACGCCGGTTCACGGTCATCGTTGGCTGTATGGATTTGCGGCATTTCAATCCTTCGAGGCTGTAAGCTCTCCTGTAAATTCATTCTACCTCCTGCCGGCAACCGTGTCGAACCGGCCGTTTTTTACCACTTTATTCTCTTGCGGAAGCGATAGCGCAGATAGATGGCGACCGCATTCATGGCCAGGGTCATGACCATCAGGACCAGTCCCGCGGCCGCCGCATTCAGATGAAACTCTTGCTGCGGGCGTGAAATCCAATTGAACATCTGGATGGGCATCACGGTGAAAGGAGACATCAACCATTCGAAGGAGATAAACGGAAATTCAGATGTGAACGGCGATCCGGGCAAAAACGCAATGAAGGTCAAAGCGCCGATGGTTATCAGTGGAGCCGTTTCGCCGATGGCTCTGGAAAGAGCGATGATGACTCCGGTCAAAATGCCGCCGGTTGAATACGGAATGACGTGATCCTTGACGGTCTGCCATTTTGTCGCGCCCAACGCATAGGCGGCCTCGCGTATGCTGCCGGGAACGGCTCTGATGGATTCGCGGGTCGCCACAATGACGATCGGAAGAATCAACAACGCCAGGGTCAGTCCGGCCGTAAGAATGCTCTGGCCCAATCGGAGTTGGTATACGAACAGCCCGAGCGCCATGAGCCCGTAAACTATCGACGGAACCCCTGCGAGATTGGCTATGTTGATTTCGATGATCGCGGTGAGCCAATTCTTGCCGGCGTATTCTTCGAGGTAAATACCGGCGGCGACTCCCATCGGGACGGCGGTAAAGGCGGTCACGAGCATGACCAAAGTGGTGCCGACCCAAGCCGTGAGGATACCGGCCCGAGAGGCGAAGCGAGAAGGAAATGACGTAAAGAAGTCGTGCGATAGTCGTCCGAAACCGTCGATGGCAAGATCCAGGATGAGCGCCGCCAGCGTGATCATGCCGACGAACGTGGCGAGGAGGCCGATGACGGCGAATAACGCATCCATTTTCTTGCGGCGGGCTGTGTTATCTTTGAAAGCGTCCATGTTCAATAGATTTCGCGAAATTTTTTCCGCAGCAGGTATCCGGCGATATTGAAGATCAACGTCAGCGACATCAAGGTCAAACCGGCGGCGAATATGCTTTGGTAGGCGATACTGCCATGCGGTAGATCGCCCAGGCTGACTTGCACGATATAAGTGGTGATGGTCGCGGCCGGTTCCATGGGGTTGAGGGTAAGATTGGGCTGTTGACCGGCGGCGATGGCGACGATCATGGTTTCGCCGACGGCACGCGAAAAGCCGAGCACATAGGCCGACGCAATTCCCGAAAAAGCCGAAGGTACGAGAACCCGAAGCGCTGTCTGCAAGCGCGTCGCACCCATCGCGTAGGAGCCTTCGCGAATCTGCACCGGCACGGCCTTCAAGGCGTCCTCGCTCAAGGAGCTGACGTAGGGAATGATCATAATGCCGATGATCATGCCGGCGCTCAACATGTTGAAACCCGGCAGGCCGGGTAAAAGCTTCTGTAGCAGCGGCGTCAAAAAAAGCAGCGCGAAATAGCCGAACACCACCGTCGGCACCGAGCTCAGTAACTCCAAAATCGGCTTGAGGATCTCTCGCACTCTGTGGTTCGCGTATTCACTGAGGTATATGGCGATGATCGTTCCCAGTGGCAGTGCCACGAAGAGGGCGGTCATGGAGGTGACCAGAGTTCCGGTCACCAAGGGCATGATGCCGTAGCGCGGATTGGCGAATAGCACGGTCCATTCGGTGTCGGTGAGAAATTCGATTATGGAAACATGCTCGAAGAAATTAGCCGATTCATACAGAAGTATGCCGACAATGCC
>CAYZXN010000257.1:0-7268 GCA_964482425.1 uncultured Syntrophobacteraceae bacterium | reverse complement strand
GATCTGTTTAGCTCGACCAAGCCTCATGGCACGGGGTTGGGTTTATTCATCGTCCAACAAATAGTTCTCGCGCATGACGGTACCATTGCGTACTCCAGTGCCGTCGGGCAAGGAACCACGTTTCACTTGTCGCTTCCCTCCGGTGTCTCGTCCCATACCCCTTAGGCTGCGCGCCACCGGTGAGTAGTCTTCGAAACCGGCTCCCTTGCTGTCAAAAGGCAACAAGGAAGCAGGCGTTGTTTTGCTGTGCATGCCTGTCTTGCCGCTCTAATCGGAGCCGAGACCGTGCTCCAGCTCATCGTCCCTGATCGGCAGGCGCTCGATGTCTGCGCGCGTACCCATCAGCCGCTGTTTTTTCTCGAGCGCTGTCGCGCACTCGATGCAAAGTGCCGCCGTCGGCATTGCCTTGAGGCGGCCGTTACCGATGTCATTGCCGCAATGCTCGCATTCGCCGAATGTTCCCGCGTCGATCCGCTCCAGCGCTTCATCTATTTGCCGCAACGTTTTTTGACCTCGTTCGGTGAGGCGGCTTTCAAGCCGTGTCATTCTGTCTTTCTGCGCGCTTTCTTCGAGTTCGCTTTCGCGGTTCTCTGTGACCGCATCCACCTCTGTCTGGCTGCCCGCTATTTCCTGCAGCAGCAGCGTCGACCGCTTGCGCCGAAGCGTCGCGGCAAGTTCTTCAATTAGTCGGCTGTTCATCATGCTCCCCTTTTTTGCAGTCGTGCACACTCGATGACGGGCGAGGGGCCAAACGGTTCTGGATCGCAACGGAATAGTACCGGCGAATCTTTGGCTCCATGCCTCAATTTCACGTCTAGGCCGCGGACCGTACCGCCGATGGATTTGCCAGCCGGGCATTGACCACATCCCAGTTAGCATTAGAAAAGAATGCGTCGATATATTTGCCGCGTTCAGACGGTTTATAGTCGAGTAAAAAGGCGTGCTCCCAGACGTCCATGACCAGAATTGGCTTGAAGCCGGAAGGAACGCCGTCCTGATGCAGCGCTATCCAGTGGTTTGATAGCTGCTTGGTGACGGGGTCCTGGTATAAGATTGCCCAGCCGACCCCTCTCATCTCGCCGACAGCGGTGAAGGCCTCCTGCCAGTTTTCAAAGCCACCGAAACTCTTCTCCATCGCTTGTTTGATTTCTTTACCGGGCTCGCCCTTACCCTTGGCTGTCAAGTTCTCGAAGTAATATTCATGGAGCACCATGCCACCATATTCAAACCCGAGTCGACGCGTCAGTTCGGCATAAGCCGGATCCTTTCCCGATGCGTTCTTTTTTTGAGTCATCTCGAAAATCATTTCGGTAAGTAAGTTGGTGTTTTTGACATAACCTTCGTAAAGGCTGAAGTGCATCTCCAAAGTCTGATCTGAAATGCCGTTAAGTCCGGAGAGCTCGAACTTCTTCGGTTTATATGTAGGTTGAGCCATGAAACTGCCTCCTAAATTTTTCTTGGCGAAATGGTGCAAAGCGAGTGCCATTGTCGATATTGACTATTCGAGGAAGCTATCGCGTGACAGGTTGTGAAAATCGGCAACGAAATTCTCGAGTGTCCTACGGTTGACAAAATCACAGTGCCGGTCGTCCCGCAGGTGGGAAAGTTTTACGTCATTACTTGGCTCTCACAGAAGCAACCAAGTTGTGATCCCCAGCATCCTCGTTTCAATAGGTTGTGGCATTTCTATTGCGTTTGTAGCGGCTAAAAAATAACGGAGATAAATCTAATGGGAACAGTTGCCGGTGTGTTTAATTCCACTAAAGAAGCAGAAAACGCATTCTTGGAACTGCAAACACAAGAAGGATTTCGTGAGGAGGATCTTGTTTTGCTGATGCCGGGAACATCGAAGCCCGCCCTCGACGAAGTGCCGACGACCGAGGGCGAACAACCCGGCATGGGCAAAGCGCTCGGTGGTGTTGTCGGCGGCGCCGTGGGCTTGTCGGTTGGCACCTTGGTAGCCAATCTGATCCTGCCGGGAGTTGGATCGATCGTGGCGGTTGGACTCGGTGCTGGCGCCTTGGGAATCGGCGGCGCTCTGGCCGGCGCGGCTGGCGGGGGAGCGATGGAAAACCAACTATCGGGTGGCCTGCCGAAAGACGAACTGTTTTTTTACGAAGACGCTCTGAAGCAGTGCCGAACGGTGGTCATCGGTACGTCGACAGACGATGACACGGTCGAGAAGGCACGGGCGGTGATGGAGCGCAACGGTGCCGAAACGATTGACCGAGCACGAGAGCGCTGGTGGATCGGTCTGCGTGATGCCGAAGAGGAGGAGTATGGAGCGCCGGCTGAGGAATTCAGAACTCATGAACAAACTTACCGCTGCGGCTTCGAAGCTGCCCTCCATCCCGAGTTTCGCGAAGAACCGCAAGACGCGGCAGCGGCAAAGTTGCGTGAGCGTTTTTCCGATGTCTGCGAAGAAGATGCTTTCAGGCGCGGCTATGAACGGGGCCGCGTATACTACACGAATCGTAAGGGCACCGGCTCATAAGTCAGGCTCCGCATCCACTTCGCAGCGAACAATCTAACGTCGATTCACTCCGTTCAAATATCAAGCGAGGAGAGCGCTTGCTCCGCAGGTGCAGTGGTGTTTCCGGAGCGCGACACTACTGCTCCACATGTTCCGAATTTGCTACAAGCCTCACGATTGCTCCCGCGTCGCTTCCATAACCGAGTTTGCTGTGCATGGCATGTTCATTGCTGTTTGATCCCCGCGATGATGAGCGCGCGATAGATGAAACACGATAGATGAAACAACAGATAACGACAGCATAACAAAGGAGGCACAATGAAACTGCAAGCAATTCTTATATCTGCCGCTTTGGCGGCTCCCGCAGCGTCGCTAGCAGCGACGGACCGCCCAGCGACTAAGGGCGATACCGACCGCAGCCGTGTGAGCGATCGAGACATGAGGAAGAATTATGAAAGTGAAGAGAAGAACCTAGAGCAGGCGTTGAAGCCTGGCCAGGACAAGAATTTTTATCGCCGCGAGATTGAAAAAAAAGGTTATCGCATCACCTCAATCAACTATGACAAACCCGATTATGTGGAATACGAGATTGTTAAAGGCCGCGATACGTACGAGGTTCAAATCGACTTGGAAAAAGGGGGGAAAGCCAGCAAAGTTGACGTTGCGGCAAACCTATGGCGAACCGATGCCACCAAAGCCGCCCTACTCGGGAAGAAGGTTGACTCTCCAAAGCAGGCTATGAAGAATTCTGAACGTTACAGTGATCGTGACCGCCGCAAAGCCTATGACAGTGAAGAGGAAAAAATAGAAAAGACTCTGAAGGCCGGAGAAGATAAGGATTACTACCGGCGTCAGCTCGAGAAGATGGGCTACAAAGTGACGGCCGTCAATGCCGACCGAGCCGATTACGTAGAATACGAGATCGTCAAAGGTGACGATACCTACGAGGTACAGATCGATTTCGACACGAACACTCGTAAAGCCACCAAAATCGATGTGGCGCCGAATCTGTGGCAAGCGGAAGCTACTGACAAAGCGCTGAGCCAGCGTGAGAAGCGGGAGGAAAAGCGGCAAGAGAAGAGGTGAGCCGAGGTTAGCGGGCAAAAATACCGTCCGCAACTTGAATGTTTGAAGCCATCGGTAGTCCCGGCGTTGAAATGAGACTTGAGAGGAGGTTGCCATGTTTGGAGGACTTATTTTGTGGTTGCTCGGAGTGCCCCTGGGTCTGCTCGTGGTGCTCTGGCTGCTGGGCATACTTGGGTGATTTTTACCGGAGGAAGTTGCGGTGACGATGAAGCGTTCAATCAACAACGGAGGTAACGGCACATGAGTACTATTCTAGTTGTTATACTCATCCTATTGCTCATCGGAGCTCTTCCTACTTGGCCTTATAGTGGCGGTTGGGGGTATTATCCGAGCGGCGGGCTCGGCCTGATTCTGCTGATCATCATCATTCTGGCTTTGATGGGACGCCTCTGATGCTGTAGCGCCCGCAGCCTCCAGACGCCGATTTTGGAAGTGTTATGAAAAAGTGGTTTGTCTGGCTGGCTGCCGGCCTCGGAGTAATCATTGTCCTGTTGGTGGTGGCCGCTTATTTTATCGACGAGCCTCTGCGTCGCAGGACCGAGGCCAAGATCAACGCGGCTCTGGACGGCTACACGGTCCGCATCGGCAAACTGGACTTTCATCCGATCGGTTTTAGCCTTGATCTAGAAGATTCGGTGATTGTCCAAGATGCCCAGCCCGAACCGCCAGTTGCGCAAATTCCTAATCTCACCGCCAGTGTCAATTGGCGCGCGCTTCTCTCCGGCAGGGTGGTGGCAGCCTTCGAGATCAACAACCCGAAGTTCTTTATCAATCTCAAACAGACGCAAACCGAATCCGAGGATGACGTGCCGATAGAAGAGCGCGGATGGCAAGCCGCGGCCCAGGCAATCTATCCCCTCGAGATCAATGAATTCATCATTACCGGCGGCGAATTGACCTATGTCGACCAGGGTGATTTTCGACCTTTGGAGCTCAAGGACGTCAACTTCAGTGCTTACAACATCCGCAACGTAAGGTCGCGCGAGGGCGAGTATCCCTCCGAGGTCTACCTTGACGGCAGAGTCTTTGAAAATGGCCGGCTCGTGATGGAAGGCGATGCCGATTTTCTAGCGCAGCCGCATATAGCTTTCAAAACTTCGATCCGTGCCGAGCAAATTGCGCTGGATTACTTCAGACCGATTGCTGAACGGTATAACCTTTCGGTGCGTCGGGGCGTGCTCAGCACGAGTGGGAACATCGAATATGCCAAAAACAAAAGGATCCTCAGCGTGCCCAAAATCGAAGTTCATAAGTTGCTGGCCGATTATGTCCATACCAAACCAGAGACCTCGCCGACGCAGGAGTTGTCTAAGAAGACCGACCGGGTCATTCGCGAGCACAGCAATGAACCGACGCTGGAACTGGAGGTGGATCAGGTCGCGATCGTCGACAGTGAGCTGGGCATCGTCAACAAGACGGCCAAATCCCCGTACAGGTTGTTTGTCACCGGGGCGCAGGTCAAGATCCAGAACCTGAGCAATCATGCAAAGGAGGGGGTGGCGACGATTACAGCGAATGGAAGGTTTATGAACTCCGGCAAAGCCCGATTGCTGGCGCGCTTGAGGCCGACAGACAAAAGCCCTAACTTCGATTTGGACTTCACCATCGAACAAACCGAATTGCGGACCCTCAACCCACTTCTAAAAGCTTTTATCGGTGTTGATGTCGTAGCCGGTCAGTTTTCATTTTTTTCGGAGATCGCAGTGCGCCAGGGCGCCATCAACGGTTACGTAAAGCCTTTGTTTAAGGAGGTCGATGTCTACGATCCAAAACAGGATCGCAAAAAAGGCATCTTCGCCAAACTCTACGAAGGCATTCTGGGCGGACTTGCCTGGATATTGGAGAACCGCCCGCGCGGCGAAGTCGCCACGTCGACAAAGATTTCAGGGAAACTATCGGACCCGGAAACCAGCACGCTCGACATCGTCATCGGACTGGTTCAGAACGCTTTTTTTAGAGCGATCCTGCCGGGACTGGAGACGGAGATAGAAACCGGCAATAAGAGGAGGTGATGGTTGGCGACGATATTTTATAACTGTACGTCTTCGATCTGGAAGTCAAAGGATATTTTCGCGAGGTGTTCAAGGCTCATAATTCAAAGATTCAACGACAGAGGAGGAGATAGCGATCCCGCCGGTGCTATACTCACCAAAAATCACGGTTTGTCTTCCTTCTGGTTAGCTGCATTGCTCCATTGCGCCACTTCCTCTTCTGACATGTGTGCGAGGCGGGCGTCTTCGTAGCCCCAATTTTCGATATCTACCTGGAACTGTGCGCGTGAAAGAAACGATCCTCGGCACACTCGGCTTGCGCTAGCGGGCTGGCAGACCTCTTGGCTAAGCAAGTCCAGCAGCTTGTGTCGGACGAACGTAGGGACTTTAGACTTCTCCGCGGGATAGATGTAGTCGAAGAGGATGAGATGGCTCAGGAATACGCGCCAATGCCGGCAGAAGAGATAGAGCAAGCGCTGCCAATCCAGCCGATCACCCTGCGCTAGAATGAGATGCGCGACGTCGGCGCCGTCATAGCGCTCCCTCTCCATGATGAATGATTTCTGCCAGATCATTTCTTCCGGAGGGCAAAGAAAAACAGGCATCTCGAAAATTTCGCTCCTCACCGCACGTTCGAACCAAACGCGATCGACCTTGCATAAACCATTTCCCGAGCTGAAGATCAAATCGACATAGTCGACATCGTTATGGTCATAGACCTTGCCGAGCCAGTGAGAGAATGTCAGCTCGCTACGGTAGCCGGCAGCGCCGAGCGCTCCCAAAGCAGCGCCGATGTCGGTTCCCAAAACAAAAATGTCTAGATCTTTGATGTCGCGCGAAATACCGGTGAAGTGTTCGAGTGCGAAGCCGCCGCTGACGAGAAAAGGGACCCCTGCCCTGCTCAATGTATCCAGCACGCTGCGGTAAAAGTCGGCATGCTGGTGGTTGTTGTTTGTCGTGGGCTGCACAAATCACGAACCTTTCATGGGTCGCCGGCCGGCACGCGCGGTAGGTTCAGGATCCGATAGGGAAGCTGGCCGGGAAACGTATGTTCGAGAAGTTTCATGGCAACGTTGTAGACAGGCACTCCGCCTTTGGTTTTGCCCTCGGGAGCGCCGTGGTGGGCGTGGCCGTGAAAGGCAGCCGTCACCGAGAATCGATTTAACGGCTCTTCGAGCCGGCTCGATCCCAAAAACGGGTAAATTTCCAGCGGTTCGCCGGCAACCGTTTCGGCGATCGGCGCATAGTGCAACAGCGCGATGCGGTGCGTGGTGCGCAGCTTGGCCAGCGCCGACTCAAGCTTTAACGCTTCGTCGACGGCTTCGTGCACGAAGCGTTTCATAATCTCCTCACCCCACGGCGCCAACAGCCGTTCACCGAACCCACCCGCGAAACCCTTGACTCCGGCAAAGCCGACTCCCTGCACTTCACACGCATCGCCGTCCAGCAAAAGAATGCCTGTGTCCGTTAAAATTTTACGAACCTCTTCAATCTTGCCTGATTCGAATTCGTGATTTCCCAGGACTGCTAGGACAGGTATTCGCTTGACAACCTCGCTCAGCTCCTTGGCTAGAACGTAAGCTTCTTCGGGTAGGCCGTAGTCGACGAGATCGCCACACAACAACAGGATGTCGGCATTGTGGCTAATTTGTTCGAACAGGGATCGGAACTTGCCCGCGAAGTTGCCGCGGCAGTGTAGATCGCCCATCGCAGCGATG
>CAYZXN010000256.1:0-11124 GCA_964482425.1 uncultured Syntrophobacteraceae bacterium | reverse complement strand
CAGCGCCAGATATCGTCGCTCATGACAGCCATAGTGCGTCCTTTGCCGTATCGCCCGACTGAAA
Organism: uncultured Syntrophobacteraceae bacterium; assembly: GCA_964482425.1. Classification (GTDB taxonomy): domain Bacteria; phylum Desulfobacterota; class Binatia; order UBA9968; family UBA9968; genus WHTF01. Next base: position 11,060 of record CAYZXN010000256.1, on the reverse strand, counting down.
GCAGCGGCGCTCCCTGTACGGTCCCATCGCCGCCCACGGTGAGCAGAGTTTCACCGCGCCCGGCGCGCACCCGGTTGAACGACATGAGCGGCGGAATCTTCGTCCAGGCCTGTTCGTTGGCGCGCCGGTCCGGAAGCAAGCGCGTGATCGGATGCGCTTTGCCGGAGGCGGTTAATGTCGGCGCGACGGTGGATTGGGTCTGGTAACTTCCCTTGCCGTCGATTTCAACCGGAAGCACTTCCTTCAGTGCGCTGTCCGCGTAACCGCCGCTGTCAAACGAGCGCACGCCGCCGAGCATGGCCAGACCGCCGCCGTCGCCGACAAAGTCTTTTACGCGCTCGAGGTAAACCGGATTGAAATATGCCCGGTGCGAGAAGTCGTCGAAAAACACCACGTCGAAGTTTTTCAATTCTTCGAGGAAGATATCGTCAATGGGAAACGGAATCAGACTGAGCCGGCTGTCCGGCACATCGACGCTGTCGGTGGGAGTGCGCAGGAAAACGAAGGATACCAGCTCGATCAACGGGTCCTGCTTCATTGCCATGCGCAGAAAACGATAGCTCCAGGATGGCGACCCTGACAAGGTCAAAACACGAATTTTATCTCTCTGCACGTCGACTTTGAAATTTTTCTGGTTGTTCTGAGTAATTTGCTCGCCGGCCTGAGTGGGAATGCTGAGCGAGAAGCTATGTGGTCCGATGTCCCGGGGCGTGTAGCCAAGGGTGATCTTCTGTATAAAATCATCGGCATCGATGCGGATTGTGCGGCTGGTGACGAGCCCGGTGCCGCGATTGAAGTAAAGCGGCACGGTTTTACCCTTCATGCCGGAAGCCTGCACTGTCAGATCGAGCTTGAACTCGCGGCCGCGAAAGGCAAATTCAGGCGTCCGTACGTCGGTGACGCGAACGTCGGTGAAACCATCGGCCTCGCCGGCGGAGACGGTAAACACCGGCACTGCGATCGGGCTGCTTGCTTCCAGGGTTTTTCTATCGCCGTTGGCGATGCCGTCACTAAAAACGACGATGCCGGACTGCGGGCCGGCTTCTTTGGCCGCGGCTTGGAGCAATTCCACAAGCCGCGTGCCCTGTTCTTGCGCTTTCAACTGCGGCACAGCGTCTGAGGTGATGGGTTCCAGGCTGGTACCGAAGCGGTATAGCCTCAAGTCATAATCGCGGTTCAATCTCTGAAGTGCCGGTTGTTCGCCGGCGGCGAGTTTTTCCTTCACCAGATCGATGCGACTTGGGGCGGCCTGGCCATTCTGAGTACCGCCGGCAGCCGCCGGAAACGCCATGCTCTGCGAGTCGTCGATCAGGACCGTGAGCGGCCTGCGCAATTTGGTGATCTGCCTTTCCATCAGGACCGGACTGAGTAGAAAGAATAGCAGTAAGCCGTAAACACAAGCCCGCAGGAAAACCAGAAAACCGCTCCGCCCGATGCTCAGTCGCCGGCGCAGGCTGAGAAACTGCTGCACCAGCAGCGCAATGCTGGCGGCAGCGATCACGGCAATGAGCCACCACGGGACGCTGCTTGTCAGATGAAGATCTTGCATGCTTTAACTGGTAAGCCGCTTGCGGATAAACGGCACATGAATCAGGTCTTCCTTATAGTTTTCGGTCATGGCGTAGACAATCAGATTGATGCCCAGATGAAACGCGTCTCTGCGCTGCTCTTCTCCACCGGGAGTACAGGCGTTGGTCCATTTACCCAGTTGATCGCGTTCCCAGGCGCCGCCAAGATTATTCTGGCAGTACACAACCGGCGTGGAACTGCCCACCGTTAAACCTTCGAGGTTGGGGCTGGCCATTCTCATGCCGCCGATGCGCCGCAGCAGGTAATAGCTCCGCAGTGCCGCATGCCCGGACGGAAGGCGCCTGAATTCGTTGCCCGGGAACACGCGTTGCATCTCCCGGCGAATGGATTTGTCGAAACCATATCCTTGTTGTCCGAGGCCGTCATCGATTAGAAGAAAACCGCCGAAAGAGAGAAACAGGCGCAATGTTTCAATCTCGTCCGAGGGAAACGGTTCGAATTCATATCTTCCGGTAACGTAAAGAAACGGATAGTTGAACAAGTCTCTATCGGCGAGAGTCACCTCGTGCCTGACCGCTGCCGCTTCGACGCTGGTGCGCAACATAAGCTCTTCCATGAGCGGAGTGACTGATAACGGATGCGGATTCCAATCGCCGCCGCGGTATCTCAGTTGGGCGAAAACGAACTGCAGGGGTTTTTTTTCCTGAGGGTGATTGGCCCGGGCGACGGCGGGCAGTACCCCCGCTCCTAATGCCGTTTTTGCAAGCATGCAAAGAAAATTTCGCCGGTTCATGGCTTCATCCAGTCAATCCAAACGGCACTCAAATGCGCTGCGCAATCCATCCTTCCAATAAGAGAGTGGCGATGAGCAGACCGAGCAAGGGCAGCGCCAGGTCTGTGCGTGTTCCGCCCTGTTGCAGAGCCTCCAGCGGTAGCACGTCTACGCCAATCGGATTGAGCTTGGCTTTCAGCTCCCCTTCGCTGATCTCATCGAGACGCGATTCGAGAAAAGGCGGATTCACTGCGTAGAACGGCGCCGCAGCCTTTTCTTTTCCTCCGCCCGCCGGCAGCGACAGCCGGTAAATGCCCGCAACATCGTTATCCTCGAAGGCAGCGACCGCTCGGTCTTGCCCCGGGTTGAGCGCGACATCGCTCTGCTGCTTGTTCGGTTTGACGATGCGCAGGGTTTTGCCGACGAACGCAGGCGGCAACGAAATCTCTTTAAGGCTGCCGACATCGATACCGTTGTCCAAACTGCCGCGTTGGCCGCCGGCAAGATAGTTGGCGAGCGCTTGCACCATCGGTAAATAAGCGGTTTTGAGCGGCAGATCGCTCCAGTCGCGATCGGCGCCCGTGGTGACAAAGATCACCCGTCCCTGTCCGACCTTCTGTTCCACCATGAGGGGATCGCCGTTGGCCAGTGAAATCAGCACGGCCTTGCCGGAGGCCGCAACCCGCGAATAACCCCAAACCCGCGCTGATTGGAGCGACTCCTGCAGCAAAACGTCCGAGAGATTTTGCAGCGCCGGATGCTTCAGATCGAACTTGCCGATCTTTTCAGCCGCTGCCTCCACACCGCTTCTTCTATCGCGGATCGGCGAGGGCAGAAGCTGCCCCAAGCGCGTATTGTAGTGCTCGGCTTGCAGCCGATCGCCGCCGAAGATCAAGAGACCGCCGCCCGCGCGCAGGTAGTTCTGCAGCTTGGCGACAAATCCATCCGGCAGGCTTGCGACATTGCACAGAATGATCACCTGGTACAAATCCAATGCCGCCGAGTTCAATCCTTCGGGGATGATCACCGTGGGCAGATACTGCGATCCTTCACGATCGTTGTTGGCGTTAAGCGCGCGCGTCAGAAAAAAAGTTTCACTTTGCGCCAGCGAGGTTTGCGGGTCGCCGTCGACGATAAGAATGTTGAGCTTGTCTTCGGCGTGTACGCCGAAATACGCCGTGGGGTTTCCCGCAAGCCCGTCTTTTTTCAAGATCACCTGGCCGACGTGAGATCCGGCCCGCCCGAGCCGGGTTTGCAAGCTCACTGTACTTTCTCCCCGGGCGGGAAGCGACGTCAGTTTCTGATCTTTGCTTTGCCCGTCGATCGTCAGTTGCACGAGAACGTCATCGATCCGTTGATCGCTGAAGTTTGCCACAACGGCTTCGAAATAGAGCGGCAGATCACTGCCTATGCCCTGTCCGCTGACGCGCACTTCTTTCACGGTTGCGTTCAAGGGCGTCTGTTTCCTGCCGACCCGGATGGCCTTCAGCGGGATGGCCGGATCGAACTGCTTCAATGACGACGTTGAAAACTGATCCCAGCCGGTCTGCGCGAAATCGGTGATCAAGCGGATCTCCTTTTGACCCGCCGGGGCGCTCAAGAGCTCATAAGCTTTGCCGATAGCCGTTGCCAGGTTGGCGCTGCCGTCGGCGATTTCTATCTGGTCGATTTCCTTGAGCAGAACGTCCTTTTCCTGCTTTAACCGAACCGGTTCTTTTGCCGTAATGCTGGTGGGGATAACCGCGGCGCGGCTGCCATCGCCGAGCGCGGAGATCAAAAGCCGGGCCGCATCTTTTGCCTGTTTAAAACCGACGCCGTCGCCGCTCCAAGTCATGCTCAGCGAATTATCCAGCAGGATCACCAGGGATACCGGACCGCTGCCGGCGAATAATCCAGCGCCGGTTTGAAAAACCGGATTGGCGAGCAGCAGGGCCAGCAGTACCACGGCCATCGTTCTCAGCGCCAGTAACAGCCAGTGGCGCAGGCGATAGCTTCTCGAAATGCGCTTTTGCGAGAGCAGGATAAAGCGCACGGCGGGAAAGCGAATGCGATTCAATTTGCGTCGGTTCAGCAGGTGAATGAGCAGCGGCAACGACGCCGCGATCAGACCGAAGAGAAAGATCGGATGAAGAAAGAACAACGACATCGATCGCTTATTCCCTCCAGCTCAGATAACTGGCCAGCGCGCGGTCCAACGGAGTAGAAGTCGAAATGAGCTGGTAGTCGATGGAGCTATCGTGACACTCTTTTCGCATCTGGCCGGTGAACTCTTCCACCACCTTCCGGTAGGTCTGGCGAATAGCGGCCGGATCGGCGATCACGTTGATGTTGCTCGCCTCCAGGTCCTCGAACAAGATATTGCCCTCAAAAGGCAAGTCGAGCTCGGCTTGGTCGAGTATGTGAAAGACGATGACGTCGTTGCCCTTGAAACGGAAAAGCCGCAGGCCTTTGAGAATCTGCGCCGGTTCGTCGAGAAGGTCGGAAACCAGAATTATCATGCCGCGCCGCTTGACCTGGCCCGCGATTTCTTCCAGAATTCGGGCGACGTGGGTTTCACCGCCGGGAGTTCGGTTTTCCAGAGCATGAACGATCTGGGTCAAGTAATCGCGCTTGGCGCGCGGCGGAATGAAGGACTCAATGCGGTTGGAAAAGGTCACCAGGCCGGCCGCATCCTGCTGCCTCAGAATGAGATAGGCGAGTGACGCGGCGAGGGTGCACGCGTAGTCGAATTTGGTCAGACCGTCCGAGGCGTAATCCATCGAGCCGCTGGTGTCGAGAAGAATGTAGGCCCGGAGATTGGTTTCGTCTTCATACTCCTTGATGAAATAGCGGTCGAATTTACCCAGTGCCTTCCAATCGATGCGCCGGATCTCGTCCCCGGGCGAGTACTCGCGGTGCTCTTCGAACTCTACGCTGAAGCCTTTGGAACGGCTGCGATGGATGCCGGACATGATGCCTTCGACCACCCAACGGGCGCGCAGGGAAAGGTTGGAAATTCCGGCCAGAACCTTCGGGTCAAAGTAATTTTTCTCCCGGTTGGCCATCACGTCGTTCACTCTTAGCACCCTGGAAAAAGATAATCTAGCCGCATACAAGGCGGCGGTAGGATTTCACGCGTAAGGCCTGCTTGCTAATCATACTCATCAGCTTGCATCTGACACAACCCACCTTGATTGGCTGGCTTGAATAGTTATAGGCTCAAGCAGGAGGACAATCCTATGAAAGGTTATGTGACAAACATTGAAGACGATACGATGAAAAACAAGGATTTCAGGCGGGTGTTGTATACGGGAAAAAATTCACAGCTGGTTTTGATGAGCCTGCAATCGAAAGAAGAGATTGGCGAGGAAACTCATACGCTGGACCAGTTCATCCGAGTGGAAGCCGGCAGCGGTGTTGCGGTTCTCGACGGAGTGGAGCATCGGATCTCAGACGGGACGGCGGTCGTCATTCCGGCGGGCACCAAACACAACATCATCAATAAATCGGATCGAGACGAATTGAAGCTCTATACCGTTTATTCTCCGCCCGAGCACCGCGACGGAACAATCCACAAAACCAAAGCTGATGCACTCGCGCACGAGGAACACTTTGACGGCAAGACTACTGAATAGCTGAGTGCCACGGCGGTTCCATCTCACCACCAAGGTCGCGCGAAGGACACTGAGTTCAGAGTTGAGTAAAATCTTCGTTGCGAATTGCGTGAAGACCCGAGACCCGCCGTTGGAACTGAGAACGTGCCGAAGCTGCGGCACGCCGGCTGCTGCGATTTATCAAGAATAGGCAAGTGATCCAACATTTCTAGGCAACTACGTACCCATCGAACCGGGTGAGACATGGCGCTGGTGTTACGTTGATAACGACTGTCTAAAAATGGAGTTTGAGTAGGAGCCTAACATGCGGCGATCCTACTGCTATAGGAGCCAACGGCCCGAGAGGGTTACCTGATGGCAATCACATATGACGCAATGATCATCGGCACCGGGCAGGCGGGGCCGCCGCTTGCGTTCCGGCTGGCTGGCGCAGGGATGAAAGTCGCGATCATCGAGCGCGATCGGTTTGGCGGCACCTGCGTCAATACCGGCTGTATCCCGACCAAGACTCTGATCGCCAGCGCCCGCGTGGCGCGCATGGCTCGCCGCGCGGGCGAGTATGGCGTCGCTATTGGCAGCTCGATCACCGTCGATATGAAGCGGGTGAAGGAACGCAAAGACGCCGTCGTGCGCCGCTCCAACGAGGGTCTCGAGAAGTCGCTGGCAAACACCGAGAACCTGACGGTCTATAAAGGTCATGCGAGATTTGAAGGCGCGCGCCAGGTTCGAGTAGGCGATGAGCTTATCGAAGCCGATAAAATTTTCATCAATGTCGGCGCGCGCGCGTTCACCCCGCCGCTCCCGGGTCTCGATCAGGTGAGTTATTTCACCAATTCAACCATGATGGAAGTGGATTTCCTGCCGGAGCATCTGATCGTCGTCGGCGGCAGCTATGTGGGTCTGGAGTTCGGTCAGATGTACCGCCGCTTTGGCAGTGAGGTCACGATTGTCGAGAGGGGACCTAATCTGATCAAGCGTGAGGACCAGGACGTTTCCGAAGCCGTCAGAAAAATCCTCGAAAACGAAGACATCGGTATCCGACTCAACGCCGAATGCATCGGCGTGGAAAAACAGGGCAAAAGGATCGCTGTTAATGTCGATTGCGCAACCGGCGACAGGACAGTCATCGGCTCGCATTTGCTTCTTGCAGTCGGCCGCACGCCGAACACGGATGATCTCGGTCTGGAAAACGCCGGCGTGGCCGCGGACCAGCGCGGTTACATCGAGGTGGACGATCAGCTCCGTACCAATGTGCCTGGCATCTACGCACTGGGCGATTGCAACGGCCGAGGAGCTTTCACACACACGTCGTACAACGATTACGAGATCGTTGCCGGCAACCTTCTGGACGATGACCGGCGGCGCATAAGCGACCGCATCACGGCCTACGCGCTCTATACGGATCCGCCATTGGGGCGAGCCGGGATGACCGAAGCCGCAGTGCGCAAAACGGGGCGGAAGGCTTTGATGGCGACGCGACCGATGACGCGCGTCGGGCGCGCGGTGGAGAAAGGCGAGACGCAGGGATTCATGAAAATCCTGGTGGACGCGGACACCAAAGAAATCCTCGGAGCATCGCTGCTGGGCATCGAATGCGATGAGGCGATCCATTCGATCCTGGACGTGATGTACGCCAAAGCGCCTTATACGGTCATTCAGCGCGCCATGCATATCCATCCTACGATCACGGAATTGATTCCCACTCTGCTCGGCGACCTCAAACCGCTGGACTATGAAAAGCCAAGCCGTCCAGCACCGTAAAGAGGAGAGCAGCCACAAGACCGGCAAGCGGACGGGGTCAACAGGAAATCTCTGAAGATATGATCGATTCGACACTGGCTGAACGTTGTCACCGTCGCGTCTAAAACCATTCCCGTTACAAATGGACCTTGCCGATTGCCGTGCTGCTCGCGGTTCCTTTTGCATTGTTCGGCGCGCTATTCGCCGTCCGGCCGCGCAACCTTGAAAACGATGTCTATTTCGAGATCGGTCTGGTGACCCTGATCCCATTGGCAGCGAGGAACGCCATTCTGATCGTCGAGTTCGCGGTTCTCGAGCGCGAGCGCGGCAGGAGCGCGGACCTAGAGCAGCAAGGAAGTCCTCTTTCACAAAGTTCCTGAACCAACTGGCCTTCATCGCCGGCCCGTTGTCGGTCACCAGGATGAGTTGCTCTGGAAGCTTGTGCCCCAACTCCGCGATCTCTTTGGGGACAGGTTCTCCAGGACACCTTGACACAGAATTATGCGGGTTTAGCTTTGTGGATGTGCGCGTGTCGAATTCTGCTTGCCCGTGAGGAGTAGAAGGGCCCGGTGCAATGGTGAAGAGGGACTATTACATTATTCTGGGTGTTTCTCGTTCTGAAAGCGCTGCCGGTATTCACGAGGCCTTCCGGAGGTTAGCCAAAGAATATCATCCGGACCGAGGCGGTCCCGATACGACGGCAACCTTTCAGGAAATTGCTCATGCCTATGAAATCCTCTCCGATCCGGCGCGACGGAGGAAATACGACGAAACTCTTAGCGTTCCGGAACAGTCAATACGCTCAGAGCCAGCCGAACCGAAGGCCCCGCACAGAAGATACCCAGCCGAGCCGTTAATTCCAAAGCCGATCTCGGGTTTTCCCGGCTTCCAAACGATTCGACCGTCTCTTGACGTTCTCTTGAATCGATTTTTCCGAGAATTCAGCGTAACCAAGCCGACTGAAGCAGAGCCGCTTCAAGGGTTTGACATTGATGTCGTGCTCACACCTTTTGAAGCCGTCCAAGGCGTGGTTGTGCCGATTGAACTCCCGTTTTCCCAGACCTGCTCCTGGTGTGGCGGCTCTGGGACAGAATGGCTTTCACCGTGCAGGGCCTGCCACGGACAAGGCTCGATTGAAGAATACGGCAAGATCTCTGTGCGGATGCCGGCCGGGATACTGCACCGTAGCGTTATCGAGCTACCGGTACACGGCCCGGGAATTCACAACCTCTATCTGCGTCTTCACATTCGTGTGTCCGGGTATTCGAGATAGATCGCGCTCTCGCTCGCGGCTGCGGGTTCAGCGAGTGGTTACAAGAGCCCGGCAAGGTGGGGAATTTGGAGGACCAGGCACTTTGCGCTGCCGCCCGCTTTGATGAATTCGCCGAAGGGAATATCGCTGACGGAAAATCCCATCGATTCCAATTGGCCGCGAATTTTGGGACAGCCGTGATTGATGATCACGTTGTTCTCGATCACAACCGCATTGCACGCAAAACGACGCGCTTCCTCTTGGTCAACCGGGATCAAGGTAGGAATGTGCAAGGTTAGATCCTTCAACGCCTTGGCGTCGAAAGCCGCCGGATAATACATGGCCGCACTGCTGCTTAGCGGGCAGAAGCAGGTATCCAGATGATAGAACCATTCGTCGGTGAGCTTCAATGAAATGATCTCGCGCTCGATGATTGCCGCAGTCTGACGGTGAGCGCCGAAGGACGAACGGAAAGGGTATCCGGCAAACAGGACTTCGCCGCACATCAGCAGATCGCCTTCTCCTTCGAAGAAGTGCTGTTCGGCCAGCTGAAAAATTTCAAACTGCCGGGCGGCAAACCACCTCTCAAAATGTGCGGCTTCAGCGCGCCGGACCTGATGGCGAAAGTTGCTCAGGATGAATTTATTTGCCCAGACAAATCCCGCATTGGCGGTAAATACCATGTCGGGCAGCCCCGGCCGGGGATCTATCAGCGAGACTCGCACGTGGAGCTTCTTGAGAAGCCGGTAAAGCGCTCGCCATTGCTCCTGAGCCAAGGTGTATTTGCACTTCCGGCTGCGGTTCATCCACGGGTTGATCTCATACTCGATGCCGTAAAACGCCGGACGGCACATCAACACGCGCATGGGCTTATTTTACAACCTTATCGTGGGCGGTTCGACGATCGGCGCATTTAGCTCTCGGGCTTGCAGATGCACTGGGCTGCGCTGTTGGGTTTGACGTCTCCCTCAATTGACAGGAGTTATCGTCAAACTGTCCGTGTCAGGCCATCAGGCGCGCAACTTCCACCTATATGCCAGATGACGGTGTGTCGCCGGGGTGGCGGCGCGTGGTGAATTCCCAAGCTGCGAACAACGACCCGCCAATTGTTAAGGGTACAAGGAAGTAAAGCACGCGAAAGACCACCAGCGCGCCAATTGCCGGTGCGTCCGGCATCAGGTACACGACCACCGCCTCAAGCACGCCGAGCCCGCCCGGCACGTGGCTAATGATTCCCGCAACGTTGCCAATGACATAGACGGTTGCGACAGTCACGTAATCGGCATTACTGGTGGAGCGTAGAATCTGGTGCAGGGTGGCGGCAACGAAGGCGAAGTTCATCGCGCCGACACAAATTTGCGCCAGCGCCAACTTCGGCGGCGGCATCGCAACGCTCCAGTGTTTGATGCGGAGCGGGCGTCGCACGAATGTTGCGAGAATCAAGTATCCGCCGTTGAGCGCGAGACAAATGGCGCCAATACCAAAGCCGGCCGCCGGACTAATGTCCAGGAGATCAGCCGCGACCTCCGGCTGCAGCAACAGCGCGAGGCCGCCCAATGTACTGAGGCCGAGAGCGACGGTCACGGCACAGAAAAGGATTATATTGGCTACCTGGGATGCAGTAATGCCCCAGCGAGAGTAAAGGCGATATCGGATGGCACCGCTGCTCAAAGCGGCCAGGCCGAGCGTGTGACCCACCGATAGGGCGGAAAAGGAAGCTAGTGCGATTCTGCGATACGGAAGCTTGGCTCCGACATAGCGGACCGCGAGAGCGTCGAAAAGCGTCAGCGAGAAGTAGCTGCCCGCGACGAACAGCACGGCCAAGGTGAGACGCGGCAACGAAATGGCGCGAATCGACTGGAGTATCTCTTCGGGACTATACCAGCGCAGCGCACGATACAGGAGGTAAGCCGCAAGGCAAAAGATGATTAGCCCGAATACCGGAAAAAGCTTTGTGACTTTCATTCTCTTCTAAGAGCGCTCAGATCGACCAGCGGTGTTGGAGAGATCGATAGGATCCGGGATCATGTCGCGGGATCGGCCTCGCGGTTCGACGGTTGCCTGTCGATACCGGTTGCGGCGTCGGATTCTTCGCAAATCTGGCGAAGAGCGGCATTCTGGGGATTGTAGCACGTTATCGCCGCATTACGGTTAGCTGTCGCACCTTCCATAA
>CAYZXN010000255.1:0-16518 GCA_964482425.1 uncultured Syntrophobacteraceae bacterium | reverse complement strand
GAAACCTTTGGCCCCGATGAGATGCAGAAACAGAGTCAAATGGAGGAAATCATTGAGGAAGGGAAAGGTGGGCCCACCTGGACTCGAACCAGGGACCAACCGGTTATGAGCCGGTGGCTCTAACCAACTGAGCTATGGGCCCGCAACGAATAAGGGAATTGACATTCCGGACGGCGTGCTAATTTTCCATGAAACTTTTGAGTCGCTTGCTGCGGCTTGGGTGCCTCAGTTTTCGCAGGGCTTTGGCCTCGATCTGGCGAATGCGCTCTCGCGTCACGGTAAACTTCTGTCCCACTTCTTCCAAAGTGTGATCCGATTTTTCGCCGATCCCGAAGCGCATCCGCAGTACTTGCTCTTCGCGCGGCGTCAGCGTGGCGAGCACCTTCTTGGTTTGCTCCTGCAGATTGATGTTCACCACGGCGTCCGACGGTGTGATGATTCTTTTGTCCTCGATAAAATCGCCGAGATGACTGTCTTCTTCCTCTCCCACCGGCGTTTCCAGCGAGATCGGCTCCTTTGCGATTTTGAGAACCTTCCGCACTTTGTCGAGCGGGATTTCCATTTTGGTGGCGATTTCTTCCGGAGTAGGTTCCCGTCCGATTTCCTGGACCAGGTAACGGGAAGTGCGAATCAGCTTATTGATGGTCTCGATCATATGAACCGGAATGCGGATCGTCCGTGCCTGGTCCGCAATGGCTCGCGTTATGGCTTGACGGATCCACCATGTCGCGTAGGTCGAGAACTTGTAGCCGCGTTGATATTCAAACTTATCGACGGCCTTCATGAGACCAATATTGCCTTCTTGAATCAGATCGAGGAACTGAAGACCGCGGTTGGTGTATTTCTTGGCAATGCTCACGACCAGTCGCAGATTAGCTTCGATCAGCTCTTTTTTCGCCAGATTCGCTTTGGTCTCGCCTTCGACAATGGACCAGACCCGTCGTTTGATCTCATCGGCTGGGATTTCGAGGTCCTTTTCGATGTGACGTATGTCACGTCGGGCGTTTCTGATTTCATCCGACATGTGCAGAATGGCTTCATGGCCCATACGGAGTGACCCACTGAGTCGTTGCCAATCCTTTTTACGTCCATTGAGGTTGGAGACTAGCTTGAGAAGCTCGGGAGCGGACTTACCGGTCTTTTGCTCGAAATCTTTGATTCGGCGCTCCAGCGCCTGCATGCGATCCATAGCTCGTTTCAGGCCATCAACGATCGCTTCGGTTTGTCTCCGGTTGAGCTGGAGCCCTTTTAACCCCGCGATGATCTTTTCCTGGTATTTGACCAGACTTTGCTGCAGTGCCTCGCGTCGCGATGCCGACAATCGCTTGCTATCGAATTGTTTATAGATCTTCTCCCGCTCGTTGGCCGTACGCCGGATCTTGCCGATTTGATCGAGCAAACGTCTCTCGTGCACTTCTTCGTCTTCGAGATATTCCGCATCTTCATCGCCATCTTTGATGATCTCCCGCACTCGAATTTCGTGCTGTGCCAGTTTCTCGCCTAGTTCCAAAACGTAACGTAATGCCAGAGGGCTCGAAAGCACTTCCTCGATAACCTTTTTCTCGCCTACTTCAATTTTCTTGGCGATTTCTACTTCGCCCTCGCGACTCAACAGCGATACGGTTCCCATTTCGCGCAAATACATGCGCACCGGATCGCCAGTCTTGCCAACAACATCACTTTCCGAATCACCCTCGATTTCTTTCTCGTCTTCCTCTTCCTCGGCGAGATCCTCGCCCACGCCTCCCAGCGTAACTCTTTGATTCGAGTCGACCACTTCGATGTCCATTTCACCGAATATGGACATGACGTCATCGATCTGGTCCGGAGATACAACTTCCGCCGGCAACATATCGTTGACGTCATCGTACGTCAGATAGCCCTTCTCCTTGCCCAGGTCGATGAGCTTTTTTACCTCTTTTATATTTTTCTTTTCGGCCGGCTGACCCCCATGGCGTGAGACCCCCTTTTCGTTGGCTAGCGAACGGTCTTCGACGCGAGCTTTCGGCGTTCTAGCTGGCGTTTTTTTATGTCTTGCCATTCTAGCATCCTCTCTCTTTTTGCGTTCTCGTCCTTTTGTTCTTCGGCGGTACGGATCGCAATTCGCAGATTTCTTTCCTGTTCCCGTAGAGACTTGCGGCTTAGGTAGGCGATACAGTCGGCAGCCATTTTTTCGGACTCGGATTCGGCGGTGTTTTCTCCTTCAATGGCAAGCCCGGCGATCAGCGCGGCCTTGTCGGCATCAGCCTTGTGAGCGATTCTGGAAACGACAAGGGCTCCATGTTCCTGCCATTCGGCGCTGATCAGATCCACAACATCGCGCCAGTTGGCTCCGGCCCATTGTCGCACATCGCACTCCTCGAATACATAGCGGGCGATTTTCGGGAAGCGCAAAACCAGGCTGAGAAGGGATTTAACCGCAACATCATCTCGATTCGCAAGCTGACCCGAAGGGGTTGCCCTGGGCGGCGCTTCTCTCGATTTTTGTGGCACTGCCTCACGCAACGGTTGGCGCAGGAGTTCCTCGCGAATACCCAAGGAATCCACGGCCCGCGCCACCAAGATGTCGACTTCGAAGACATTGCGCACCTTGTGAAGGAGACGGGAAATCTCCGCCGCGATACGGCTTTTTCCCTCCAGGGTTTTGCCATAACGCTGCTCCAATGAGGAAAAGTAAAAATCCGCTAAAGGCACCGACCGCTCGAGCAGTTGCTCTACGGCCGGTTTGCCATGAGATCGCACGAAAGTGTCAGGGTCTTCACCCACAGGCAAAAACGCCGCTCGACCCAATAGCCCGGCTTCCACGAAAATTTCAAAGCTCCGGGCCGCGGCTTTGCGACCCGCGTCATCACCGTCGAACAGTGCTATGATATTTTTCGTATAACGCGCGAGCGCTCGCACATGGTCCACGGTCAACGCGGTTCCAAGGGTGGCTACCGCATGCTCGACACCCGCCTGGTGCAACGCGATAACGTCGAAGTAGCCTTCGACTACCACAACCTGATCTCTTCTGCGAATACCTTCCTTGGCCTGAAAGAGGCCGTAGAGGGTGGATCCTTTGTGAAAAAGGGGTGTATCGCTGGAGTTCAGGTACTTCGGCAAGCCTTGATCAAGCACGCGGCCACCAAAGCCGACAACTTTTTCGCCGGCATTGACGATGGGAAACATCAACCGCGAAAAAAACTTTTCACGCCAGCGATCACCGTCGCGCTGCCCTATCAGTCCCAGACGAACCGCATTTTTGAGCGACGACCCTTGTTTATTTATAAGCTCCAATAATCCGGAGCCGGACGGCGGGGCGAAACCCAGCATGAACCGCTGCGCTATGGTTCGGTCGATCCCCCGCTTATGCAAATAATCCAAAGCTTTCTTTCCCTGAGCTTCTTTGAACAAAATCCTGTGGTAATTAGCGGCCGCGTGTTCATTCAGAAGGTAAAGAGCCTCCCGTTCGTCCTGCTGCTCCGACCTGCCTGCAGCGCCGAACCGCTCCACGACTATTCCATACCGCTTGGCGAGCCGCTCAACTGCCTCCGGAAAAGACAGCTGGTCGTATTGCATCAGAAAATTGAAGACACTGCCACCCGCTTTACAGCTAAAGCAGTGAAAGATTCCCTTCTCTTCGCTAACGCTGAAGGAAGGAGTCTTTTCGCTGTGAAAGGGACACAGGCCGACATGGTTCCGCCCGACTCTTTTCAGAGTGACATAATCCGAGATCACCTCGACTATCGAAGCCCGATCGCGGATTTCAACAATCTTTTCCTCGGTGATCATTGACGCGATGGATCGAGTGCGCGGCGAGCGCCAAACCATTGAACGCGAACGGCGTCTTCTGTAAAAATCCTTTCCTTTCCCACTCGAATCATCTGCTCTGCAAACTGCGTCAGCGGCGGGACGAATATCGAAGTTTCGAATTTTTCCTTAGCGGACGGCGGAACCCAAGATGCGGAACTCGCAAAAAAAACCAGCAACGCCATCACGGCCGCACCCTTAGCAACTCCAATAACAATACCGCCCGCACGATTCAACGTCCGTAGAAAAAGAAGCCTTTGGGAATGATCAAGAAGCCAGCCGACCCAATTGAAGAGAAAATACACGACAAAGAAAATCGCGACAAAGGCAACTCCCTTGAGAATGAAAGGAGAAATTTTCCAGTACTCCTCGCCGAGTAATGCTACAGCGTGGTTATACCGTACCGCGGCCATGAAACCAACAGTCAGCCCGGCAAGCGAAAGCGTTTCCCGAAACAAGCCCTTGAAATAGCCCCGTAAGCCAAAGAGGAAGACTAGACCGAGCAGAATCAGGTCCAGGATGTTCACCGACTAGCGCCATCCATCGAGCCGCGTGAGTTCAATTTCGTCAATGAGCGCGTTTTTGTGAGCGAGCTATATACACAAAGAGCACGAGCAGGCCGCCACAGCATACTTCATGCGGTCAACGAGTGTCCAAGTGCATGCGAGTGGCTTGTAGCTGACAATTGCAATGCTGATAAATTAACAGAGTCTGAGCGCGGGGGAGAACGCCAAACCCTTTAGGAGGCCGCGAGAATCTCGCGGGCCAATGCATCAACCCTTTTTCCGTCGATTCGGTTACCCACTCGCGGCATTACCTGTTTCATGACCTTGCCTAGGTCTTGGGGTCCTTGTGCGCCGGATTCTTGGATGGCCGCCCGAATAACGGATTTTACCTCATCGTCAGTCAAGGGTTCCGGCATGAATCGCTGCAGAACAGCTAATTCGGCCTGTTCCTTTTCCACCAAATCGTGTCGGCCCCCCTTTTGAAACATTTCAATTGACTCTGCCCGCTGCTTGCACAGGATTGCTATCGTCCGCTGAACCTCGTCGCTTGTGAGTTCCCTTCGAGCCTTAATCTCTTCATTCTTAATGGCGGAAAGCGCCAACCTTAAACTATTGAGGGTCGTTCGATCACCGCTCTTCATAGCCGATTTCATGAGATCCTGAATTTCGGCCTTCAATTGCATAGGTTCGAATCTTTTCCGAGTGAGTCAAAGGCTCCGGAGTATGAGCGCTAAAAAGAATGGCGCACGCGCCGCAGAGCTCGTTTCTTCGCAGCAATAGCCTTTTTCTTCCGCTTTACGCTCGGCTTCTCATAATGTTCGCGCTTGCGTAGTTCAGCCAGGATGCCCGCCTTTTCACAAAGCTTTTTAAAGCGCCTGATGGCGCTCTCAATGGATTCGTTTTCTCTAACCCGAACACCGGTCATGGATTAAATCACCCCCATTCTGCCCGCCTGTGGGACCTCGATTTTAACTGAATTACCCTCCAAGTCAAGTAAACGGCCCGTGCTTGTGGCCATGATGCCCGAGCCTGCGCCTAGCGGCTCTAAGAGTTCTGCATCCGATACTCATCAACATTCGGAGTGCAACGAGCGGCAATTATCGCTTGCCGACACGAGTACTGGCAAAACGCTCGGGGAAATCCGTCATGATGCCATCGACGCCGAGTGATACGAATTGCTCCATCTCTTCAACTTCGTTGACAGTCCAAACGACAGCCATGAGTTCCAGATCCCGTGTCCTGGCAATAAACTGCGGCGTGGCAAGCTCTTTTTGCACGTGAAGAGATGCGGCCCCTAATTGCTGAGCGGTCAAAAAAGGGTCGTCTTCACTACCGGCGCCAAAAATCAATCCGACTCCGGCTTCTGGCGCTAGTTCACGGACGCGCCGTAAACAAGAGTAATCGAAGGAAGACAGAATGGTCCTGTCGAGATAGCCATAATGGCTTAAAATGAAGAGAAGTTTAAGCTCGATGCCTGGCGGCGAACCAACGAACTGTTTGATTTCCAAACACAGGTCAGCCCGACCACCGACGATCTCCACAACTTCCTCCACAGTCAAGATCCGCTCGCCCTTGAATGCACTATTACGCCAGCCGCCAAGGTCGAGGTTTTTGAGTTGCGCTAACGTCAGCTTCTTCACGGTCCCCGCCACACCGGCAATGCGGTCAAGATACTCATCGTGAAAAATCACAACATGTCCATCACTGGTCAGCTGGCAATCCAACTCGATCATGTCCGCCCCGGCTTGTATAGCCTTTTCAACTGCCAGGCGGGTGTTCTCGGGAAAGACCCCTGAAGCGCCCCGATGTGCGATGCGCATGAATTCTGCCATAAAGTAACCTCTAGCTTAACAAATGGACGGTCAATTAAAACCAGAGGAACGCGAGACCAACAGGCTCAAGCTGAGACTGGGTTTGGCAAAGATAGATGAATAAGAAATTCCTTGTTGCCTTTTGGCCCCAGCAGCGGCGATTCGGTGACTCCTCGGGTCGTAAAACCCAGTGTGCGGGCGGTTTCGGCGATTTCCTCAATGACTCGCACATGTTCGTCCTGGGATTTCACAACACCGCCTTTGCCCACCTTACCCTTGCCCACCTCAAATTGCGGCTTGATGAGAGCAACCAAGTCGCCCCCCGGACGCAACAGGGTCTTAACTTGCGGAAGAACTAACCGTAACGAAATGAAGGACACGTCGATGGTAGCGAGATCGGCCACCGATGCCAGGTGGCTCCTCTCGAGATAACGAATGTTTGTCTTTTCTAACACGACAACGCGAGGATCGTTTCTGAGTTTCCAGGCGAGTTGACCGTAACCGACATCGACGGAGTATACCTGGCGCGCACCCCGAGCCAATAGGCAGTCGGTAAATCCGCCAGTGGAGGCGCCAACATCCAGAGCGATCTTGTCGGTGACCTCAATGGCAAAGTGGCGCAGCCCTTCTTCCAGTTTGAGTCCGCCGCGACTGACATAGGGTAAGGCGCGTTTCAGCCGAATCGCCGCCGACCGGTCCACCAAAGCGCCGGCTTTCGTGATCGGCTGCTCGTCGACGAACACTTCAGCCGCCAGTATTCTACGCCGGCCGTCCTCTCGACTTAAGACCAGCTGGCGCTCAACGAGCAGAATATCTAGGCGCTCCCTCTTTCCCATCCATCTCTGTTTTTCTTCTTCGCACGCCGAGCCATCTGCAATGCCGCCTGCGCGATGGCATCCTTGTCAAAACCGCAGATTTTTCTGAGCTCGTCTTGCGTGCCGTGAGTGACGAACCGGTCCGGTACGCCTAAACGCTTGACCTCGACGCCGGTAATGCCTTCCTCAGCGAGCAACTCCAACAGCGCGCTACCAAAACCACCCACCACCGTGTGGTCTTCTATTGTGATCAGACGCGGAACTCGAATCAGCAAATCCCGGAACAACTCTCTATCCAGGGGCTTGACGAAGCGCGCATTCACCACCGCGGCGTCGATTCCGAGCGGCGCTAAATCCTGAGCCGCCCTCAATGCCGGCATGACCGTCTGCCCGATTGCCGCGATGATGATGTCGCTGCCCTGTCGCAGAATTTCCGCCTTGCCGATATCGAGCTGGCGCATTTCCGCATCCAGTTCCACGCCCCAGCCCTCACCTCTCGGATAACGGAGCGAAACCGGACCGGAATACTCAATGGCAGTCTTCAACATATGCTGCAGCTCATTTTCGTCTTTGGGCGCCATGATCATAATGTTAGGAATGGATCGCATGTAGGCAAAATCGAAGACACCGTGATGTGTCGGACCATCGGCCCCCACCAAGCCACCTCGGTCCAGGGCGAAGACGACATGAAGGTTCTGTAGACAAACATCGTGCAGGATTTCGTCGTATCCGCGCTGCAAAAAAGTCGAGTAGATGGCGACGACCGGTATCAAACCCTCCGTCGCCATCCCCGCGGCGAACGTCACCGCATGCTGTTCTGCGATGCCGACATCATACGTCCTGCCGGGAAGATCACGCGCGAGTTTATCGATACCCGTACCACTGCCCATGGCCGCGGTGATACCGACAATTTTTGGATTCTCCTTGGCCAGTCGTGTCAGCGATGCGCCGAAGATATCGGTGTAGGTCGGGATCGACCCTTTTTCTTTTTTCGATTTGCCGGTTAAGACGTGGAAGGGAGTTACCCCGTGGAATCTGACAGGGTCTTTCTCGGCCGGCGGGTAACCTTTGCCCTTAACGGTTATCACGTGCACCAGAGTTGGGCGCTCCATCTTTTTTACATTGTCGAGCGTCGTGACCATTTCTTCGATGTTATGCCCGTCGATGGGCCCGACGTATTGAAACCCGAGACTCTCGAAAAGAAATCCGGGAGTCACCAGGCCGAGGAAAGAATCTTTCACTTTACGCGCGATGTGAAAGAGGTTTTCGCCTTTTGGCAATGTCCGCAGCAACGCAGAGAGATTTTTTTGCAACCGGACACCCAGGTCTGTGGTAAATTGCTTGCTCAGAAACGACGATACTGCGCCGACCCGCGGATCGATAAAGATGGCATTGTCGTTGAGAACGACAATCAAATCCTTTTCCAGATGCCCGGCCTGATTGAGACCCTCGTAGGTCAAGCCGGCGCTAAGCCCCCCGTCGCTGATCACGGCGACAACCTTGCGCGACGATCCTTGCAGAGTCTTGGCAGCCACCATTCCAAGCGCCGCCGAAATCGACGTACCGGCATGGCCGGCACCGAAAACGTCATACTCGCTTTCATCACGGCTTAAGAATCCGCTGAGCCCGCCGAACTGGCGAATGGTGCCGAGACGTTCACGCCGTCCACAGATTAGCTTGTGTGCATAAGCCTGATGACCCGTGTCCCATACGATTCGATCGTGCGGCGACTCGAACACGTAGTGCAATGCCAGGGTCAACTCCACAGCGCCCAGAGTGGAGGCAAAGTGTCCTCCGACTTCAGATACGACCGATATCACTTCTTGCCGTATCTCGGTCGCGAGTTGCTCGAGTTCGTTGACGGTCAAGCGGCGAATGTCTTTCGGATCTTCGATACCGTCTAGCAGGTTATCCATGTTAAAAATTCGTCTCCTCAGCGAAGGATTTTTCCTTAACCGGCATAGCCCGAGCAACGACATGTTCCGCAATGGCGCCCAGCGGCTCAGCGGCGGCGCCAAAGGAGGCCAACTCACCAGAGCATTGTCTCAATAGTTCCTCCAGCCGTTCTGTGGCCTGAACGATTCCGAGAACCGATGGATAGGTCGCCTTCTTTCGCTCATTATAGCCCGATTCAGCGCCCTCGCCGGCGGCGGTTTCGCCGAGAGAGTCCAAAATATCGTCCGCGATTTGGAAAGCCAGCCCCAAATATTCTCCATATTTCGCAATCTTGCGTAGATCGGTCGCTGCGGCGCCCGCAACTTGCGCACCTATGCGAGTCGCCGCCAAGATTAGCGCGCCGGTTTTACGGACATGAATATACTCCACCGTGGCAACATCCACCTCTTTATTTTCCATTTCCAGATCAACCGCCTGACCGCCGACAAGTCCTGCGACCCCAGCAGCGTGCGCCAGCTCGTGAATCAGGTGAACCATCAATGGAGCCGGGACGGACCGCAACATGTGAGGCCCCGATATGAGGTGAAACGCCTCCGTCAATAGGCCATCGCCGGCCAAAAGGGCCATCCCCTCGCCAAAAACTTTGTGGGCGGTGGGCTGACCCCGACGCAAATCGTCGTCATCCAGGGCCGGTAAATCATCATGAATGATCGAATAGGCATGGATCATCTCGACGGCGCAGGCAAACGGCAAAAGATCTTTTTGCTTGGCACCAAACATTTCCCCGGCCGACAGGGTAAGGATGGGACGAATCCGCTTGCCCCCGGGAAACAGGCCATAGCGCATGGCTTGAAATATGGCTTGTGTCTGTCCCGGATATACTTTGAGAAAGCGCTCAAGAGCACGATCCACCGCAGCCCGTCGCACTCGAAGATACTCTTCCAACGCAGATTGATCCACCCAGTCGATCCCTCTTGGCGCTATCGGGAAACCCGCTGGCGAAACATCACCGAATTTTCACCAATACGTTATCGTACCACCGACTCTGATCCCTCTTCAATTCGAGGCCAGACAGCTAGTCACGCCGCGACGAAAATATTCTCGTCCCAGCCTCCGC
The DNA here is from genome assembly GCA_964482425.1 of uncultured Syntrophobacteraceae bacterium. Lineage (GTDB taxonomy): Bacteria > Desulfobacterota > Binatia > UBA9968 > UBA9968 > WHTF01. Next base: position 6,584 of record CAYZXN010000255.1, on the reverse strand, counting down.
GGAGCCGATTTTATCGACCGACTGGCCGGCCAAGCCGACTCCTCGCCTGGCGAACACCACAAAAGCGATCGCGATGCTCGCCGGGCCGGCCAGTACGGCGAGCCAATACTGATTCAGCACACAGAATCCAAACGGCAGAGCAAAATTGATTGCATAGACCCATACCGCAAACCGCGGCTGGCTGCGCGGATGGGGTGCCAATTTCAACAAAATCAAGAACAGCACCAAACCGGTCACGGCCCAACCCACCAAATTCATCCATGGCATTCCATAATAGCTGCCGCTATCACCCCATATCCAATAGCTGGTCACTTTGCTCATGGCCGGATCGAGCAATAGATCCCATGCAACGAGGAGCACGTTGGCCAGCAGCACGGCCGCAAAACCTGTCGATTGCTGACGCGCGATGACCCAGCACGCCCAAGCCATCGTAAACCAACTCAAGGGAATCAATAGCGGCACGCGGTCGAACCATTTTTGACCCAGGAGTTCGGTATAAGAATAAGCGCCGAAAGGAACGCCATAGGTGGTACCGAGCAATTCACTCCCGAAACTGACTAGGTAAACGGCCACAAAAGCCCAGAAAGCCTTGGTGCGATCCCGCAAGAGCGACTCCGCCACCACGGCGAGACCGCCAAAAAGCATGTTGCCGACGGCAAAACCGTGAAAAGCCCAGGTAAAAAAGCGTGCTCCGGGATCCATTTGCGCCAGTAGATCCGGGCGGGACGTGAATATGCCGTACCCCAGCAAGCTGGCGACGACAATGGCGCCTTGAACAACCAAAAGGGCCCAGGGAATCAAAACCATGACACACTCCAAGGCCGCCACGGGAATTTTCTTATACTTTGCAAACTCAACGAAACTCCGAGTGCCGCCAGATGCTCTGGATTGGCGCAGCCGACCAGGGACGCAGTGCACGAGATGGGATTGAGGCAACGACTTCGAGCAAGCCGCCCAGAATCACGATGATTTTGCGCGGTCCGTTGACGTAAGTTCGCTGATCCCAGGCGGAGGCTCCCTTTTGCAGAACTTGAGCACCGATTGTAGCGTAGACGTGCCGTGCCGCAGAAACCGCACACGCTGAACGAAACGATAAATGCCAGAGGCCGGCATCTCCGGAATGGTAATAACGCGCCGCCTCCTTCAAGAGTTGGCGCATGACCAACGCCAGCTTCTGACGATTGTTTGGCGCGGCGATTTCATCCGGCGCAATATCCGCCGCTGCAAGCCATTCGAGAGGCAAATAGATCCGTCCCATCTCCGCATCTTCAATGATATCGCGCGAAATATTGGTAAGCTGCATGGCGATGCCAAGATCCGCCGCGTGCTTGAGCGCCCGTTCGTCACGCAACCCCATCACATGCGACATCATGAGACCTACCGTGCCCGCCACTCGGTAACAGTACAGAATCAGATCACTCAGTGAAGGATAGCGGGTGCCGCGGGCATCCATAGCCATTCCTTCGATCAATTCCAGCGCGTAGTGAGCTGGAATGGAGTACCGTTGGGCAATGTACTGCAGCGCGACAAATACGGCGTGCTGTTGCGGTTCGCCGGCAAACGCCGATCGGGTTGCGTCGGACAAAGCCTGTAGGCGTCTGTGAAGTTCCTCAACGCTTGCTTCTTTTCCCGCCTGGTCCACCTGATCGTCGCAGTAACGGCACCAGCCATAAAGAAAAAATGCCGCATCCCTGGTATCGGAGTCGAAAAGACGCGCCGCTAGAGAAAAGCTTTTGGAGCCCTTGATGATCATCCAGCGGCACTCGTCGAGCGCCGCCTTGACCTCGGGTGCCATCGTTTCAGGCATACGATTGTCTCAGGCCGACCTCCGGAGCCCGGATGACGGCGGCCCCGATGTCTTCCAAGATAAGCCCGGCGGTGGCTTTCGCCGAGTTGACTACGCCCGGAATTCCGGCTCCCGGATGCGTACCGGCGCCGACGAAGTAGAGCCCGTTAAGATTGCGATCCCGATTGTGCACACGAAAATAGGCGCTCTGACTCAGCCGCGGCTCCAGCGAAAATGCCGATCCCAAGTGCGCGTTGAGCTCCACTTCAAAATCCTTCGGTGTAAAAATTCTTTGAGTGACGATTTGGCTGCGTAAGTTTGCCATATAGTGCTCTTCCAGATAGCTCAGTATCCGCTCGGCGTAATGCGGCCCTTCCACGCTCCAGTCGAGATCGAGCTTACCGAGATGAGGCACGGGAGATAGAACATAAAAGGATTCGCAACCGGGTGGGGCTAATGACGGGTCCGAGCGGGTGGGGGCATGGAGGTACAGTGAAAAGTCATCGGCCAACCGGCCGCGGCCAAAGATATCTTCCAGGAGCTCGCGATATCTCGGGCCGAAGATAATGTTGTGGTGCAATAGATTAGGATAGTGCCGGCGAGTACCAAAGTAAATGAGGAACAACGACATGCTGTAGGACATTCCCGCCAATTTCTTCCGCATGCGCCGTACGCGAGGCTCGTTTTCCAAGAGCCGGTCATAGGTGTGAAATACATCCGCATTACTCACGACCAGGCTAAACCTCAATCTGCCGGCACGCTTGGTCGCAACTCCGACAATGCGATTGTCGCGGGTCCAGATTTCGTCTATCTCGGAGTCGTAACGGATCTCCCCGCCCAACTCTTCGAATAACTGCACCAATGCGCGAATCAGTGCGCCCGTGCCGCCCTTGGGAAAATACACACCCCATTTACGCTCCAGACAATGGATCAGCGTGTAAATGGAGGTCGTGCTGAACGGATTCCCGCCGACCAGCAGGGAATGAAAGCTAAACAGCTGTCTGAGATGCGGATCGAGAATGAATTTCGCAACCATCGTATAAACGGAGCGATAGGCTTTCAGGCGGAGCAGCTGCGGCGCTACCGATACCATGCTCCACCAGTTCAGGAAAGGCACATGCGCCAGCTTCTCGTAACCCTCCCGGAACACCTCCTCGGAATACTTCAAAAATTTCCGGTAGCCGCGAAGATCACCGGGAGATTTAGCGGCGATTTGTCGTTCGATCGCCGGTAAATCGTCCGAGTAGTCGAATGTAAAACCGTCTTCCCAAAACAAGCGATAAAAGGGCCGCACCGGTAGGAGCTCGATGTAATCGCTCATCGCCTTGCCGGCCAAGGAAAAAAGCTCACGCAAACACTCCGGTGCGGTAATAACGGTGGGACCGGCATCGAAGGTAAAACCCTCGCTTTCATAAACATAGGCCCGCCCACCCGGTTTAGCTCTCTTCTCGAAAACGACGGTCTGGCAGCCGGCTGCTTGCAAGCGAATCGCGACAGCGAGCCCGCCGAAGCCGCTGCCGATAACGGCGGCGGATATATTATCCATACGCAATCGTGATCTCTTCACCGAGTTGACGCAATTCATCGAACGCGCATTTCGACCATCTTGTCCTATGACCGTCAAGCCGGCTTTCAAGCTGTCGGAAAGCAAAATCTAGTTGGCGCCGCGCGCTGGCGCGGACACGTTGCATCAGGTTTTGCTCCTCAATCCAGATCTCCAACTCCTGCGCATCGGGCAACTTCGCTGCCGCAGCGCAGAACCGCTTGTAAGCCTCCGGCGTACTGCCATTTGCCACGCATGCCCAGACCCATGACGGCCGACATAACTCGAGATCCTCGTAGCGTTTCGAAGGCTCGCACTTGCCTATGACATTACCGAGATCATCGAACATCTGTAGGGCCACACCGAGGTCCCGGCCGAACTCGTCAAGGACAGATAACAGGCGCTCCGATGCGCCGGCTATAGCCCCGCCCATGATCATGGCAAAGCCCATGAGCGCGCCGGTCTTGAGCTTCATCGAAGCCAGGCAGGCCGCAGCGACTCTATTTTGCGGCAAGGCATCGACCCGCGTACCCAGATCGACGGCCTGGCCGAAGTGCGCGCGGAGAAGAGTCCTATGACAGTGCTCATACACATAAAAGGTTCTGTCTTGAGGCAATTCGGCGTCTCGAATCAATTCAAACGCCCAGAAGTAAAGCCAATTACCCGCGTTGAGCGCAATGGGAAGGCCGTATTGGACATGCAGCGCCGGGCGGCCCCGTCGCACACGGCTGCCGTCTTCGATGTCATCGACGATCAGCGATCCGGCGTGAATCAGCTCGACCACGTCGGCACATGACCGGCATTGTTTCAAGGCAAGGACCGAGGCCGGAGCATCGCTGATCAACCGATGGCCCAGCATGACCAGCTGGCCGCGTATCCATTTGCCGCGATTCGAAGTCAGCTCGGCTATCGGACGGAGTAAAGCGGTTCGAAGGAGATGATTGATGGCCGATGTATCGTCCAGTCCGAGCAACTCCGCCAGACGAGCGGTGGATGGAAGCAAACTGCCGCTGTTGTCTCGGCCTTCGTCACTGAGGTTGTGCCACGGCGATTCTTCCGGCATGACATCGCGCGCCGTGACCAGAGCCGCATCACCTAAATCGAAACTTGAGTTCTTCAAGCTCTCCTCCATTCGGCAGCGGAGAAAGCACCATGACCGGATAACAAGGCTTCGGGTGCAATCCCCAGCGCATTCGCAAGACGGATCACCACGTCCATCGAGACATTCTGCTTCCCACCCTCGACGGCAACGATAGATACTCGCGTCAGCCGCGTTGACTCAGCCAATTGCTCCTGTGTCCAGCCTTTTTTGTTGCGCAGGTCGCGCACACGCCTGCCTAACTCGACCAAGTACTCCTTCAATACAGCTTTCGGTCGATTCGCATGCAAAAGTCTGGTTGCGATCTCGACACCCTTCGCAGCATCGCTGGCAACCAAGCATTTTCCATCCTGTGTCCATTCGCCTGCTGCAATCGCTTGCCCGCCCAAAAGAATCTTCGGTATATCCGCTAGCTTCGGCAGTTCTTCCAAAAGACGGTGCACATGCTCGAGTCCCCCTTGTGTCCGAACCGACAATCCAACCAGTTGCGGCCGCCGTATCCTTATAGTTTCCAAAAGCGCCGGGGTTGGCAAGTCAGGACCAAGAAAATCGACCGACCATCCTCTGGTGAGAAACAAGTCTGCTACCATGCGAGCGCCAATGCAGTGCTGTTCGCCTTCGACGCAAGAGATCAACACCCGATAGGCCAGCCGGCGCTCGTCAGTCGCATATATGCCACGGAGCCGGTCGATCTGTTTCAAAACCAGATGTGAGGCTAGTTTCTCCAGCCCGACACCGATATCTCCCTTGCACCACAGCTCGCCGACGGCGACCAGCGCGGGAGTCATGAGATGTACGTAAATCTCTCCGAGAGAACATCGGGAGAGCAACATCTCTTCTATAAGTCGAAACGAACTGTCATCGTCGCCGTTCAAGAGCGCCTGTGTGTAACGCCGTTGCCGATGAAAAACATCATGATCAGTGATCGACCGCACCATTCGAACTCCAACCGTTAAAGCCGCAAAGACTGCAAAGCTGGCAAGAGGTGCGGATGTCTAAACTGATAGCCGAGTTTGAGCGCCGCCTGCGGCAAGGCTCGTTGACCGTTGAGCAGGATCTCGGACATCTCTCCCAGCACCAACGCCAGAACACCGCCAGGCACCGTCGCCCACGAAGGGCGATTCAGGGTTTCGCCGAGGGTTTTAGAAAACTCCGCCATAGTGACGGGGTTCGGCGCCGTGCAATTGAAAGGTCCATGAGCATTTTCGTTGTTCATTAGAAACAACAGCAAACCGACTTGGTCCTCGATGTGAATCCAAGGCATCCACTGGTTGCCGGAGCCCAAAGGACCACCGGCAAAAAATTTGAAAGGGGGTACCATTTTGGCCAAGGCACCCCTGCCTCGATCGAGCACAATGCCTGTTCTCAGTAACACCACGCGCACACCTTCAGACTCTGCTTTTTTTGCCTCGGCTTCCCACTCGACGCACACACGCGCCAAGTAATCGGTGCCGGATGCGCTTTCTTCCGTGATAGCTTCATCACCCCGGGCGCCGTAGTAACCAACCGCTGAGGCATTGATGAGAAACTTAGGTTTGATTTTCGCCTTGGCTATAGCTCGCGCCAAAACGCGTGTGGAGTCGAGGCGACTGGAACGAATTTTCTCTTTGCGCGCCTCGGTCCATCTTTTGGCAGCGATCGGTTCGCCGGCCAGATTGATGATTCCGTCCGCTCCATCAACACAATACTCCCAGTCTCCGGGAACTCCGGGATTCCAAACGAGCCATTCCTTTTTGGCAACGTTTATTTCACGAGGTGGATTGCGGCTGAGCAGAGAAAGCGAATGGTATTGGCTCCAGAGCTGATCGACGACTGCCGACCCAATAAAGCCCGTCGCCCCTGTGATAACTAATTTCATAAGGAATGAACTCGACCTAACGATATTGTGTTAACTATAATTGACTCCATTATCATAAATGTAATACTTAGCAAACATCATGGACAGTAAAAACCAGCCATACAGACCCAAGCTGGGAATTAGCGCGTGCCTTCTGGGCAATGCGGTAGCGTTCGACGGGGGCCACAAGGAAGGACTCGATTTGACTGACACTTTCGGCCAATTCGTCGAGCGGATGCCGTATGCCCGGCGGCGGAGATAGGCATGGGTACATCGCGGGAACCTGCGTCTGGTCGGCAATCCCACTCAACCTATGATG
>CAYZXN010000254.1:0-7512 GCA_964482425.1 uncultured Syntrophobacteraceae bacterium | reverse complement strand
TTTCCCCTCGGGCCTCGCTAGTTGGTCCTTGGTGGCGGGTACGACGCGCACGGCGCAAGCTTTATACTCGGGAATTTTGGCCAGCGGATCCAAGGTGTCGATGGTGAGCAGGTTGGCGGCGGCTTCGGCAAAATGCATGGGTATGAATACCACACCCAGCGTCGTCCGCTCTGTCACCCAGGCGCGCAGAACGATCGAGCCGCGACGCGACGAGACACGCACGGTTTGTTCGTCTTCGATTGTCAGGCGGGCGGCATCCGCGGGACTGATTTCGATGCGGGCCTCCGGATAGAGCTCATCGAGCTTCGAATGGCGGGTAAGCGTGCCGCCGTGCCAGTGTTCGAGCACGCGGCCGGTGGTGAGGATGAACGGGTATTCGTCATCGGGCATCTCCACGGCCGGCACGTATTCGAGCGGGTGAAACTTGCCCCGGCCGCGAGGGAAGTTCTCCGCAAAAAGATACGGCGTGCCGGGATGATTGTCGTCCCAGACCGGCGTCTGCAAACCTTGCTTCTCGATGCGCCGATATTTCACGCCGGCGTATTCAGGGACGACGCGACCCATCTCTTCGAGCACTTCGGCCGGACTCCGATAAGCCCAGAAGGCTGTTTTCGGACGGCCAAGCTTTTCTTCGATGCGCCCGGCGAGATCACAGATAATCTCCCAATCTGGCCGGGACCCGCCGCGCGGCTCGAGCGCCTTGCGCACTCGCTGGACGCGCCGATCAGTGTTGGTGAATGTGCCTTCTTTCTCCGCCCAGGAAACCGCTGGCAAAAACACGTCGGCATAGGCCCCCGACTCATTGATGAATAAGTCTTGCGCGACCAGGAACTCCAACTGTTCCATCTTATGGCGCGTGTGGTTCAGGTTGGGCTCGGACATCATCGGATTTTCGCCCATGATGTGCAGCGCGCGCACGCCGCCCGGTCCGACGGCGCTCATGATTTCGGTGGTCGTGAGTCCCAGGCTGCGGTTCAAACTGCCCGGCTCGCTATTCCATGCCTGCTCGAACTTGCGCGCGGCCGTTTCATCGTCGACCCTCTGATACCCGGGATAATGCCACGGCATGGCGCCGGAATCGGACGCGCCTTGCACGTTGTTTTGGCCGCGCAGCGGATTGAGACCGCTGCCTTTGCGGCCGATATGACCGGTGAGCAGCGCCAGATGTATCAGCGACATCGCGTTGTCGGTACCGTGCGAGTGCTCGGGAATGCCTAAGGCCCAGTAAATCGCCGCGTTCCTGGCGGTCGCATACATGCGCGCGGCCTCTACTATCAGATTGCGGTCGACGCCGGAGATGGCCTCGGCGTATTCGGGTGTGAACTTCTCCATGGACCTCGAGAACTCTTCGAACCCCTCGGTGCGGCGATCGATGAAATCCTGGTTATAAAGCCGCTCCTTGATGATGACATGGGCCATGGCCGAAAAAAGCGGCACGTCAGTGCCCGGCTTCTCGGGGAGCCAGAGCGTGGCCCAGTTCACCATCTCGACCCGCCGTGGGTCTACGACGATCAGCTTTGCGCCGTGGTTGGCGACTGCTGCTTTCATTTGCAGCGCGATGATCGGATGAGTTTCGGCGGTGTTGGAGCCGGTGACGAGAAACACGTCGCTATGAATGACTTCGGCGGCGGTGTTGCTCATAGCCGAGGAACCGACGGCCATCTGCAGCGCCACGACGGAACCGGCATGGCACAAGCGGGTGCAATGATCCACATTGTTGCTGAGGAAGAGCGCGCGGAAGAGTTTCTGCAGCAGATAGTTGTCTTCATTGGTCGCTTTGGCGCAACAATAGACCGCCATGGCTTGCGCGCCGTCGCGCCGGTAAATTTCGAGCAGCCGGTCGGCGGTATGATCGAGTGCTTCGTCCCACGAGGCCTCGCGCCACTGGTCGCGGTCAAACGCTTGTGTCCGCGCGCCGGGCGCCTGCGCTGTTTTGCGGATGAGCGGTGTCGTCACCCGATCCTTATTGTAGATGAAGTCGTAGCCGAAACGCCCTTTGACGCACAGATTGCCGCGGTTGACCACCGAGTTGAACGGTGACGTGACTTTGTAGACGACGTCGTCCTTGATGTGCAGCTCCAGATTGCACCCGACGCCGCAGTAGGGGCAAGTGGTCGGGACGATGCGATCCGGTGTAATCATGGTGATTTCCTCCGGCGTTTCTTTCCGCCCCTGGTTGCCTGCATGATTTCGTTCAACGAAAATCCCTGCTCGAGCAGCGACTCGCGCTTGGGCTTGAGCGCGCCGGTGGGGCAGACGCCCACGCATTGGCCGCAAAATACGCATGTCGTTTCAGGCATGGGTTTGTCAAAGAAGGTGCCGATGCTGGTGTCGAAACCCCGCCCGTTGAAGTTGATGGCATAGGTATACTGCGCGTCTTCGGCGCACACCTGAACGCAGCGCCAGCACAGGATGCATTTGGAGTAGTCGCGGATATACATCGGGTTATCATCGAGCACCGGATATTCGCGACGCTCGGCGTCGGGAAAACGCGCGGGGTCGGCGCGATAGTCATTCATAAACTTGGCGATCTCCGGCGCTTCAGATAGATCCACGGCCGAGGCGAGCATCTCCAGGATCGTCCGGCGGCTGCGCTCGACTCGCGCGCTTGAGGTGCAAACTTTCATGCCGTCGCTCGCGCGGCTCAGGCACGCCGGCAAAAGTGGCTTTAACCCATCGACTTCGACGACGCAGATGCGGCAGAGACCGTTGGCCGTGCAATGATCGTGGTAGCAGATAGTGGGAATATGCCGGCCGGCTTGCTCTGCGGCTTTGAGGATGGTCGTCCCCGCAGGCACCGCGACAGCATCGCCATCGACCGTCACTTTGATGTCAGCCATAAGCTCTCCGTTTCTACGATCAGGCACATCGAGCACGCCATGCTGAATATTGCGCCACGAAGGACACGAAGTTCATGAAGGGTGCGAATATTTTTGCCTCTGAACTTCGCCCCATCGTACTACGATCGTTGAAAGTTTTCGCAGCTTGCGCAAATTCTCTGACGGTCGTAGCTCGTGAGGACGAGGATTTACCCGCGCTAAATGGCCAAGACGCAAACTTCCTATTTTCTTACCTTGGCGCCTTTGCGTCTTTGCGCGAGATTCCGACTTTCGATTGCGGCTCTGCCGCGTTTGGCGCTCCGTGGTGAATCTTATTTATTCTTAGCAAAAAATTCCGGCCATAGCTTCATCGCGCTCAAGATCGCCGTAGGAGCGGTCTGGCCTAGGCCGCACAGCGACGCGTCGATCATCGTGCTGCCCACATCCGATAAGCGTTCGTAGTCGCCGGCAACGGGAGCTCCAGCGGCGGCGCGGTCGAGGATTTCATACTGTCGATAGGTGCCGAGCTGGCAGGGATAGCATTTGCCGCAGCTTTCGTCGGCAAAGAAGTGCGCCAACCGCTTGAGCACGTCGCGCATGTCCGCGCTATCGTCGAAGACCATCACCGCGCCGGAGCCGAGCGGCAGACCCGCTGCGCTCAGGTTCTCAAAGGACAGAATTACATCCAGGTCTTTCTCAGCGGCAAAGGCGCCCGCGGCACCGCCCATGAGCACCGCTTGGAGCTGGCGCCCGTGCTTCAGCCCGCTTGCCAGATCGAACAGCAAATGGCGCAAGGTGACGCCGAACGGCACTTCGTAGAGCCCGGGCCGCCGTATCTGGCCCGACACGCAAAACAGCTTTGGACCGGGCGAGCGTTCTGTCCCTATCTTTCGATACTCGGCGGCGCCCCGTTCGAGAATCAGCGGGACGTTACAGAATGTCTCCACGTTGTTGATCACCGTGGGCTTGCCGAACAATCCGTCAGTGGTGGGGAAGGGCGGCTTGATGCGTGGGAAGCCGCGCTTACCTTCGATGGATTCCAACAGCGCGGTTTCTTCGCCGCAAATGTAGGCACCGGCGCCAAGCCGCATTTCGATATCGAAGCTCAATCCGGAGCCGAGAATATTTTCGCCGATGACGCCCGCCTGCCGCGCCTCCGCCAGCGCATCACCCATCACCTTGAAGGCATAAGGGTATTCACCGCGAATGTAGATGTACCCCCGGCGCGCGCCCACGGCTTGGGCTGCGATGATCATTCCTTCTATTGTGCGGTGCGGGTCGTCTTCCATCAGAATGCGATCTTTGAAGGTTCCGGGCTCGGACTCGTCGGCGTTGCACACGATGTATTTGGGTTGCCCTGGCGCTTTTGCAGCGCCTTCCCACTTTACGCCGGTTGGAAATGCTGCGCCGCCACGGCCCACTAATCCCGCCGCTTTGACTTCAGCGAGCACGTCTTGCGGCGTCATCGTCAAAGCTTTTTTCAGAGCGGCATAACCGCCGCCTCTGCTGTAATCGGTAAACGAAGTGGGATGACCTTGACCGCAATCGCCGGTGAGCATGCGGATATCGCCGCCGACAAAGCTTATAGGTCTCTCGCCGCTGCGCATGCAAATCGCGGGTGCATGCTGGGGGTCGGCACGTCCAAGAGCGGCTTGGCCCCTGAGTACCGCCGGCGCGTGATCGCACAAGCCGAGGCAGGGAGCGTGCTCGACGGTGAACTCACCATCCGAGCTGACTTCGCCAGGCGCGACGTTCAGATAGCGGCACAGGGCGTCAGCCAACTCATCGGCTCCCGCGAGGGCGCAGACAGGCGCGCTGCACACGCGTGTGACGGTTCGGCCCATCGGCTGGCGCGAGAGCATCTCGTAGAAATCGATGACACCGTGCACGTCGGCGAGCGGCACGCCCAAAGCGCGGCCCACTTCCGCCGCAACGGCTTCGGGCAACCAGCCGTGGAGTTGCTGTGCAAGGTGCAAGGCCGGCAGGAGTGCAGCGCGGCCTTGCGGCGCGAATTCCGCCAGGATCGATCGCAGGCGAATGAGATCCGGATCAGACATCTCGTCTAGTCTCCCAGGAAGAATGCATTTACTGCTATCGTCGATCTTAAAGTGCGTCGCGGCTTTCTACCCATAATAGTCCAGGCTGGCAAGGTCAAGAGTCTGATCGCCGATTAGTGCGCGCGGGCGTTCCATAAAAAACTTTCAGGTCAGAGGAGTCTGTCCCCAGGTTTTTGCGATACTAGTTGACAAGCGGCTTTGTATTCGATAACTGGTCAGACCAGCAGACAGTCGGACTACCTATGCTTCGCGCTATTAAGAAAACCAGAATTCACGAGGAAGTCTTCAGCCAGATTCACGAACTGATCAGGGAAGGCAGGTTTAAAGCCGGCGATCAGCTCCCTTCCGAGCGGGAGCTCGCCGACACTTTCAAGGTGAGCCGCACTTCCGTGCGCGAGGCGCTGCGCGCCTTAGAAAGCCAAGGGCTGGTCGTGAGCCGAACAGGTACGGGCAATTTCGTTGCTGACCTGCCGGTTGAATCATTAATCGGGCCGCTTGCGCGGCTGCTGATCGACGAGAAAAAGGCCCTCGCCGACGTGTTCGAAATGCGCAAACTCATCGAGCCGCATATCGCGGCGTTGGCCGCCGAGCGGGCTACTCCGAATGACATCGCTCAACTGAAGAAGATCGTTGCCAAGCAGTCGGCCGCGGTGAGTCGCGGCGAGACCGGCGTAGAGGCGGACGCCGAATTGCATTTCTCCATCGGTCGCGCCACGCGCAATCAAGCTCTGCAAAAACTCGTGGCGGGCCTGATGGAGATGCTGAGCCGCAGCCGGGAGGAATCATTGCAGACCGATGAGCGGCGCGAATCGTCTATCGACGCGCACCGTCGAATCATCGCCGCCATCGAAAAACACGACAAAGCGAGGGCGCGCAGCGAAATGTTGCGCCATATTCAACAGGTCGAAGAAAATGTGCTGTCATCCCGCCGGCCGGCAAAAACTGAAAGCGAGAATCCTACCAAAGAGAGGAGGATTTCATGATCAAGCGCGTCGAGGTTAATTATCGAGGCATCTTTCAGAAGAACTTGGGCAAGAAGATCGGCAGCGACATTGTCATGATTGCCAGCCGCATGGGCCAGCGGGCATTTTCCAACGGCCGCTACAGCGATTCGCCGGAGAGAAACGGGATTCCGTGCAAATACTTCGCCTTCGTGTCCCCGGATCTTTCCGAGGAAGAGTTAGAAGCGGAATGCGGCGCCAAGCTGGAGATCGACGAGGCGAACATCTCGGTGGTCCTCGACGACACCATGTGCAAGGGCGTCGAGCCCTGGGGTTGGCACGGCATCCGCCCTATCAACGAGCGAGTGGTCGAGGACGGCTGTCTTCTCGTGGTTTCGAAGAAAACACCGGAAGAGTTGCTGAAGTTCATCGGCAAGAAGCCGTACACTTACCGGATCGCAATTCTGGACGGAGACGCCAGCCTTGCAGGCCTCTGGGTCAACAAGGATGACCTGACACATGAGCGGATTTTAGGCGGCATCGCGGCCATCGACCCGGCAGTCATCAGCATTGATGCGGTTGAAGCTTATCTCATGGAAAAGACCAAGCAGAAGCACCGCGCTGAGGCCGCGCGCACCGCCTACGAATCGCTGAGACAGGAGGCCACGCTGCCGAGGGTAAGGATCGTGACTCCCAATGACGGGATCGACTGGATGCATGAGATACCCGTGCTGCCCAAATGGTTTGAGATGCAAGAGGGGGCCGTGGTTCCGGCCGTTAAACGGGGCTTCGAGATGGGTCCCAGGGGTCAAAATAGAAATCCCGGGTTCAAGCGCGGCACCACCAAGACGCAGCGTCCGGTAGTGAGGTTCGATCTCTGCACCAAGTGTACGCTCTGCTGGGCCGAGTGTCCGGACGAGTGTTTCGATCCGACCACGGACGGCTTTTACGACGTCGACTATCAATACTGCGTCGGTTGCGGCAAATGCGCTCAGGTTTGTCCCGTCAAAGAGTGCATCGTTATGGTAGATGAGCTGCAATTCGAGGACGACTCGAGTCCATGGGAGCATTGGAAGAAGGATCCCCCAGACTATATTCAGTGGGCTGAAAACAAAAAAGGCAAAGAACGGGTTTCTTATTCCGTTGTCACGGGCAAGGGCATGATCGTCACTCAGGGAGAAGTGATGCCCGAAGGCAAGATCGTGCCGGTTAGAAAAACCGAGGAGGTGGAAGTATGAGCGTCGCAGTCGCAAAAGCCAAATCAGACCAAGCAGGTGTCTATGAGCGGGAAGACCTTCTCAATGGCTGCCAGGCGGTTGCGCAGGGCGTGCGTCTCGCCGACGTGGATGTGATCGCCGCCTATCCGATCCGTCCCTATACCGAAGTGATGGACGCCCTTTCGAAGCTGATCGCCGACGGGCAATTCGACGCTGAATATATTATCGCCGACAGCGAGCATTCGCAGTTTGAGATTGTCAAGCACGCCAGCTCGGTGAACGCGCGTGCCTTTGGCGGCTCGAGCGGCACGGGCTGGATGTACGGTATGGAAGCGTTGGTCGTTACAGCGACGGACCGTCTGCCGCCGCTTTTCGTGGTGGGCAACCGCGCTCTGGATGATCCGGGCGCCTTCGGCGTCGAGCACAACGATGCGATGGCGCTGCGCGACATGGGCTGGCTTCTCTGCTGGGTCACGAC
>CAYZXN010000253.1:0-7214 GCA_964482425.1 uncultured Syntrophobacteraceae bacterium | reverse complement strand
ACTGCCGATTTCTCGTTGGGAGGGGAGAGATGATGCTTTTCGTGGAGTAAAAGCGCACGGTCTCGTGCTAGCGAATGAGCTTTACCTGTTTAGCCCGAAGGGAGCGTTTACCGGTTCGGCTACGACCCCGGGATCGGTGTTGTTGGGCTTTGCATTTAGCCGTTACGAACAAGAATGCGGCAGCGGTTCAGACTGCGCGCCCGGCGCCGGATCTTTTAGCCAGATTCACGTGCTGCAGCGGGAAACGAATCTCTGGTACACCGTGGCTGCAGGCTTCAGAGTTGGCTTGCAGTGGAACTGGTGGGACTCGTCCAACACGCCGTTGGGGGTGCAGCGCGCTATTGGGTGCTCGAAAAACCCGACTGATGTGGGCAAGAACTGTGACTGGCACACGGTTAACGCAACGGTCGCATACAACTGGTAGCGGGAGTTTTTTGTAGAAGACCAAAAGGGGCGCCTTTAGGCGCCCCTTTTTTTATCCAGCGGCCTTGGAGTAGGCCGGTCAGCAATCTGCGCAGCCATCGTTGTCGCTCTCGGTTTCGTCTCTATACATGTCTCGCTCTACCAGGTCGATTTCCATCTCGGTGCTATGTCCAATCCATTCGGCTCTTCTTGTTAAGCCTTCCAGGTCCGGTTTCCCGCTTGCAATCAGTTGCAGACTACTATCGATTTCGCCCCTGATCGCGCGGCCAGGATCCCAGAAGTGGCCTTCCCGCACATTGTGGTGGATATATTCAAACCAATTATCCAGGCCTCTCAAGCCGGCCTCCAGCTCTTTCAAGCCCTGTTTTGGGTCACCGACACGCTGAAGCACCAAGCCAAGATAAATTCTTGCAAGGTGGTCCTCATCATAGCGGGAACGTGCCTTTTCGAGCGCCTGCCGGGCTTCGGGAAGGCGTTCGCTGGCATAGTAGGCGCGTCCCACGTAGGTCCAGATGCCTTGATTAAGTAGGGTGAAATTAAGTAAGTAGTCGGGCTCTCGTTGGGCGGCGCTTTGAAAATGGTTTAGGGCGATTTTGGGGTCGCCATGCATGAGCTGCATGCGTCCCTTTTGGACATCGCCTGCAACTCGGATCGAGGTGCAACCTAAAAACACTATTCCGCATAAAAGCGAGAAGAAGGCGAGATTTGATACTCTGCTTTTCATGTGAGCTTCCTCCTGAAAAAGCCTAGTCATGCCACCTAACAAAGTCAATCACGACCATTTTGGACGAAACAGCCGTGAGCGTGTGGTTGACGGGGGCGCGAGGCTCGCGAGCTTGAGAACAATCTGTCGTTGGTGTACTAAAAGGAACGGAGATTTTCATGAAGTTATGGAATTTAATGCTGATTTTGTCGATGATTTTGGGTTGTTCGCGGCCTGATCTTTTTATTGGCACAGGGGGGAGGTACAACGCAGGTAGAGAGGAGGTATCAAAGCAGCGCGGAGCTAACATAGACAAGGCGATTGTAAATCTGGAAGCCGTAGCGCGCGAAGATCCGACGTACAAAGACACCCTGACGCTTTTGGGTAGAGCCTACTATCGTCGGGAAAGATACAATGACGCAAAGCTCATTCTGCAACGGGCGCTGGTTGTGAATCAGAAAGATGAAATTGCCTGGCTCATCTTGGGTGTCACACAGCTACGCCTGGGAGAAAATGGCGCGGGCCTTCAATCCATCCGGGGTGGTTTAACCCTGCTCAGTAAAGCGAATCAGGAGGGTTATAGAGGTTACGAGGTGTGGGATCGTGGCGGTACCGTCAAAATTGCTGTTCGACGCGCCGTGATTGATGCGCAAAAAGGGCTCGACGCTGGAAATAAAGACGCTTTGATCAGATCGATCGAGACCACACTCGCATCGATAGATAGGGAAGAGTTTCATCAGCATATTGAGCGAAACCAGGTTATTAGAGACCAGTACTAAATAAAGCAAAGGCGCAGTGGCATGTTCCAAGAGCCGCGAAATCGTTATGGGCGAAACGAGGGATCGCAGCTTTGTCTACCCGTCGTGCGCATAGCGACTTTTCAAGGTTTCCTGTCGACGCAAATTGACCTCCAGCCTGCAATAAGTTCCACGTTATCAATAATCAGAATGCAGCGGCCCGAGTCTCACGGGCCTTCTCACTATTGACTCACCAGGAGGGATGATGAGGAAGGCCACCGGCGCGTACCTCTTACTGGCCTTATGGTTCGCGGTCTTCAGCTCCTGGTCTTGCTCTTTCAATCCGACACCGGCGGAACGAAACTTTTACCCTGGCAAGCTGCGGATTGAAAGGGCCCGGAATCTCTCCTTTGAAGAGCAGAGGGTCGAAGCCCGCTTCGCCGAAGCCCTAGAGCGAAGCATCGATGAAGCAATAGCTCGCTATCAGGAAAGGTTCGGCAATGAGATCAACGCCGACAATGCCAGGGAGCTTTCGACGGATTATGCTCCCGGAGGAATCGGCGCGACTGATGTGCAAACCCTGGCAGCCAGGACAACTTGGAGTAATGCCGCGCACGAGCCGGCCAGTGCGCTAGTAAAAGAGATCTATAGGAGGGAACTCCGCAAGGCCGCGCCGCCGGACAAACTCGATCTGGTTGTTTTCACTGCCGGAGGCACGGCAGCGGGTAAAACTACTGCAATAAAAGCTGTGTCTAAAGTTGCTGCCGCCGTCCGTTTGGCGCACATCATTTACGATTCTACCTTATCGAACTTGCAGTCATCGCTGGAGAAAATTGCCCAGGCGCTGGAAGCGTTTAAAGCCGTAAGCATTGTCTATGTATATCGCGATCCGCTGGAGGCGTTTGTCAATGGGGCGCTGTCACAGAGCGATAGGGTCGGAAGAGTCGTTCCTCTGGACGTATTTATTCATTCTCATCTCGACGCACCGAAAGTCGTCCTGCAGATCGCCGACAATTATAGAGGCGACCCAAGAGTTGCAATCGGCGTTATCGACAATAGTCGCGGGCCCGGGAATGCTGTAGTTGCGGACCTCAGCTTTGTCAGTGAAGTCACGCACAAGTACACACCTGAGGGGCTAAGGAGCAAAGTTGTTCATGCCCTGGAGGATGCATATGAAAAAGGAAAACTCGGGAAGAAAGGTGGAATCTCGGAAGCTGTCTATCGAGCGGTTAAAAGAAATGCCGCTCAAGGAGTTTACGGATTTCCTGACTAAGGGTATGGCTAAAACACTGAATGACAAAACCGGAAAAATCGGAAAACGGAAAAGTTCCAAACCAAGCAGTCGTTAGTACGAGTTGTGAAAACATTGTGGCTTGATCAGTTGGGCCCATCGGGCTTTATCGTCTAGGCCCGGTTGAAACGCGGCTTGAGAAGAGAAGGCGTCTTGGAGCGATTCCTCAGCTTGTTCACGGAGGTGCGGAAAGGAGAAGGCTGGACGGCGATTCTCCTGATGTTGAATTTGTTTTTTCTTCTTACCTGCTATTTGATTCTCAAGACGGTGCGAGAGCCTCTCATACTGGCCGGCGGTGGAGCGGAAATCAAAAGCTACGCTGCCGCGGGACAAGCGCTTCTGCTGGTTTTAGTCGTGCCGGCCTACGGTTTTCTGGCAAGCCGAGTTAATCGAATTAAACTGATCACTTGGGTCGTTCTATTTTTTATCTTCAATCTTATTGCGTTCTACGTCATGGCGCAGTTCCAGGTTCCGCTTGGGGTGGCTTTTTTTCTTTGGGTTGGTATTTTCAATCTCTTCATTGTGGCGCAATTCTGGTCTTTTGCCAACGACATCTATACTCCAGAACAGGGGGGCCGCCTATTTGCGATCATCGCCTTTGGTGGTTCGCTAGGAGCCATCTTAGGACCGAAGATCGCCGGTTGGTTGTTTCAGCCTTTGGGTGCGTACGCACTCATGTTGGTCGCTGCGGCTCTTCTCGGTCTCTATATTCTGATCGCCAACATCGTCAATAGGCTCGAGCAACGCTCGATCAAAGCACCTGCAAAGAAGGAAGAAGCCGAGGCGCCTCTAGGAAAAGAGGGAGGGTTCGAGTTAGTTATTGGGCAGCGCTATCTGCTCTTGATCGCCCTGCTTATGATCGCTCTAAATCTGGTGAACACTACGGGCGAGTTTATCCTGGGGAAAACGGTCACATTGAAAGCTCAGCAGATTGCTTCAAGCCAAGATCTCGATGTTGGGAGGACGGCTGCGGCAGCCGAATTGGCGAATAAGGAAAAAGCGAAAATAGTGGAAGGTTTCATCGGGGAATTCTACGCAAATTTCTTTTTCTGGGTGAGTTTGATCTCCGCCGCTGTTCAGCTATTTTTGGTCTCGCGCATACTCAACTACGTGGGGGTGTCCGCCGCGCTCTTTTTCCTGCCGGGCGTCGCTCTGGGGGGTTACTCTCTTATAGCGTTTATGCCGGTTCTGAGCTATATCACGTCGGCCAAGATCGTCGAAAATAGCATTGACTATTCTCTGCAAAATACTTGTCGCCAGGCGCTGTTTCTCCCGACAAGCCGGGAGGCAAAGTACAAGGCGAAAGCCGCCATCGATACATTTTTCGTCCGCATTGGAGACGTACTGTCCGCGTTATTTGTTTTCACCGGCGTGATACTTGCTCTCGATATCGAAACCTTCGCTGCGGTCAACGTTGGGTTTGCACTTGCATCGTTATGTCTCGTTGTAGGCATCGCACGGTGCTACAAAAAATTATCAGTGGAATCTAAGGCCGGAGCTTGCTCGACGATAACGTATGTAGCACGTTGAGTCCGAACACCCGTCCAGGCAAATCGTTTCGTACAGGACCTGATTAGCGCCGCTTTAACCGCAGGCCCACAGTTGGGAAATGGACGCGCGGTTAGCCGTCGAATCCTAAAATACTAAGCCAAACTCGGACGGTAATAAGGCCTACCATCAAGGCATACAACTGCCGGAGAGCTTGGCCGGACAGCTTGCCGTGGATCTTCTCGCCTATCATGGCTCCACCGGCAGCCCCGACTACAACGCCGGCTGCCAGCAGCAGAGGAATCTGACCGCTGATGAGTTTGCCTGCAAAGCCACTGAAAGTATTCATCATGGCGATAAACAGACTGCTGGCTATGGCGATCCGGGTGGGTACTTTCAAGACATAGATCAGCAGTGGGACAAAGACAAAATTTCCCGCGCCGAGAAAGCCAATAATCACGCCGGCGCCGAGTGAACAAACGGACAAAGGGGCAAAGGATACCGCCACCTGTCCCAGCGCAGCTTGATCCTGCTCTTTGCTTGGTGCCGGTAAAAGCATCATGAGCAAGACCATCGCGCTGATGCCGCCGAAGAGCGTTAGCAAAGCATATTCTGAAAGCCAGCCCGAGACGATACCCGCCGCAAACGAGCCGACAGCCGAAGTAATTCCCGCCGCCAGAACAATCGGCGCATGCACCCGCTTGTGCCGCAAGTGCGCCACTCCGCCAACGATGGTTGAGAAGAATACTTGGCTAATGACGATCGCCGCCACGGTGGTTGCTTCCAATCTGATAAAGCCGAACAACGGGGGAACGTAATACAATAGAGGAAACATTAGTACACCGCCGCCGAAGCCCAGCAGGCCGGAAAAAAAGCCGCCGATGACGCCGAGGGACGCTATAGTGAGGATCAGCGTGCTATCGATCATGCGATCCCGATCGCGCGGTGAGTGACGAAGACATCGGTCAAAGTTGCGAGAAAATAGCCGATGCTGACGTAGGCATTGAAGTCAAAGAAAGCGCGGTTAATACGCGAGAGATCGTCAGGGCGGACGATGCGATGTTCCCATGAGAGAATGGCGCAGATCGCGAGCCAGCCAATCCAATAGATTAATCCCAACTGTGCGGCGACCCCGACGAGTGCGAGAAAGACCGCCGTACAGACATGAAAGAGGCTCGACAGCCGCAAAGCTCGCCTAATGCCGAAACGCACGGGAATGGAATACAAGCCGTGCGTGCTGTCGAATTCACGATCCTGAAGGGAATAGATAACATCGAACCCGGCCAGCCAAAAAACCACGGCCAAACCCAAATAGAGCGGAATCATCAGCTCGCCCAGGCTTATATTCGAGCCGGCTACGGCAAACCAGGCTCCGATTGGCGCCAGAGAGAGAGCAAGGCCCAAAAAGAGATGCGAGGCCCAGGTGAATCGCTTGGTCAGCGAGTAAAAAAAAATCACGGCTAAAGCAACCGGCGATAGAACAAAACACAGCCAGTTGAGCTGATAGGCGGCAAGCAGAAAAATCAATGAAGCGATGATCGTGAGTAGCCCCGCTTCCCAGACCTTGATCGTGCCTTTCGGCAACTCCCATTGATTGGTACGCGGATTGAGAGCGTCGAATTTGCGGTCTGCCAGCCGATTGAACCCCATGGCCGCCGTACGGGCGCCGATCATGGCCACGATGATCCATATGACGGTTCTCGGTGTAATCGGATGCCTGGGCCACGCAAGTACCAGCGACGCAAACGCGAAGGGCAGAGCAAAAATCGTATGAGAAAAGCGAACCAGACTTGCGTAATGGCGGAGTTTTTGGAGCAACATCAAATTCGAGCCGTTAATCTACGATCCGATCTCGCCAAGATCGGACCTGCACCAAATCGGAACGGAAGATTATGCTTCATAGGCCGAGCTTCTGCCAAATTGAATCGATGTAGGTTTTAGTTTTTTCGTCCATGACGATGGCGTCGGGCCATTCCCGATCGAATCCTTCGCTGCGCCACTTGCGCGTGGCGTCGATGCCGATCTTGGAGCCGTAGCCGAGAACAGGCGCGGCGTGATCCAGCACGTCCACCGGCCCGTCGACGAGGACCGTGTCACGCTGCGGGTCGATGTGATTCCCAACGACCCAGGTGACCTCCGACAGGTCGTGCACGTTCACGTCATGATCGACGATAATCAGGATCTTGGTGAACATCATCTGTCCCATGCCCCACAGAGAATGCATAACCTTGCGCGCATGGGCCGGATAGCTTTTCTGAATCGAGATGATCGCAAGGTTATGAAAAACGCCGTGCACCGGCAAAGTCATATCGACGATCTCGGGAAAAGTCAGACGCAACAGCGGCAGGAAGATCCGTTCCGTTGCTTTACCGAGGTAGGCATCTTCCATAGGCGGCCGGCCAACAATGGTCGTCGGATAAATTGGGTTTGATTTATGCGTGATACAGGTAACGTGAAAGACCGGATAATCGTCGGCCAGCGAATAGAAGCCCGTATGATCGCCGAACGGACCTTCACGGCGCAGAGGTTCGGCAGGATCGACGTAGCCCTCGATGACAATGTCGGAGTTCGC
>CAYZXN010000252.1:0-4723 GCA_964482425.1 uncultured Syntrophobacteraceae bacterium | reverse complement strand
AAAAACGTTTCCGGCAACTGGTTCAATAACAACAGAGTAGGCCTCCTCCTCGGACAACGGATACAGGTAGCAAAGGGTAGCTGCCGGCGAAACTGGATGACCCTGTATCCAGCGGATGGTTGTGGAAGGAGAGGGCGGATTTTGGCCGGTCGGTCGCCCTGACCTTGCGTCGGCTATGCTTTCTCGGAGAGCAGAAGTATCTGCGGCGCGTAAACCGAAACGATGACCTGTTGTGGGTTTCTGCACCGCGAGCCGATCGCAGCGACTCAGCAGAGATTGCCGGATTCCGGAGTCGTATCTCCAATACCGGCTAAAGAGGTGTGTTGTCTTCAGTGTGGACCTAACCAGTCCACGATGCAACGGCCTTACCGACATAGATCTTGGAGCTCCTCTTGCACCTGGTGCCGCCGGGCAAGCTGTTCATGTCGGCGCTCGGCCGCGTGCACCCCTGCTCGCGCACGACGCGCTGGTTAGAGTTGCCATGAGCATTGTTTGTTGGCTCCATGTCGTTCCTTTGTTGGCGGCGGTGAGTATTAGTATCGCCGTTTGTCAGACGTATGCCACCCGGGATCTTCGCGCCTCGAACCGCCCACTGTAACTTGGCTCTTTATTAAAATATAGCCGTTTGCATTTAGCAATTTCTGTCTAAAAGGGAACAACGAGCGAGATAATCCTGATCTGGCGGGTTAGGTCGAAACCGTGGAAAACTACGGCATCTGCGATAATCATCCATGTTTCTGGGGGAAGGGTATATAGGGCGTGACGTTGAACGCGCATCGCCCGGAAGCGCTGCGAGTTGCTCCTGCATCAGACATTCACGATCCTCAGTGGCTCAGACACTCGATGCGTCGATCTTGGCTGCCTGCTGCGGCGGCAACGCGGCTGGAATGCTCAGCTTGCTTGTCATACCGGCTCAGTCAAACTGCAAAGGCATAATACCCGTCCCTGGGCGTCGTCCGCACGGCGGGCACGGCTTCATCAGATTCGTTACGGTCTTTATTCCGGGATGGATAAAGTCCAGACTAAAGATAGCGTTGGCTATAAATAGACAGAGTAATAATGAGGAGGCAGACCCATGCGTAAGCGGATCATTTCTCAGACCACCCACGATGCTTCGCCAGCGAGCCCGCAGTGGTTAAATATTGAGCGTCTGGCGCAGGTTGAGGTCACTTCCGAGGACCCGGCACATCCGATCGATGCGGCGCTGGTACCCAGCGCGGGTTCCGGCTGGCGCCCCGGGGAACCTGGCGAGCAGACCGTGCGGCTTTTATTCGACCAGCCGCAGAAAGTCCGGCGGATGCGCCTGGTGTTTCAGGAGCTGAATCAACCCCGCACCCAGCAGTTCGTGCTGCGGTGGTCGCCGGACGGTGGCCAGTCGTACCGGGAGGTCGTGCGCCAGCAGTACAACTTCAGCCCGCCCGACACGACCAGCGAGACCGAAGATTACATCGTCGATCTGGACGGTGTGACGGTGCTGGAGCTGAACATCGTGCCCGATATCAGCGGGGGGCCGGCACGCGCCTGGCTTTCGGAGTTACGTCTGGCGTGAGGGTCGCAGTGGCCGTCGCTCTCCGTAAGGTAGTCCCGGCCCGTGATTGCGGCAAGCGCGCAGCGGCGTCTACTGCGGCTTGGGCGCCGACAGGATTCGATTGACCTCCGCAATAGAGGCTTTGTTGAGAATAATCAGCAGCACATCGCCGCCCTGAAGACGCGTGGTGCCGCTGGGCACAATGTACTGGTTATTTCGGGAAATAAGCGTAATGACAATCTGCTCCGGCAGCTTGAGGTCGAGGATGGCTTTTCCCACGACGGCTGAATTGTACGGAATAATGAAATCCATCAGAGTTGCATCCATCCCTTCTCCTTCCTCGAACTCGAGCGCATAGCGTGGTCTGGAAGGCCGTGAGGTTGCCAGACCCAGATAGCGCACGACGAGGGGAAGGGAGGTGCCCTGAAACAGCACGGAAGTGAGCACGATGAAGAACACCAGATTGAAAATATGATCTGAGTTTGGAATGTCCGCCAGGAGGGGAAACGTGCCCAGGATGATCGGCACCGCGCCTCGCAAACCTACCCAGGCGATCAACAGGTTCTCTTTAAAAGTAAATCGAGTCAGAGTCAGGAACATAAAAATAGCCGCGGGGCGGGCCAACAACATCAAAACTGCCGAGAGCAAAAGCCCTTCGCCAAGCACCGGGATGAGTTGCGACGGAAAGACCTGCAAGCCAAGGATTAGAAACATGACGATCTGCATCAGCCATGCAACAGCGTCATGAAAGCGGAGCAGGCTTGTCTTATGAACAAAGTTCTTGTTGCCCATCATGAGACCGGCGATATAGATCGCCAGAAAGCCGTTTCCGTCGAGGAACGCCGTGACCCCATAGATGAACAGAACCGCCGAGAGGGTGAGGACCGGATAGAGGCCTTCGGTGTCAAGTCCGATGTGGTTGACGATCCAAACCAGAGCCCAGCCAAGCACCAGACCGAGAACCGCTCCGAGAGCCATCTGTGTGAGGAACATCCGGGTGAATAGCGTATAAGGGTTGGCGTCCTGCGTCAGCAGGCTGATGAAGGCAATGGTGAGAAAGACCGCCATCGGATCGTTGCTGCCGGATTCGAATTCAAGAAGGTTCTTGACGCGATCGGGCAAACCGATGTTGCGCGAACGCAGTATGGAAAAGACGGCCGCCGCGTCGGTCGATGAGATGATCGAGCCCAGGAGCAGTCCTTCGAGCAGAGAAAAACCGAGCAGGTAGGTGGCTGCCAAGCCGATAACTACACAGGTGACCGCTACTCCAAGGGTCGACAGTATCAAAGCAAAGCCGCTCACCGGACGAACATCTGCCCACTTGGTATCGAGCCCGCCGGAAAAGAGGATGAATGCCAGCGCGGTGACTCCCAAGCCCTGCGCCAACCAGGGATTGTCGAAGTAAATCCCGCCGGGTCCTTCAGAGCCCGCCAGCATACCGAGGAAAAGGAACAGCAATAAAGCCGGGATGCCGTACTTATCCGATAGCTTGCTTGCGAAGACGCTCAGGAGAACAATCAGCGCAAGACTGATAAATATTTGCTCAATTGAAACCATAACGGCAGATCAGATAAACGTGATAGGGTATTCGACTAGCAACTTCAAGTTATCGCCGTAACTGAATCGTTGCGAGTGTTTGAGAGGGGAGAACATTGGATAGAAGTGAACGTGCCAGGCCTGGTGAGAAGCAAAGAATCGCGCACGAAGCACTGGCCGCAAATGAGCTGAAACGGCTCCTGGTTGGCACCGATCTCTCGCCACGTGCGGACGTGGCGCTAAGGCGCGCCGCGCGGTTAGCCGTGGATCAGCGAGCAGCGCTCACGCTGTTCCATGCGGTTGTCGCCGGCGGGGACGATTCCGTGTCGCGCCAGTTCAGGGCTGATGCGGAAGCCTTTCTGCTTGAGAAGATCGACAAACTGGGTCTGCCTCCAACGATCGCAGTCAAAGCTTGTATCGGCACAGGTGAGCCGGTCTCAGAGATCCTCAGGCAGGCTCGCGAGGAGGCGGCTGAGCTGATTGTTCTCGGCGCTCACGGGACCAATGCAGTCAGGGACCTTTTCCTGGGGTCGACGGCCGAGAAGGTCGTGCGGAAAGGGGACCGGCCGGTGTTGATCGTCAAGCACGGCAATCGAAAACCCTACCGCCGGGTCCTGGTGCCGGTCGATTTTTCCGAATGTTCCCTGCGCGCACTGGAGGTAGCGTTGCGGCTCGCCCCGCAAGGACAATTTCATGTTCTCCACGCATATCGCGGGTTCGAAGGGCAACTCTTAAGAGCGGGAATCGCATCGCCTAAGATCCTGCGCTATCGCCGGGAGGTGGCAAGACGAGAACGCCACGAAATGAATTCGTTTCTGCGCCGGATCGGTCGCTCCAGGCAGATCAAGTCGTTGCTCCGTCACGGCCGAGCTCCGGATGTTATCATGAAGGCCGTCGAGCGGCTGCATCCGGATCTGGTCGCCGTCGGCACCAGCGGGCGCACAGGCGCGCCCTATCTTTTGCTCGGCAGCGTCGCCGAGCACGTCCTGCGTGAGGTTCCGTGCGACGTGCTGGTGCGGCGCTAAGACTTCGATCTCTTTCCCTTTGCGCTTTTTTGCGCGGGCAATATCCTTCGGCTATTCTTGTCGCGCCAAAAAGCCAAGCGCACCCAGGGGTTGCAAAGACACGAGCCTGTCGATTGAGCCCGATCTGCTCCGGACTCTCATCCTTTATCCCGTCCTGCGTGGCCATGTGCCTAGACATTAAGATTAACCCTATCCGACAAAAATTGCGCACAGTCAGGAGTGAGCAACGACGGTGAGACCGGAAGCCGTGGGCACTTGAGCGCACAGGTTGCGTTAAGGCCCGACGCACGAAATGTCACCTCAGGGGATTGCGGGGTGGCCTTCAAGGCAGTGTCCCATTGCCCACGGCTGTAGGCCTCATCGTCCGAGCGACTTCGAAACAATGTCGGATTAGGGTTAATCACTCGGCCTTGCCCTAAACAGAAATAGTGAATGGCAGCTGAGCGGAAGAAGCTGGGATAATTTCCTTCTGCGCCGGGCGCAGCGTCTTATTTCTTGTGAGCCGTAGAGACATGCCTTGTAGACATTGAATGATAGTTTGGCAAAGCGGCGTTTGCCACCAAAGTCACTCGATGGACTATTCACGTCAGTCGTTCATGGCCCTGCTCTTGCTCGACTTCCGCCTGCCGTTATA
>CAYZXN010000251.1:0-8497 GCA_964482425.1 uncultured Syntrophobacteraceae bacterium | reverse complement strand
AATGACGATGCCGTCGGTGCTGATATTGGGAACGATGTGGCGGTTGTCGATGCGCAGTTGTTGGCCGAGCTTCAAGAAGGCGCTCGGCAAAAGCTTGTTGTTTGCTGCAAGAAGGCCGGCGCCCACGCCGAACCTTGCGCCGATGCTGATGAGCGAATCGCCTCTCTGGACAGCGTAAGAGAACTCCCTGCCGACAATCTGCTCCGGTAACGGCAGCTGCGCCTCGCCGGTCGCGCGACTGGTCCATAACAGCGAAAAGAGGATCAAAACAGGCAAGCAGCGCGCGAAAGTTCTGTAGCCGTGAGCTTTCGCATCAACGAAGTGGTTTGGCTTCATATTTATTGGCTGCGTTGTGAATCAGCGTTATGCGGTTGATTACCGCGCACCAGTTCCTTCATAAAGTCCATCTGGATCTGCTGGATTTCCAAGAGCTTCTGCCATTGGTGCTTGAGGAGGACGTCGAGTTTCTCATGGAGGTGGCGGATCTCTAACTCGGCTTTCAGATTTACTTGATAATCGTTTTCCGATCTCAGGCGGTCTCTGGCCTCAATGCGGTTTTGGCTCATCATAATGATCGGCGCTTGTATCGCCGCCAAGCACGACAGTATCAGGTTCAGCAGGATAAAAGGATAGGGATCAAAGGGTCGGGAAACCAGCGCAACGCTGTTGACGCCGATCCATATCGCCAGCAGCAAGAAAAAAGTGCCGATGAAAATCCAGCTACCGCCGAAGGTGCCGACCCGATCGGCGACTAGTTGACCGAACGTAATGCTTTTCTCAAAGGCGCGATTAATATTCTCCGTCAAAGTTTCCTGCTCCCTTAGGCTGTCGATAACTTCCTGTTCTAATTTGGTGAGCTCGCCGACCTCGTCTTTGAGGGCGTCCTCCACGTATTCCGACCTGAAGAGATCGAGGCAGTCCACGCAAATCATCTGCGCGGGGGTCCAATTGGGATCGCGCTTCCTTATCGTCTCGACAATCGCTGTCCTGAGCATCTCACCGGGGACCATGACGTCGTACGGGCGCACTCTTTTGCAGTGAAAACACTGTTCATCGATATGCTGGGCCATAGGGTTCTCCTTCCGTTGGATCTAACCCAGAAACTCAAGTGGGTATCCTTGGCGGCGGTAGTATTTTTTCGTTTCTTCGAAGGTGAACAGAAGCGCCGTGCCGTGAAAGGCGAACAGGTAGACATGCCACGGGACGGGGGCGAAGTAGTAGATCGCGGCAAGCGGCGTGTAGAAAAAGACATAACAGAGGACCAGCTCGAACAAGATGCCGAGATCGATGAGCGGATTGGAGATCAGATTGAACACTACGGGATGGCGGTCCAGAGAGCCGGCAAGCCATTTCGTGAACGGGACGATGATAGGCTGTTCCATGCGTAACAGCGCTTGACATAACAGCATCCAGACCAGTCTGAAGGGCAGGAGCACGAGTCCGCCGATTAGAGCAAGTAAAGCCTGAACGGCGGTGAACTCAGCCGCGCCTCTGACGTGATACTCGATGTGCACCCGCGCGGTATAGCGCGGCGGGCGCCAGCCGGCGATGGCTTGTAATTTTTCCGCGCGGTGATCCGGATCAAGAAACATGGGAGAGAAGAGCGAGGTTTTCCACGACCGCTTGCACAATACGTTGGCGATCTGTGTCGTTACGGTGGGAAAAAAGTACGCAGTCAGCGTTTGTAGATAGACCGACGACGCTTCACTGAATCTGAGTCCGCTCGGAGACGGCGGCATGGAAGCCAAACTCTCGCCCGGCTGCCAGGTGCCGAGCACCCAACCCATGTAATAGTAAGTGGCGTAGCAGCTAAAAGCCAAAAGACTTCCGTGCACGAAGTAAGAGCGGAGTATAAAGTTCAGAGAGAGAATCTTTTCGTCGCGTCGCCGCGGCGCTCTCTCCATGATGCCTTTTTCCGGTGGCTCGACGCCCAAGCCCATCGCCGGGATGAGGTCCGTACCGACATCGACGGCCAGTACGCCCATGACCGTCATTGCCAGTGGGGTACCGGGGAAAAGCACCCAAAAGATGTAAGGGTACATCTCCTGTGGATTGCTGTTGAGCACGTAGGCGGCGAATCGTTTGATGTTGTCGAAGACGGCCCGCCCCTCTTCGATGGCGGCGACAATGGAACTGAAGTTGTCATCGGTCAAGATCATGTGCGCCGCTTCTTTTGCGACGTCGTTACCGCGCAAGCCCATGGCAATGCCGATATCGGCCTTTTTCAAGGCGGGAGCGTCGTTAACGCCGTCGCCGGTGACCGCAACGATCTCGCCCATCTGTTTGAGCAATGTAACGACGCGCAGTTTGTGCTCCGGCGCGACGCGGGCAAAGATGGTTTCGCCTTGCGCCAGGATCTGGCGCAGAGCCTCGTCGTCCAGCTCGGAAAGCTGGGCGCCGGTGAGAGATTTGAGGGGCCCATTCTGTCCAAGACCGATTTGGCGGCCGATGCTGGCGGCCGTGAGCGCATAATCGCCGGTCATCATGATGACGCGGATGCCCGCCGTGTGGCAGGCGTGGATCGCCGCCGGAACTTCAGGGCGCACCGGATCGGACAACGCCACCAGGCCGAGATAAACCAGACGAGTCTCGACATTCGTGGCCGTGAACGGCGCGCCGTCTAATTCCGCGCCGTCGCGGTAGGCGAACGCGAGCACACGCAAGCCGCGCTGTGCCAGGGTATCGTTTTCCTCGAGGATGCGCCGGCGATCCGATTCCGTGAGCGGCCGAACGTCGCCGTTCCAACAGAAGCGGTCGCACTGTTTGAGCATCTCGACGGGCGCGCCTTTTACATAGATCGTCGGTTCTCTTTGGGGGTGCGGCTTGACGATGACGCTCATCCGTTTGCGGACTGAGTCGAACGGGTTCAAGTGCAGGCGTTGATGAACTCCGCGCAGGCCCGCTTTTTCGGCCAAGCAAGCCAGCGCGCCCTCAGTGGGATCGCCGATGACGCGGTAATCCGCGCCGGTTTTATCCAGCCGGGCGTTATTGCAGGTAAAGGCGCATTCGAGCAAACGCCGCAGCGTCGGCCACTGCGAAATCGCCGCCAAGGAGAGTTGACTGTCGCCAATACGAAACTCTCCTTGCGGGCGATAGCCGACGCCGGAGACGTGGATGAGCCTGCCGTCCAGGGCGATTTCAGTGGCCATCATCAGATTCTGCGTAAGCGTGCCGGTCTTGTCGCAGCAGATCACCGTGGTGCACCCGAGGGTCTCGACGGACGGCAGGCTTTTCACCAGCGCATGACGCTTGGCCATACGCTGCACGCCCATCGCCAGGGATAAGGTCACTGTGGGGAGCAGCCCTTCCGGAACATTGGCGACAAAAAGACCGATACAGAAGACGAAGGCCTGGAGAAAAGTCAGACCGGCGACGAGCCATCCGAGAAGCAAAAAGCCCAGGCCCAGGCTGCCGGCCAGAGCCGCGATGGCATAAACCGTGCCGCGCAACTGTTTCTGCAGCGGGCTGAGCTCAGGCCGAATCTCTTGGGTCAGATTGGCGATCTTGCCGATCTCGGAATTCATGCCGGTGCCGAAGACGATGGCGCGAGCGCGGCCGCGCACTAACGACGTGCCGGCCAAGATGACATTAGGCAGCTCGAGCCAAAGAAACTGGCCCGAGATCAGAATCGGTTGATCGGATTTATAACGGTGTGCCGGGGTGGACTCCCCGGTCAGAGAGGAGTTGTCCACTTCGACTTCGACGGCTTCCAATAAACGCGCATCCGCGGGTACCAAATCGCCCTCTTCGACCGTAATGACATCACCCGGGACGAGCTGGCTCGTCTCGCATTCCTGCAGGCTGCCGTCGCGGATCACCTGGCAGCGCTGCGTGATCAGTTGCTGTAAAACCTCGAGCGCCCGGTCGGACTTGTACTCCTGCAGGAAAGCGAAAAGTCCATTGACCAGAACCACGGTCAAAATAGCGATTCCCAACTGCGGCAGATCGACACCGGGAATGAAGCACAGGAGCGCCGCGATCCAAAGCAGGATAGCAAAGAAGCTAAAAAGGTTGCGCACGAGCTTGAGCTGCCAGGCATCGACATGCGAGCGCTGCAACAAATTAGGTCCGTAGCGGTGCAAGCGCCGTTGAGCTTCAGTCGATGTCAACCCCAGGGTTAAATTGCTTTGGAGCTCGAAGCCGATCTGTTCCTGGGTGAGATTCAGATAAGTCGGCAAGGCGGATTGTTGTTCGGCCAAGGCAATCACCTGGAGCACCCGGCTGGCGTCGCGCTGCGCCAAAAGATCGTCGCGAATCGCCGGCAGCAAGGAGCAGACGCGCTGAAGGAGCTGCAGATGTTGCGGCGGCTGTTCCGCAGGGGTCGCAAGAAGGAGAACAACGTTGATCTTGTGGTTATTGAAGGTAAGGCCTTCGGGAGAAAGCCCGAGGATCAATTCCGGCTCGTCAAGATGATCGATACGGGCGTGGGGTACGGCGATGCCGTTACCGAGATAGCTATAACGTTCACTCTCATCCGGCTTTTGCGAGCGGAAATGATCACCTAAGTCAGCAATAGAGGATCGAGCACAAAGTTCGTCAATGGCTTTGGCGAGCGCTCCCTTGAGCCCGAAAACGATGCTTTTCGAGTCAAGGCGTTCGGCTATCATGGCTCAGGCTGGGTGGGGGAGCCGGAGGCGGCAGGCGAGATTGAAGAACAAGCCCGATCGAATTTAGAAAGGCAGCAGTCAGGACGACAAGAAAAATTCCAAACTGGCTCTCGGCGAATCTACCGGTCGATGCGCCGATGATCATCAGGCAGGCGATAAGCGCCAGGTTCTTGGCCAGCTTTATGAGAAAGGCGGCGATTACGCATGCCGGTGCATGCAGCGGCTTCGCGCCCGCGGATCTGTTTCGCTGCCTATCCATCATGTGGGATTCTCGCGACGGGTCGCGTAACCGGCTGCTTACGCGATCGACTCCAGATAATGCAGGACGTTGGTTGTGGTGACCAGACCGACCAGGGCTCCTTCACTGATGACGGGGACACAACCGATTTTTTTCTCCGCCATCAGCTTGGCGGCATTTTTAATCGGTGTGTCTGGAGTCACCGTCACGACCTTTTTTTTCATCACGTTCTTGACCAACTCGCTCTTGAGCAAAGCCGACCTGCTTTTCTGCTTGAGGCCAAAAATACGGTTCGCCGCCGCGCCAATCAGATCTCGTTCGGATAGCAAGCCCACTAGCCTGCCATCGTCGATCACCGGTATGTGGCGAATGCGCCCGAGGGAAATCACGTCATTGGCCAGATCTAAAGTATCGTCGGGCGTTAGAGTCACCGGAGAACCCGTCATAATTTCTCGCACGGTCCCCTCCTTGCCATTCTTCATCTGAGCTTTCCTTTCATCTTTTGTTTCGGGGCGCGGCAATTTATCCGGATCGTGCCCGCCCTGCATCAACATTGTGCAGTGTCCGTGCCAATTGCAGGCGCCAATTACGATCGACGTATTCTCGGTCGAGAGCCTTTGTGTCACGACGCTATTGCCGGGAATGCGAATTCTGCACGCTCATTTCCCCAAAGGTGAGAAGAACTCCGGGGCCCAAGCGTTTGTGTTTTCGTCTAGGGGAGTCTTTTCGGTTGCTATCTTGGGTAATAAGATGTCGCAGTCCTGCGCCATCGGCGCAGCCGCCCTCGCTCAAATGAGCGAAGGCGATCGTGGGAAATGTCGTGGGTGATTTGCCTCAGGCGTTGCCCGCCTCGACCGTCATCCAGTTGCCCGTCTTGAAGATCGGCTCAAGAATCTCCCGATCTTCGGGGCCGGGTAACACTTGAGCGAGATGCGCGCGGAATTCAACTTCGGTCAGCGGGTTACCTTCGACACTGTAAAACTTACCGGCATAATCGCCGATCTGGCGGTTGAATTTCATATCGGGCGCGCGCAGTTTGGGCTTGCCCTCGGGCATCAAGCGGTTGAACGACTCGATGATTTCGCAGTCTTCTTTGTAATAGAGTTGCCGGGCTTCTTCATTCAGCCGTTCGAGATCTTTGGGCGGCTCCTTGGCCATGGCTTCGTCAAAACGGCCCTTGAAGCCCCAGCGGTAAAATCTCGCCGCCGAGCTGGAACGGTCTTTTCCGAAAAGATCGTAGCCCGTGGACAGCCACTTATTAAAATATTTCTGGAGAATCTCGATCGGTACTTTGCCGGCCTGGACGATGCGCGAAAGACCACTCTGTCCGGTGAAGAGATGGAAGGCCTCTTCTTTGAGCATGGGACCCATGCTGCGCGACAATGGCGCAAAACTCGAATGGTGCAGCATGGTGAGCTGGTATTTGCCGTCACGGTCGATGAAGCAGGTATAGGTGACAAAGTCGATGAAGTCTTCGACGTTCTGATTGAACGCGCCCAGAAGACGGGTGTTCTTGTAGGCGCGGCGCTCGAGCAGCTTTTGCGCCTCCACCTTACCGGAGTCGCCGAAGTTACTGATCAACACGTGGCACATCTGCCAGCCATGGCGTTGCTCTTCGCGCATCACGCGCAACAGGCATTGGCGGTCGTAATCGGTCGGCGCGGTGTTGATCAACTTGCGTTGTTGTTCCGAGGAGCCGAACTCGGTATCGCCCTGATAAAAGATCAGGTGCAACAGCGCGTCGCGCATATCCTGCGTCGGAACGTCCAGGACTTTTTGGAATTTCCTCCGTCCTTTGAAGTCACCGAACTCGATGTCGGGGCCGGTACCGTCGTCATAGATTGCATCGAACTTGTAGTCTTTCACCAGTGCGGCATCAAAGCCGATGTCCGACTGCCACTTGTAAAATAGATCCTTCCAATCGTCGAAATTCGCGATTCGCTGCGCCATGTCGTCCTCCACCTCAAGTGTTTGCGCCGAACGGCGCAGTTGCGCGTTAGCTTCGCAAGGCGGATGCCAGCGCTGCGCCAAAAATTGCAAGCATTCCATGCCGGCAAGTAAGGCTAAATTCTTAACCGTCGGAATCAATCTCTCGCCGCTTAGCAGAATTAAGAACGGAAGTTGTAGGCTCTCGCGCGAGGCCGCCACGAAATGGGTGATCAAGTCACGAAGCGATAGAGAGGTGCATCGCAATGCGCTGCCGATGGCGGTGGCGTTGAACTATTTAGGAGCCTTAAGCTATTAGCTGGTTGGAAAGTTTCCGCGACTCATCAGGCATCGCGCGGACGGTTTTCATTGCCGATTTTACGGCCGCTCTTCGTCGAGACGGTTGAGAAAACAGCGTAGCACGTCGACGTAGGTGACAATGCCTACAAGTCCCTCGGTCTCGTCGACCACAGGTATGCCGCCGATCTTTTCATCGATCAGCAATTCGACCGCATCCCGTAGATCGTCGTCAGGCGCCAATGTCAGCGGCTCGGTAGTCATTATCTCGCTGACCTTGGTTTTCAGCACTTTCACCCGCTCTTCAGGATCAAGAAGCGAGGATTCGGCCAGGAAAGAGCGAATGTCCCGGTCGGTAATGATTCCCAACAACGAGCCTCCATCCACAACCGGCAGCTGGCGAATTTTGTTTTCAACCATCAGCTCATCGGCCTGACCAATAGTTTCAGCCGGTGTCATGACCAAAGGATTCTTCGTCATCACATCCGTAACTTTCATCCAATTGTATGCTCTCATGGCTGCTCTTCCTTTCAATCAGCGGTACTTAGGGTTACTCAGCATGGTCTGTGCCAATGGTCACTAAGCAAATGAACAAATAACTCCGCCGGTTATCAATAACGCACGGCTCCCGTTTCGCGCCGATGCGAATTTCGACAGTCTTTTCCCCAGGGATAGGAAAACCGATTCGACGGGGCAACCGAAACCCGCGCCTATCCGTAAGTGAATCTGCGGCATGTTTCTTGCGCCACCATATAATGAAGAGGGAAGAGGGATAACCAGGCAAAGGAGATATTTATGCCAAGAATAAAAAAAATATTGGCGCCTACCGATTTTTCCGAATTGTCGAAGCTCGGCATTCGCTACGCTCTGGAAATGGCGCGTGATGTGAGCGCAGAAGTCATCGTCTATCATACCGTTGATGTCAGTGGAGATTGGCTCGCCAGGCCGGCGGATTACGGGCCCGCTCGCGATCTGTTGGAAGAGAGCAATCGGCGATTGGATAGTTTTCTGGCCGACAATTTCGCCGACTGCATTGATTTGGTCGAAGTGCGTCACGTGGTTGAGTTCGGCGCGCCGCATAAAAACATCGTCGAGAAAGCGGCGAGCGAAGGTGTCGATATGATCGTCATGTCGACGCATGGCCGGACCGGCGTCGACCACTTCATGTTGGGCAGCATCGCTGAGAAAGTAGTGGCGCGCGCACCTTGTCCGCTGTTGATCATACCGCCGCGCCGGCCGGAAGGAACGACAGCGAAAGCCGCTTGAATCGGCGCCCAGCTTATCGGCTTCGGGGCCGCCTTCGAGCCGACGAGGGCGAACGACCGCACGGGGCGCGGTTCGCTTCCTTCCAGGATTGCAGCTCAGCGCTCTGACTCATTGGCGCGCCGGCAATAAACCAGGTAATACACTGCCGCCACCATGCCGCCGC
>CAYZXN010000250.1:0-4805 GCA_964482425.1 uncultured Syntrophobacteraceae bacterium | reverse complement strand
GTTCTGCCCTGCAAAAATCCCCATCCGCCATCAGCGTTTTGCATATCCGCAATGACTCCAACGAGTGCGCTCATGTCATCAGGATAACGCATAAACCTCGTGCAACAAGCCGCGGCTGACAAACACCAGGTCCCGTTCTCGGGCCAGCTCCGATGCGTCAAGCATGATTGCTTCCTGCGCAGACTGCTCTGTAAAGCCTACGGAGTTTAATCGAACTAGCCTTACCTCCGAAGCTTGAGCCACGGCCGGTTTGAGCTTCCGTATGGATGGAATTTACGCTTGTGAAAACCGAACCGCCCCTACTTAGCGGGGTACCAGAGATAATACATAGGATCATAGACGGTCGCCACAATAGCCTCAGCAGTGTTCTTCTTGATCCAGTCACAGGATCAACGAACCGTCCCAGGCGTACGAGACCTGAACGGCGAGTGACAATCGAACCGATCGAGGCGACGACCACACCAAGTATGGAATCAACCATATCACCTCAGATGTCACAACAAACACCAAAGGTCGACGAGCCAACTTAAACAGAAACGGATTTCGGCGAGGATATCTGATCTATGCGGGAGTAGCCCGAAGACTGGCGCGATAAAATAACTGTTTGCCTCACCTAATCGCTTTCGGCAGCGCTCTCACTTCCCGAGCGCCAACTCCTCATCAATGATGGCAGCAAAAGCTTCAATCGGTTGGGCACCCGCTAGTTCACGGCCGTTAATGAAAAAAGCAGGAGTTCCAGTGAGACCTAAACGGGTTCCATCATCACTATCCTTCTGAACCGCAGCTTTGTACTTGCCGGTACTTAGACAAACCTCAAAGGATTGCGGATTGAGACCCACTTCTTTGGCGTGCTCCTTCAAATCTTCCACGGCAGCCTTTGGCGAGGATGCATAAAGCCTGTCGTGGTAATCCCAAAATTTTCCTTCATCGCCCGCACACCGAGCAGCCTCCGCGGCGAGCCGGGCCTGTGGGTGAATCGTGTCTAAAGGAAGATCCTTATGAACAAGCCGCACCTTGCCATCATAACGAGCAAGAATATGTTCAAGAGCCGGCTGCGTCTGTTTACAGAAGGGACAGTGAAAATCTTCAAACTTCACGATCGTAATTTGTGCTTTATCCGCGCCTTTGATTGGTGCGCCTGCGATTGGTACGTCCACCCGATACGTGAGGGGCGGTTTTAAAGCAATATCAATTTTCGCGCTTGTACGAAGCGATTGAATATATAAAGCCTTTTGTGCCGCCAATCGCTCGTTTGTGAGAACCCTTCGGATTTCTTCGCGAACTTCGTCCAACTTAACAGGAATCCGCGCTCTATTAGCGTAATATAATTCCGAAATGTCTTTGTCGGAGATCGGCATGATTTTATTAGTCACCTCTTCCTCAACCAATCTCGTAACCGAAACTCCGCGCTTTTTAGCCTCCTCGGTTAAAATCCTCTCCTCGATCAGTTCTTCGAGCTTCTTCCGCTGGAGGTCGTATATTTGTCGACGAAGCTGTGAAAGTGGGCGGCCTACGGCAATTTCCACTTCTCGTGCCGTGATCACTGCTCCGTCAACGGTAGCGAATTTTTTTTCGGTCGGATCGGCGCACGCAAAAAGTCCAAGGACCGAGCAAACGGCAAAAACAAAACTACTAAAAATGCTATTTCGGGAGACGTCCTGCAATATCGTGGATTCACGCGAAAACCCAACCGGGCAACGCATTTAACTACTCAAAGTGTGTGATCGAACCGCGGAAAACGCCTGTCACATTCCGACTTCTCTTTCTCGTACCAAGGTATGCCTAAAACACTGGCCCACCCGCTCACCATCAGTCAGGCTACAGCTCTTAACGTCCGCCACGATATACTTATTGGTTATGTCCTTATTACAATTGGGGTTCTTGTTTGAATCGGGTGGCGCACATACGTGCTTAATACATACCTCCGCCCAAGACTGAATTACATTATCCGGACCGCTACATCCGGTAAAAGTAGTTTGCTCTGCAATAACGGGAGTAAAGTAGCATTTGTTCCCCGATGGGTCCGCCAATGTTTCAAACTCACGCACAACCGGCGTATTTGCACCGTTGCTGACACAGATCGGCGTTCCAATGCTCGCTGCCCCACCACCTTGGCAATTCACGATTTTTTTTATTCGCGCAATGATGTCAGGTGTATTCGTTTCGTTTACCGTATAGGTTGTCCATGCAGAATTATTGGGATCTGCACCTCCGCTTGGTGTCTGGAAAAACACGTTTTGTTCCCCCAAGGTACAGCCGCCCAATGCGAGAGGAATGCCAGGGACAGCCGAATAGACCGCAACGGCACTTACGTTGATATCCGCGGTTGAAGAGGTATTAAAGCCGAGAAGATTCAACAAGGGTGTCAAAAAAACGGGGGAGTTCATACTCGTACCTGAGTTGCCGCCGCCGTAAGCGGCAGGTTTTGTTTTTTCCAGGGCGACCCTAACACCATTAGCCATATTGAGGTTGGACTCGGGGATAATCTCACCTGTTGCAGAATTATATCTGACCAACATCACGTTGTTGCCGGTTATTGAACCGTCTATGGGATTTCCTCCGGCCTTGACATAGTCGTTAGTGGCGTTTAAGGCTTCTATGTTTTTCTCGATGGCAGAGGCATCCCCTTGGGCAAGGCCGGCCGCCCCAGCCAACGCCGCTGCATCGACGGCGCGTTGACCCTGGCTACGGCCGAAGCTGAGCCAGCCGGTATCCAGCCCTATGCCAACCATGACCAGCAACAGTACTATCAGCAAAGTCGTAAAGACGATAATTGATCCCGAATCATTGCGAAGGTTTTTCATATCCACTCCAGCGCAGCATCAATCAGCCACGGCTAAGAAACCCTGAAGGCCAACCGCCACTCCGACAGCCCTCTAAGCTCCTGGACAGGGATTGCTATATGTAACCGGTTGGAGCTCGTAACGCAGCTCGGCGGCCCGGCTTATGGTCACCGGATTTTCCGCAATCGGCAGCCCAATCAAAGCCGTTAAATGGTATAAAAAATAGCTATACTGTCCGGTAGCATCTACCGTAACGGTTCTCATGCATGTCGATCCCAGATCACCGTTAAGAGAAATCCCCACAGTCGGACTGCTAAGTCTAGCGGGAAGCCTGCGGCAAACCTCCTGAACGACCGAATTAAGTCCAGGGCACGCTTCACTGATGCTAGAGATGCATGGGGAGGTCCCGCACTCTGCCGATATCGCGCCAATTCGGGCCCCTTCTCGAACGGCATTTTGAGCCAAATGGGAGGTCAAAAACGCGATTCCGAAATCAGCCGGTATATACAGTGCCACTAACAATAACGGCGTCATTAGCGCGAGTTCGACGATACTCTGACCGTTGCGGCTATGTAGAATCCGGGTGAAGTTCATAATCTTGGCGGCAACGACATTCAAAAACCCCAGCATCAACCACATGTGTTTTGATGTTCCCAGCGCATTTCGGTTTTGCGTTTAATCGGCGTACTGGGATCGACCGATCCGCCCATTAAATTTATGACTCGGTAGAAAAAAAAGGAATAGTTCCCTTCGATATCAACACTGAGGTGCTGGTTACACGCCGTCCCACCTGGAACTGGATACGTTAACGTAATTTTTGCCCCCGGCAATAAGGCCGACGAAAGCCTTTTCGCGGTTTCCTGCAGCGGGCTTCCGGGCGCTTTTGAACACGGTAGATTGCAAGACCCCGTGAGAGTTGGCAGGTTAGGATCCGCCGCCGCGATCCTCGCGCCCTCCCGGGATGCATTTTGCGCGAGTTGTCCAGTGTAAAGCGCTAAGCCAAAGTCAGCCGGAATCCAGGCGACGAGGAGAAACAGGATGAAAACAAGTGTGAACTCAACAGCAGCTTGGCCCGTGTTGCTTCTAACGATGCTTCTCATAACGTAAGCTGCTCGACCATATTTAGAAATCTCAGGCAATATTGTTTACAATTCAATGTCGTGAGGAAAGCCAAAAGCTATCCTAACTCGCTCAGCCGCGTATCCCGCAGATCATCGATTTCCGAAGTTTCCACCAGAGAGATCTCCAGTTGATCGCCGACTTCGGTCTGAGATTTTTTGATGGTACCATTCGGCAGCTCGAGTACACTGTATGCCCGCAGTTCAATGCGGCTGATCCTGTATGGCGCCATGCCTGGAACAATGCCCAGTACGAAATTCTTTCTGTCCAGGAAAACCACATCGATGGGAAACTTCATGCCGATTGTGTGTATGCCTTTGCTGGGCATCAGCCACAACGCTTCCTCCGGTCCAAGTCCTGAACGCTTGAGGAGCCCCACCAGGCGCGTGATAAAGTTGTCCGCCTTCCTCGTCTTGGTCGCCAGCCAGGTATTCTTCGTTAGATTGGTAACCGGCACACTTACCTCAAGGGGCTCGAAAGCGCCTTCATAATCTGCAGACCCGCAGGTCCAAGCAAAACGATAAATATCGCCGGCAGGATGAAAAATACCAGGGGGAAAATTAGCTTGATAACCGCCTTTCTCGCAGCTTCTTCGGCGGACTGGCTGCGTTTCTCACGCATGGTCTCCGCATATATTCTCAGAGACCGCGCGATGCTCCCGCCCAGCTCTTCGGTCTGCGTCAGAAAAGTAACCAGCCCGCGTATCTCCTCTACACCGCAACGTTCGGCCATACGGATCAAAGCATCCTTGCGCCTGGCGCCCGCCTGCATTTCCTGAGTGGCGAGCAATAGTTCCTCGCCGATGGCCAGTTTCTGGTTGTTTTGCTCCTGGCCAACGCGATTGAGGGCTGCATCGACGCCCATACCCGCCTCGACGCAGATAACGATCAAGTCGAGAGTATC
>CAYZXN010000249.1:0-8665 GCA_964482425.1 uncultured Syntrophobacteraceae bacterium | reverse complement strand
GCAGCGCGGCATTGCTTCGGCTGTCTATAACTCGGCCGGCGATCTGGGCAATATCCTCGGCCCGTCGATCGGCGGCCTGATCGCTCAGGCGACCGGCATTGCGTCGGTCTTCGTCATCGGCTCGCTCGGATCGACGGTTTTGTTTCTGCTGATGATCTTTATGGTGAAGCGCTCGCATGCTGTGCGACCAGCGGCGGGATAGGATGAAAGAGGAATTAGGACAGCTGCAGGCTGAAACGATCCAAGAGCACGGATCGTGTTTCTTTTTTCGCTCTCGTCCCTTGAAGTTTGCAATACCGCGTCGAAAATCTTTTCCGCTTTCTGTTTTCAGCGTTCATCCTTCTTCTTAGTAGGATCTCGGCATGCCGAGAACATGCTGCCCGAGATACGCCAGCACCAGATTGTTGCTCACCGGCGCTACCGTGAGCAGGCGGGTTTCCCTGAACTTTCGCTCGACATCGTACTCCGCGGCAAAGCCGTAACCGCCGTGGGTTGTCAGGCAGGCATTGGCCGCCGCCCAAGCGGCTTCGGAAGCGAGAAACTTGGCCATGTTCGCTTCGGCGCCGCATTTTTCTTGGCGGTCGAATTTTGTCGCCGCCTGATAGCGCACCAGATCCGCCGCCTCGATCTGCGCATAAGCCTGAGCGATGGGAAACTGGATGCCCTGGTTCGAGCCGATGGCGCGGCCGAACACGACACGTTCGGAAGCGTACTTTGCGGCGCGCTCGACAAACCAGCGACCGTCGCCGACGGCCTCCGCTGCGACGAGAATACGTTCGGCGTTCCAGCCGTCGATGATATAACGAAATCCCATGCCCTCTTCGCCCACCAGATTCTCCACCGGCACTTCGACATTGTCGAAGAAGAGTTGATTGGTATGGTGATTGATCATCAGGTCGAGCGGTTTGATTTCGAGCTTTCCTTGATTTTCCTTGAGGTCGACGATGAAGACCGAAAGGCCGCGGGTTTTGTC
This sequence comes from uncultured Syntrophobacteraceae bacterium, assembly GCA_964482425.1. Lineage (GTDB taxonomy): Bacteria > Desulfobacterota > Binatia > UBA9968 > UBA9968 > WHTF01. The sequence continues at coordinate 7,692 of CAYZXN010000249.1, read as the reverse complement.
TTTCAGTTCGTCGTAGGGCGTGGTGCGCGCGAGCAAGAGCATCAAATCCGATTGCAGCACGCGGGAGATGAAGATTTTCTGGCCGTTGATGAGATACCTATCGCCTTTGCGCACGGCGGTGGTTTGCAGCCGGGTGGTTTCGGAGCCGGCGTCTGGCTCGGTGACGCCGAAGGCCTGGAGGCGCAGGTCGCCGGTGGCAATCTTCGGCAGGTAGCGTTTCTTCTGCTCCTCATTGCCATGCCGGAGCAGAGTGCCCATCGTGTACATCTGCGCATGACAGGCCGTGGCGACGCCGCCGGAGTGATTGATCTCTTCGAGGATAATGCTTGCTTCGGTGATGCCCAGACCCGTGCCGCCGAATTCCTCGGGAATCAACGCCGCCAGCCAACCCAACTCGGATAGCTTGCGCACGAACACCTCAGGGTATTCTTTCTTGGCGTCGATGGCGCGCCAGTAGGCATCGGGAAATTCTTTGCACACCCTTTTGATTTCTTCCCGGATCTGTTGCTGTTCTGTTGTCAGGTTGAAATCCATTCTTGCCTCCTATAAGCCCGTAGACTATAGCGTAATGATTTTAATGCCAAAAGGGGAGGACTCACATGGCGGTCAAGCCGGGTTGGGAAGGGCGGTTCTTCGAAGATTTCGAGATCGGCGACGTCTATCGATGTCGCTTGGGTCGAACTGTAACAGAGGCCGACAATATCTGGTTCACTTTGCTCACCAACAACACCAATCAAATTCACTTCAACAACGAGTACGGCAAACGCACCGAATTCGGTAAATGCCTGATCAACAGCGCCCTGACCTTGGCCATCGTTGCGGGTATGGGCGTGGCCGACGTCAGCGAGAATGGATTTGCGCTCGGCTGGGACGAGATCAAACTGCCGAATCCGCTGTTTGCCGGCGATACGTTGTATTCGGAGTCCGAAGTATTGGAGAAGCGCGAATCCAAATCAAAACCCCAATGGGGCATTCTGAAAGTCCGCACGCGCGGCGTTCAGCAAGAGGGGAAGATCGTCATCGATTATGCGCGCAGCGTGATGGTGTGGAAGAGAGCGCATGCGCCGAAACAGGATTTGTTTCCGCAGATTAAAGAGGATTCTAATAAATAATTCGTCAAACAGTTCAATGTCCAAGGTTCAAGGTAGGATGAGAAATATTCGGAGTGCGGCGCCGAATACAAATTGTCGAGACCTCAGTACGTGTTCATTTAATCTGACCTTGAACTGTTGAACCTGTGAACTTTTGAACAAAGTGATTAGTTCGTAGAGAGGTGAGTGTGGCAAGTGATCAGCAACCGACGCGCGCTTTAGACGGTATCAAGATTCTCGCCTTCGAGCAGGTGCTTTCGGGGCCCTTTGCCACTTGTCTTCTGGCCGATATGGGCGCGCAGGTGATCAAGGTCGAGCGGCCGGGTGTCGGCGATGTCATTCGTTCATGGGACTCAGTGGTCAAAGGCCTATCGTCGGGATACGTCTGGCTCAATCGCAACAAGCGTAGTTTAACCGTCGATGTGAAGAAGGAGAAAGGTAAGGAGATACTTCAAAGATTAACTCGATCGTCCGACATTTTCTTTGAAAACTATGCTCCCGGTGTGGCTAAGCGCCTGGGTCTGGGCTATCCCGAGCTTAGCGCGGCGAACCCGCGCTTGATCTATTGTTCGCTTTCCGGCTACGGTCAGGACGGGCCCTACCGCGACGTTAAAGCCTACGATCTGCTCATACAGGGTGAAGGCGGGATTATCGCCACCACCGGCTATCCCGAAAAACCGGCCAAAGCCGGTATCGCGATTGCCGATATCGCCTCGGGAATGTACGCGGTCATCGGAATCATGATGGCGCTTTACCAGCGCGAGAAGACCGGCGAAGGCCAGTTTATCGATGTCTCGATGCTCGACTCCATCGTCTCGTGGTTGGGTTACTTCCCGCATCATTACTGGCATGCAGGGGAGGAGCCGGGTCGTGCCGGTATGCGCCACCATTATGTAACCCCGTACGGTCCTTATCTGGCCGCTGACGGCGAATATGTAAATCTCGCAGTGGCCAGCCCGTCGGACTGGGAGCTGTTTTGCCGGCTGGTGATCGAGAAGCCCGAGTTGCTGCACGATACTCGGTTTGTCTCCGTCCAGGATCGCAGAAAAAACCGCGCTGCGCTGGAAGAAGTCATCGAGGCGATTTTCCTGCAACGCGATCACAAGCACTGGTTGGCCCAGCTCAAGAGGGCGGACATGCCGCACGGCATTGTGCGTGGGATAGCGCAGGTGCTGGCGCACCCGCAGGTCATTGCGCGCAAGCTGATTCGCGAAGCGGAGTCGCCGGTGGGCAAAGTGCCGGTCATTGCCAACGCCCTCAAAATGTCGGCCAGTCCGGCGCGCTATGAGCGTATCCCCGGCCTCGGCGAGGACAACGACGAGATACTCGGAGAGCTGGGTTACGACGGCGAGGCGATTGCCGATCTGCGCCGGGATAAGGTGATTTAAGGCCAATCCGATTTACCGGGATGCCGCCGCTTCCGCGGGCTTCTAGCTATGAGTAAAACCGTCGTTGGCGTCATGGGCGCGTCTGAAAGCGATGCGCTGAGCGATAGTGAGAAGACCCGCCTGACGGACCTCGCCAACAAGCTCGGCAGCGCCATAGCCAAACATGATTGCGTTCTGATCACGGGTGCGACCACGGGGTTGCCCGACCTGATTGCAAGATCGGCGCGCCGCCACGGCGGTTTGGCCGTGGGCATTTCTCCGGCGGAGAACCGGCGCGAGCACATCGAGCATTATAGGATGCCGCCCGACGCGGCGGACGTGATTATCTATACCGGATTTGGCCTCAAGGGCCGCAATGTCATCAACGTACGATCGGCCGATGTCGTTATCATCTTCGGCGGCGCGACCGGCACTCTGAACGAATTCACCATCGCCTATGACGAGGGAAAGGTGATCGGCGTTCTCGAAGGCAGCGGCGGTGTCGCCGATCACATTACGGAAATAATCGACTTCTGCAAGAAACCAAGCCGCGGCATTGTTTTGTTCGACAACGACCCGGAGAGACTCATCGAAAGGTGTTTGGAGTCATTCAGCTCGCGCCACCTGTAGAGTTGACGCCTCACTGTCGGTCACAGCGGGTGCAAGGATTTCCTAAAGCTTGAAAACGCCCGCGGCGGTTTTTCCGAGCATGGCTGTCTTGTCCGCGGCCGAGCACGGCGCCTGGCGGATCATGTCCAGGGACTCGACGATATTAGCCGCGCTTTTACATTCCAGGGGGTAATCGCTGCCGAACATGATGCGATCGGCGGTAGTCACGTTCAGCGCGGCCGCCATCGCCGGCAGCCAGGCGCCGGTGCCGGCGGTGTCGAAATAAAGCGACTGGAAGAGCTTTTCGAACCGTTCGGTGATGCCGAATTTTTTCTGCTCCGACTGAGTTTTCAGATAGCCGCGCATTTCGGCGGGAATGTCGGCGTCGGCGGTTTCAAAAAATGCCATCATCCGCCCTTTGAGCGATGAGGTGGCGCCGCCCAAGTGCGGCATGATGAAGCGCAGCTCGGGATAGCGCGGCAGCACGCTGCACATAACGCGGACAATCGCCTGAGTTGTTTCCAGCGGACGGAACACGCAGCGATCCAGGTTGTATGTGGTTTCGGAGCCCGTGGGCTTTGACTGGGGATGAATGATGATGGGCAGGTGGTTCTTCTGGATGATTTCAAACAGCGGGTTCATGACCGGGTTGTCGAGCTGGATATCCAGATGGCAGGCCAGCAGCGCGACCGCGCGCAATCCAAGCTCATTTATGCCGCGCTCCAGCTCGCGCTTAGCCGCCTCCGGCTCATGGATCGGCAAGTGAATGGCGCCGCGAAAACGGTTCGGGTATTTTTTTTCAACCTCGGCGATGCCGTCGTTGAGAGCCCCCGCGACTTCCGCTCCCATGACTTGTACCTGATCGGTAAGAATCGAATAGGTCACGCCGGCCTCGTCCATGGACTTGATATGGGCTTCGAGGTCCTTGCGCGAAGGATGGAGAGTCAAGCTGATTTCCTTGGTGACGATGCGTTTCCCGCCGGCTTGAGCAGCGAGACGATCGAATAAAAGAGCCGGCATGTAATGGTGGTGTACGTCGACGACAAATTCCGCTGCAGCCATGTCGTGTTCTCCTTGGCGCTGGATTGAATGGCGCCAGCCTACGTCACTCTCGGGCCTCATTCAAGAAGCATTCCTCCGGCAGGCATCACTCAGGAATAGCTTAAATGAAGTTGTGCCGTCGAGCGAATCACACGAAGCTGCGCATGACATTGACCTGTGAGGCAACCGAATCCTCCGCCCGGCTGACCGGGTCATTTGACAGGCCGGTGCGCTATCCCATATTCTTCGCGCCGGTAACGTTTTCTGTTAGCATCAGCAGAGGAGGGCACGACCATGAGTAAAGCGGCAAAAAGTCCGGTGATCGATGCCGACGCGCACGTTGTCGAATCGGATCATACCTGGGATTACTTGGATCCTTCGGACCGGCAGTTTCGCCCCAAACCGCTGGAGAGCCGCGAAGATGCCGGCGTGAAGCTTCAGTTCTGGCTTATCGACGGAAAAGTCAGGGGATTTCGTTTTCCGGCATTTTCCAAAGAAGAACTCGAACGACGCGCCGAGCAGGTCGGTCGCAAATTTGCGGATCAGAGAGACTCTACCGAGATGGGCAACGTCGGTCTTCGGTTGGAACACATGGACCGCAGCGGAGTCGACATTCAGGTGCTGCATAACACGATGTTTATCGAGGCGGCAACCGACCGCGCCGCCGTCGAGGTCGCCTTATGCAAGAGTTGGAACCGTTGGCTGAGCGATATCTGGCGTCAGGGCAACGGGCGCTTGCGCTGGTCCTGCATGGCGCCGACCTTGAGCATGCCCGATGCGTTGGATCAGATCCGCTTTGCCAAAGAGAACGGAGCGTGCGCAGTGCTCATGCGGCCGGTCGAAGGCACGCGGTTACTTGCCGATCCTTATTTCTACCCGATTTATGATGAAGCGCAGAGGCTCGATATGGCGATCGCAGTCCATATCGCCAACGGCAGCACTTGGCTGAACGACCTGTATCGCCATCCTGTGCCGATCGCCGCCACGCTTCATCGGTTTAGAATTCCGACGGTAGCCGCTTTTAACGACGTGTTGCTGAGTGAAATTCCGCAGCAGTTTCCCAAACTCAGATGGGGATTTATAGAAGCCAGCTCGCAATGGCTGCCGTGGGTATTGCATGAAGCGAAGAACCGTTTTAAGACTTTGGCACGTGAATGGTCGGATAATGTCGCACGCGATTTTCGTATGTTCGTGACCTGTGAAAACTCTGACGATTTGCCGTACATCGTTAAAAAAGCGGGCGAAGACTGTCTGGTCGTGGGCACCGACTATGGCCATACCGACATCTCCAGCGATGTCGACGCCATCAGGATTTTCCGGCAACGCACCGACTTGACGCCTGAGGTGAAAGGAAAGATTCTGAGCGACAATGCGCGCACATTGTACGGGCTGTAGATTAAAACTATAGGAGAAGCGAGACGAGTAATATGAAACAACAGATATTCAAACTTCTGGTACTGGTTCTCTTCCTGCTGCTTTCTTTTCGGAGCTGGGCGCAGGACATTCCGTTCGTGCCATCGCCGATGGTGGTGGTCGACAGGATGCTTGAAATGGCGGAGGTCAAGAACGATGACGTCATCTACGATCTCGGCAGCGGTGATGGGAGGATTTTGATCCGGGCGGCCAAAAAGTACGGCGCGCGCGGAATCGGCATAGATCTCAATCCTGAGTTGGTGAAAAAAGCCACTCTCAATGCAGCCCAAGAAAATGTCAGCCATCTCGTGCAATTCCGCGCCGCTGACGGACTGACGGTCGATATCTCCGAAGCAACCGTGGTGACCCTTTACATGTTCAAGTGGTTCAATAATCAGATGCGGCCCAAATTGCAGAGTTTAAGGCCGGGAGCCCGGGTAGTGGCTCATGATTTCGACATTGATGAGTGGCCCCCGCTTAAGACCGAAAGCGTCGAGCCGAGCTCGGATCCTACGGGAGAGTTGACCCATACCCGGACTCTCTTTTTGTGGAAAGTAGGGCAGATGGCCCAGGTGCCGCAACCGTAACCGATCGGTTCAGTGATAAGGACACGGCAAGGCCCGGCTCCATGGCTCCATGGAACTCGGGCCTTTCCGTGTCGCATTTACAATGTTGTTATGATTGCTGGCCATGCGGTTTGCGAAAACCGCGAGGGCCCGAACCGGCCAAAGTCTTTAGTTGGTCTCTTTGCTGTGCGGTTAACAACGACTTGCCGTTCTCCAGCGCTTCGACGCGCAGGTAGCGGAGTTCGGAGCGCAGCTTTTCAGACTGTTCGATCTTGACTCTGGCATCGATCAAGTTTGCCGGGCTCTGCTGGAGCAACGCGGCGATTTCATCCTCGACGGTGCGCAGCTGTTGCTGCACCGGCGCGGTCTGATCTTGGAATTGAGTTCTGATCTTTTCCAAGCCGGCGACCTGATCGCCTGACAGATTCAACTCGGCGCGATGCTTGAGGGCGATGCTGATGAGCGGCGCGTGAGCGCCCGGCACGCGATGCATCCCGCGTCTTTGATGAACCTTTTCCTTGGCTTCGTTTTGCGCAAAGATCGCCGGGGGCGACGTCACGACTGCGCCGGCTGCCATGGTTAAAATAGCGCCGCCGATAATAAACTCCCGAACCTTTTTCATAATTGACCCTCCCAGGGTTTTGGATTTGCAAGTTTAGACGCGACTCGGGACAGAAGGTTTACAAGCTGCGGTAAAGGCGCCGGGCGCGGCCGCACGATATCCGCAAAGGTGAAGCGAACGGCAAGGTTATCTGCAAAGATTGGGGGCTGTCGTCAGACGACCGGATTTTTGCCGGCCGCGATCGTGCGGCCGCTCCAGGTGACTGAGGTCGGGCCCCAGCGGCACGATGCCCGTGGGATTTATGTTTCGCTGGCTGTAGTAACCGGTCTTGATTTTGGTTAGGTCGAAGGTGTCTCCGATCCCCGGCCACTGATAGAGCTCGCGCAGATAACCGGCCAGATTAGGATAATCCTGAATTCGCCTTAGATTGCATTTGAAGTGGCTGTAGTAGACCAGATCGAACCGCAGCAGGGTGGGGAAGGCGCGCCAGTCTGCTTCGGTGATTCGTTCGCCGGCCAGATAGCGCCTGCCGCTTAGGCGTTGCTCAAGGTTGTCGAGTCCGTAAAAGACCGTGCGCACTGCTTCATTGTAGGCCTCCTGGGTTCGGGCAAACCCGGCGCGGTAGACCCCGTTGTTTAAATGATCGTAGACAAAGTCGTTGATATGATCGATTTCCGGCCGCAGATCGTCCGGGTAAAAATCGTAGTTGACATCGGTCCATTCAGCGAATGCGGCATTGAACATGCGAATGATCTCTGACGATTCGTTGTTGACGATTGTGCGGCGTTCACGATCCCACAAGGTCGGCACCGTCACTTTACCGGTGTAAGCGGTATCGGCGGCCCTATAGACCTGGTGCAGGCGAAAAACGCCGTCACCGGATGGCTCGAGATCGTCGATGCCTTGGGAGTAAGACCATCCTTCGGTCTTGGGGCGATCGGCGACAGACATCGAAACGACGTCTTCCAGTTTCTTGAGCTTGCGCATGATGATGGCGCGATGCGCCCATGGGCAGTTGTACGAGACAAACAGATGATAGCGGC